>CADCMN010000005.1 GCA_902802575.1 uncultured Eubacteriales bacterium | reverse complement strand
GAAGCCCAGCTGCCCCTCCGGGATCGTGCAATGTCGGAAGCAAACGCCGCAGGTTGCCATAGACCGTCCTCCTCAGAAATGCCGCACCACTTCGAACCGTTCAAGCCGGTACGGCTCTCCCTCGCGGATGCCGCCCTTCTGCCGGGCGATGCGGATCTGTTCTTCCACGGTGTCCACGCCATCGAGATTCGGCAGCAACAGCCCCCGCTTCCGCCCGTGGCTGACCACCACGCCGTATCGTTTCACATCCAGCTCATCAGGGGAGTCGATGCTCTCCAGCTCCCCAAGAACATCCACGCTGATCTCCAGGGTGCTGAGCTCGTCCGCCGTGACCGGCGAAAACCGGGGATCCCGGGAACAGGCGCTGATGGCGTTCTGGACGATCTCCTCCGCGATGCTCTTCTCTGTCGCCATGATCGTCCCGATACAGCCCCGCAGCCGCCCGTGGCGGTGCAGGGAGACAAACGCGCCTGCCCGCCGCGTCAGAATTTCTTCCGGGAGCCCTTCGGGAACGGAGATGCGCTCGTGATGCCGGACCCAACTTTCTACGGAAGCCCGCGCCAGCCTGACGTACGGATCGCTCTTTTCCGCTTGTTCGAGGCATTCTCGCTCCGCCTTTTCCTGATATGCTTTCAAAAAATGACGATTCGGGTCCGTTCCCTCCGGATAGAACGTACAGATCCCGTAGCCCACGCCGGTCACGTCCTGATGGGACAGGACCGTGGCCTTTATGCTGATGCCGTCCAAAGCCCCGGCCATGATCACAAAGGACCGGTGGCCGCATTCCGCCGCCTTGTCGCAGAAGGTCTCGTCAAAGTCGAACAGCTCGCCAAAGGCCGCCCGGCCACAAACGTCCATGATCCTCCGGTCGTATTCAGGCCCTTCCTTGGCGAACCCATAGGGCCCGTATTCCTGGAGTTTGTGGGAAAGGTCCCCGCTGGCGATCAGGACCGCCCGAGTTCCGGTATCTGCCGCAGCTCGGGCGATGATCTGCCCAAGGCGGTAATGGTCGGTCAGGGGCAGTACTTCTTTCGGATGAACCACAGAGGGACCATGGTCCCGTGATCGAGCGCCGCTTCCCTCTCCCCCAGCGTCCCCGCAGGAAAACCGGCCTCGTCCGACAGTGCACAGATGCGGTTCACCAGCTCCGTATCGTACTGCTCCGAAAAGCGGACGCCGGGCGCGCGGAACTGCCGGAAGGAGCCTGCCGCAGCCTTTCCGGGGGAAATGTGGAAGTAATCCGCGTACATCACGGCATGCGGACTGGTGATGATCAGCGTATCCGGCTTCAGGGCGGCCACTTCATCTGCGACTCGCTCATACGCTACAATCGTATCTGTGACCTGTTTCTCGCTTCCCTTCCCAATCTCCGGGACGATCATGGGCGGGTGCGGGACCATGAACGCAGCAAGTATAGACATTGTATTGCCTCCTGTAGAAAGCCAAGATTTACCGGTGATAGTACAGCCTGTTCTGCTCCGTCATCGGACGGTAAATAAGGTGTTTTTCTCGAACACGCCGGCTGCAAACGCCAGTTGGAGATAGAATGGCATGTCCTCATAGGCTTCAAAACTTGTGCGCCGCAGGAACTCCTCTACCGATATCTCCTCCACATATCCATAGGGATTTGATACAGTGACCCTGTCGTTCGGGATATCCATTCCGGTCAGCAGGGAATAGTGGAGGGTCCATACGTCGCCGTATTTGGCCGCCCACTCAAAGGGGACAGGAATGCCCTTTGACAGGTTTTCATACGCGGCGTCGATGAGTTCGGTGTTGGTCATGTACCGGTGCATGGTCGTGGTATATTCCGGGAATCGCTTGTTCATCTCCTCACAGAACCTGCCTCCGGTCGAAGTGACGACCTTGCCGTATTCGGCATACAGATCCTCCTCCGTCAGATGCCCTCCGTTCCAGGCGGAAAACATCTCGAGGCAGGCGTATCCGCAGGACACGTCCTGGGTGATTACCTCCACGCCCTCTGCGTATACCGGCGTTCTGTATTTTTCGGCATCGTAGATCGAGGCGTAGTCGTTCAGGATCCTGTCGGTCCGGATCTTCGTTCTGACCAGTAGTCCGGCTACTACGATGATAATCAGCGCCAGCAGTATCAAAAGTATTCGGAATGCCTTTTTCACAAGGTCCTCCTGTTTTTCTTTTGTCAAAATCCTGATGTAGCGATGTCCCGACAAGCTGGGATTTGTCGACGTATCAAAATACCTTTCATATACTGCGTTTCATTATGGGTTTTGTATACTTCCAGCTTTTCTTCTTCCGTACAACCAACCAGTATTTTGATTTCTGAATCTCTCTTCATCAAATCAACGATACACATGATGGCGTCGATCTTTTTATCACCGCTTCCGACCCATACATCTATTCCTCCACCATCCATTGAGGCGGTATCTTTCAAATATCCATAGTCAACTTTATAGATGAAGTTTGGGAATCTGGGATGAGCAGAACCCCTGGGTCTGTCGATCACGATTTCTGAATTGCTTACCAATTCATCTAGCGCTTTCCAAAAATCCTCGTGATAGCCTAACTCCTTCAATGTCATTTTAGACAGATCTTTTCCCATGCCAAAGGTCCCCCACAAATCCGAAGTTATCGACGTATCAAAATAAGGATTCTGATGAGTTCGGCGGTTGTAATCGGATATATCTGTTTATTTCAGCGTCGTCACGATGGGTTCCGTGCCGTAGGTATAGTCAGCAAAGGGATTGACCACGTGGACGATGTCTCCTTTGGAATTCATGTAGACGCAGGACTGGCTGCCGCTATTCAGGTCCACGTTCACCAGCATCCCCACGTAATCGGTAGTATTCCCGGCGGGCGCCTCGTCGTGCTGGGTCAGCCCCCGCTTGCCGCAGATGAAAGCGTTAAAGTGATAGTCCGTCATGTATCCATTGTAGGTCTTGCCCTCCGTGCCGGAGAAGTCCTTGTTGTACACCAGCTGCGTGTTGGGCGGGATGGTCCCCTCCAGGAACGGATACAGATCATGCTGATGGCCGGTGATGAGGATATCCACGCCGATCTCGTTGAGCCGCTCCGTCCAGGCGGCCTTGACCGCTTCGTGGTTGTGGCGCGCGTTCACAAAGGGGATGGGGATGTGGCAGACGGCCATGGTGTAGGCGGCGTCCTTGTATTCTCCTGCGGCGATGATATCGTCCAGCATGCGGGTCTGCTCCTCCCGGTACAGGTCAAACTGGGCCGTTTCATAATACTCCCACCAGTCGTCGTCGTGATCCTCGCCCAAATCGAGCATGATGCCGTATATGTTCGAAAGCCGGAAGGTGTAATAGAAATTGCCGTTCTTGCTGCCGACGTATTTGTACAGATCTTCAGCATACTCGCCCTTGATCTCGTGGTTGCCCCGGGTATAGATGACCGGGATCATGCCGCCGGTGATCTTGAAGGCGATCTCATTGGCGATCTGGGCGTCCTCATACCGATCGACCATGCTGGTCTGATCCCCCAGGAGCACGATGAAGTCAAGGGTGTTTTCCCGCCGAGCATGGTCGGCAAGGCTCACCGCGCCATCCACGGCGCCATGGAGGTCCGGGAGGGCCAGATAACAGATCCCGTCCCCGGTGTTCACCGGGATGAATGGGTATTGCTCGGAGAAGGTTTCGCCCGTGTAGCCGCCGAAGGGCCCCCGGTAGATCATCTGTTTGGCGCAGATCCTGTAGCTCTTTGCCTCGTCCAAGGCGCGCTGCGGCACGGTGACCTTATGCACCAGGTCTTTGGACCGCATGCTGCCCGCGTACAGATCGTAGTACTTCTCCTGGCCGACCTCCACCCAGACGATGGCGGTGTCGCTGGTAGAAAACACGATCTGGTAGTCGTCCTCCACCGCGTAGACCACCGGCCGGTACGTGAAGCGGCATGGCCGAAGGCCGTAGCCGACGATGGCACAGGCGGCGATCAGCGCCGACAGGAACAGGATCTTCGCCGCAAGCTTCCATCCCCTGTTCGGCGCGTGGAAAAACAGCAGGCAGAAAACAAGGATCAGCGCGGCGGTCACCCCCACGGATCGGAGGAATTTGGGTAGGATGAACTGGATATAATCGTTGGAGCCGTTGGCGATCACGATGCCGATGGCGATGGCGAAAACGGCGGAGAACGCCAGCGACGCCATATACGGTCCTCTCTTTTTGTCGCGGATAAAGAGGAAGGACAGGATCGTCAGCAGCAGGATCACGCCCATGAGGATCGAGATCAAGAGCGGCAGGTTCATCACAAGAAAGCTGGGGTTGTGATCCGCGCCCAGGAATTTGGAAATGCCCGCCCAGTTGACGCGCAACGCGATCCAGAACAGGAAAACCGCCATGCTGCAGAGCACGGCCGCCGCCTGCAGCCAGTATTTCTTTATGAAAGCGCGAAAGGTCATGTCCATACGTCCCTCCTTAGTCCACTCGTTTTGACATGGATGGTTATTCAATAGCAACAGGTCCTCTCGACTTACCTATCTTCAGAAGCCAATGCGTCAAACATTGCTTTTACGGAAGGAGCGTTCTTTGTTAGTCTTTTAATACTCAAATCCTGTGCCTTGTCATTTGCAAGGCGCATGTTTCTGTCGGAGGACAGCAGGTCTGCCTTTATCTTCTCTAAAGCTTTTATTGTCTTGTCAATATCATCAATGGCATCTTGGAATTTCCGTGAAGCCAGCTCGTAGTTTCTTGCAAAACCACTTTTGAAGGCCTTCATGTTCTCCTCGAAATGCAGGAGATCAAGCTGCTGGTTCTTCACCACCTGCAGCTCCTTCTGGTACTGCAGGGAATTCAGCGCGGCATTTCTGAGCAGTGTGATCATGGGAATAAAGAACTGCGGACGGATCACGTACATTTTGGGGTAGCGATAGGATACGTCCACGATGCCGTTGTTGTACAGATCGTTATCGATCTCAAGAAGCGACACCAGCACGGCATATTCGCAGCCCTTTTCACGGCGATCCTTGTCGAGTTCCTTGAAGAAGTCCTCGTTCTTATGCTTGGTTGCAGTAGTATCCATCTCGTTTTTCATTTCAAACATGATGGACAGGAACTCTGTCCCGCCATCATCCGATTCCCGGAAGATGAAATCGCCCTTGCTGCCGGTGCGGTCATCGTTGTCCTTTTCAAAATAAGCCTTCGGGAACATGCCCATGCGAACCGAGTTGAACTGGTTCTGACAGTGTTGCTCCAAACTCTCGCCGACCATCTTCGTAGACTGCCGTGCCTTGAAATCCTTGTAATACTCAATCTGCTCGTCTTTGGCCTTCAGCTTTTCCTCGTACTGCTCCTTCAGGGATTTTTCCTTGAGCTGTCCTTCCGTCTCCTTGCTGGAAAGCTGCCCTTTCAGCTCTGTAATCTCCGTCGCTTTCTCCGAAAGCGCTCTGTCCTTTTCCTGCACGGCTTCGGAAACCGCAAGCTTCTTTTCGGTCTCAGCATTCGCGATCTGCGCCTTCAGCCGCTCGATCTCCCGATCCCTGCTCGCCAGTTCCTCATTCTTTTTCCCGAGCTCAGAATCATTCTCCTTGACGGCAGCCTGCACGGCTTCGGAAACCGCAAGCTTCTTTTCGTTCTCGCCGTTTGCCAGCCGGGATTTAAGCTGTTCAATGAGCCGCTCCTTCTCCGAAAGCGCAGCGTCCCTTTTGGAGAGCTCCTCCATGCGCGATTTCTGCTCTTCCATACGAACGACCATAAGGTCGCTTTCCGCTCTTTTTTTCAGTTCCTGCTCACGCCGGTCCAATTCCTGCGCGAATTCCCTGTCTCTGATCTGCTGAACGATCTGCGCGTACCCGCTCTCATCCACCTGAAAAACCTGGCCGCAGTTAGGGCATTTGATCTCATGCATTGAAGGTACCTCTTTTCTACGTAAACAATTCTATCCGTTATCTATATAAGCATATCACGTTTTCTCCCGAAACGCCATCCCTCCGGTGCTTTGAATACAAAAACCGGATTGCGTCATCTGCCGCATTCCGGCTTTATCATACACTCACGATGTGTCTTTGCTCATGCTGTTTTCCTCAATCCACCACACGATCGTTACAGTGTCCGCGGGCTCAATGTTGTCAGGCTCATTATCAAGACTGTACGACTGAACATACTGTGCAGTAGCTTTCTCATGGATCGTGCAGTCAAAATGCAGTCAGAAAGGCGATGAAACATCACTTCTGCCGGACGTTCTTGCGGTACTGGGCGGGGGTGAGGCCTTCCAGGGTGCGGAAGGATTGGATGAAGTAGTTGGGAGTGTTGAAGGCCAGGCACTCGGCGATGTCCCGGACGGAGAGGGTGGTGGAGGTGAGGAGGACCTTTGCTCGGGCTATTTTGGCGGCACGGATGTACTGGGAGACGGACTGGCCCGTCTCCTTTTTGAATTTCTCGGTCAGGTAGTATTCCGTGTAGCCCACCAGGGCCGCAAGGTCGGCCGTGCGGATGGGCCGGTCCAAACTCATGTCGATATAGTCGCAGACCTTCTGGATGGCGTGGGAGCAGGTGGGATTGGTGCGGACGTGGTGGACCCGGTAGATGAAGTCGTGATACATGGCGGAAGCGAGGGCCGCCAGCTCCCCGGAGTCGTGGCTGTTTTCGGCGGACTGGATGTAGGAGTCCCCCAGGGGATAGGCCACCTCCGGGCTCAGGCCCCCCTCTATGGCCGCCCGGCAGACCAATGTGGTGAACACGATGATGCTGGTCTTCATATTCCGCAGGGGGTCCTGGCCCTGGACCGGCACGCCGGGGCTCAGCTGGACGCTGCGCTGGAGAACGGCGTGGTAGTTGATGTTTCCCGTGCGGACCATCTCCAGCATGGCCTGCTCGGCGGCGTAGACCTTCGATCGGTCCCGCACCCCCACGGGCAGGGCGGCGGAGGGTCCGCTTTCGGGCAGGTCCCCCTCCAGGGCGTCCAGGCCCAGCTGCTGGTCCGTCAGGGTGTTGTGGATCATGAGCACGTAGCGACTGAAGATGGCATAGGTCATGACGGGCAGCCGGGGGACCATGGCCGTCAGAGCCGCGACCCAATCCGCCCCTTCCCGGCTGTCCACGTAGGGCTGCAAGGCCCGGCGGAGGCGCTCCGGCCGGGGAGTGTCGTAGAACACGGGGCCGATGAGGAAATAGAGGGACCCGTTGCGGTCCGGCTCGTAGCTCAGGGCCCATTGCATGCCGATGGGGGAACCCAGGAGCACCGGCCGTTTATCCGCCTGGGCTGCATACTGCGCCAGGCGCTCAAGCCCCTCGAACCGGCGGAAGGCCTCCTCCAGGACGGGGCGGTCCTCCTCCGGGCAGGAGGCGACGATGAAGTCCCCCTCCGGGCGGCAGCACCATACGTAAATTTTTTCATTTTTCGGGATCAGACTTTGGAGCAGGATCAAATTCCGCTCGGCGCGGGTCATTCCATTTTCCATGGAAAGGGTCCGTCCTTTCGGCGTTTTTCATACTACCCTTCGATCCTATCACGGTTTCCCGGATTTCTCAACAGCTTTCCTGAATTTTTGTAATTTTTTCCGGCATTTTGGCTTTACGTCTCTTGACCTCGGCCCTACAATTAACTCATAAGGCGGGCGGCAGATCCAAGCCCGCGAAAAAAGCAAGGAGCAGCGTCATGAAAAAGAATCCTCAGGTCCTCGAATCCACCGACGGCGTCCAGTATCGCCGGGCCAAGACCTCCCATATCGCCTTGAGCCAGATGACCGGCATCATGCAGATGGCTTTCTATGTGCTGCTGGGGTATGCCGCCTACATCGGCAACCTGGGCTTTGCCATCACCACGGCCCTGGTGGGCGTGCTCATCACCCTGTCCCGGGTATTTGACAGCATCACCGATCCCATCATCGCTCTCGCCATTGAAAAGTTCAATTCCAAGCACGGCAAACTGCGCTTCTTCCTGATCGTAGGCTGGGCACTGATGGCTGCAGCCACCACGCTCATGTGTAACGTCTTTGCCGGAAAGTTCAGCTTCGGCGCCGACGAGACTCTGTCCAGCCCCAGGGGTGTGCTGGTGTTCATGCTGATCTATGCTCTGTACATCATCGGTTACACCTTCACCAGTTGTACCGCCAACATGACGGGCAACATCCTGACCAACGACCCAAAGCAGCGGCCCACCCTGGGCGTCTGGGCTACGGTCTATTCCTATCTGTCCCCCATGATCGTGGCGGGCGTGATCACCACCGTCTTCCTGAAGAAATGGGGCGTCCCCTTCGTCAACGAAGCCGGCAACACGGACTACAACTGGACGATCCGGGTCTTCCAAATGTCCAACCTGCTTGTGGTGGCTGTGTCCTTCGTTGCGCTGGTGCTCTCCTGTATCGGCCTCACGCCCTATGACAAGCCGGAGAATTTCGCTGGACTCAAGAAGAGCCAGACGCCTTCGTTCAAAGAAATGCTCTCTCTCCTGAAGGAGAACAAGGAGCTGGGCCGGTACATCGTGGCTGCCAGCTCCGACAAGCTGACGCAGACCGTGGGCAGCCAGTCCGTTATCGTGACGCTCCTCTACGGCGTGCTTCTGGGGTCCATGATCGGCTCCTCCATCGTTTCCATCGTCGCCATGCTCCCTTCCATCGTCTTCGCCATCCTGGGTGCCCGCATGGCCGGAAAGCAGGGCAACAGGAAGGTCATGGTCAAGTGGACCTGGGTCTGCATCTTCTGGAACATCGCTTTCTCCCTGTACCTGCTGTTCGTGCCCGCCAAGAGCGCATCCGGGATCGGGCTGCCGCTGGCGCTGTTCTTCCTGTTGATGCTGGGCAATAACGCCCTGAAGATGATCGTTTCCACCGCCACCAACGCCATGCGCATGGACGTGGTGGACTATGAGCTCTACCGCTCCGGCAACTACCTGCCCGCCACCGTCAGCGCCGTCTATTCCTTCATCGACAAAATGATCAGCGCGCTGGCCCCCATGCTGGCCACCTTCCTCATCGGCTTCGTGGGCTACACCGGCTCCCGCATCCCCCAGGGAACCGACCTGTTGACCCCGGGCATCCGGATCATCACTGTGGTCCTGTTCTGCGGGTTCCCCATCATTGGCTGGATCTGCACGATCCTGGCCATGAAGAAGTTCTCCCTGACGAAGGAGAAGATGGAGGAGATACAGAAGGAGATCGCCGCCAAGAAGCAGGCTGCATCGGCGGAGTGAAGCCATGCGCAGGATCCTGAACATCAACGAGGGATGGCGGTTTTTGAAGGCCGCCGTCCCCGTGGAAACGGCCGTAGCCTACGCCGAGAGGGGAGAGGCGGTGACCCTGCCTCACACCTGGAACGCCCTGGACGGCCAGGACGGGGGCAACGACTACCATAGGGGCCTGTGCTGGTAC
Source organism: uncultured Eubacteriales bacterium (assembly GCA_902802575.1). Taxonomy (GTDB): domain Bacteria; phylum Bacillota; class Clostridia; order Christensenellales; family CAG-138; genus RUG472. The sequence continues at coordinate 38,123 of CADCMN010000005.1, read as the reverse complement.
GTGCGGGAGGTGACGGCCGAGGAGCTTTCCGGAGCGGTGAACTTCCTGGAGATCAACGGAGCCAACCACACCGCCGAAGTGTATCTGGACGGCCAGCTGTTGGCCCGTCACGAGGGCGGGTATGCCACCTTCCGGGTGGCGCTGCCTCATCCCGGCACCCTGGCCGTCTCCGTGGACAACGGCGACAGCCGCCGGGTCTACCCCCAGAAGGCGGACTTCACCTTCTACGGCGGCCTCTATCGGGACGTGAACATTGTCTCCGTGCCCAAAGAGCACTTCGAGCTGTTGAAGGACGGCACCTCGGGGATTCGGGTCACCCCCGTGGTGGACCTCGATAAGAAGCAGGCCGTCGTCACCGTGGAGACCTGGCACAACGCTGAGTCCGCGGCTATCACCGTGAACGGGGAAACGAAGACCGTCCAAAGCAGGGCGGAGTTCGTCATCGAAAACCCACGCCTGTGGGACGGGGTAAACGACCCCTACCTCTACACCGCCACGGCCCAACTTTCCAGCGGGGATGAGGTCAGCGCCCGCTTCGGCTGCCGCATCTTCGACTTCGACCCCGAGAAGGGCTTTCTGCTGAACGGCCGCCTTTACCCCCTCCGGGGCGTGAGCCGCCACCAGGACAGAAAGGGCAAAGGCAACGCTCTCTCCTATGAGGATCACGCCGCCGACATGGCCCTGATCCGGGAGATTGGCGCCAACACGGTGCGCCTCGCCCACTATCAGCATGCCCAGGCATTCTACGACCTGTGCGACGAGAACGGCATCGTGGTCTGGGCGGAGATCCCCTATATCACCATGCACATGGCGGACGGGCGGGAGAACACCCTCACCGCCATGCGGGAGCTCATCACCCAGTGCTGTAACCACCCCTCCATCGCGGTCTGGGGCCTTTCCAACGAGATCACCGCCGCCAGCGCCGTGAACGAGGACCTGCTGGAGAACCATCGCCAGCTCAACGACCTGTGCCATAAGCTGGACCCCACGAGGAAGACCGCCATGGCCAACGTGTTCATGCTGGAGACCGACAGCCCCATCCTGGATATCCCGGACGTGAACAGCTACAACCTGTACTTCGGCTGGTATCTGGGGGACATGGACGAGACGGACCGGTTCTTCGACGAGTTCCACGAGAAGTACCCCGAAAAGGTCATGGGCTTCAGCGAATACGGGGCCGACGCCAACCCCGCCTTCCACAGCAGCCGCACCGAGAAGGGGGACTACACCGAGGAGTACCAGTGCCTGTACCACGAGCACATGCTCCGCATGATCGAGGAAAGGCCCTGGCTCTGGGCCACCCATGTGTGGAACCTGTTCGACTTCGCCGCCGATGGCCGGGACGAGGGGGGCAAGCACGGGGAGAACCAGAAGGGCCTGGTGACCTTCGATCGGTCCCTCCGCAAGGACGCCTTCTATCTCTATAAGGCCGCCTGGAACAGGACCGAGCCCTTCGTACACCTCTGCGGCAAGCGATACGAGAACCGGAACGAGCATGAGACCGAGATCAGGGTCTACGCCAACCAGCCGGAGGTCCGGCTCTACGTGGACGGTACCCTGGTGGGTACGCAAACCGGCCATACCGTCTTCACCTTCCGGGTGCCCCTGCTGGGCGAACATATGATCCGGGCCGAGGCTCCGGGCTGCATCGACGCCATGGTGATCCGCTACACGGCGGAGCCCGACGAAAGCTACGTTTTCAACAAGGCCGCCGCCGGCGTCGCCAACTGGTTCGACGCCGAGGAGCCGGACCCCGCCTGCTTCTCCGTCCAGGACACCCTGGGCGAGCTTCGGCAGCACCCCCAGGCCGGGGCCGTGGTGGAGGCCATGATGGCCCAGTCCAGCGCCGCGCGCGGCGACGTGGCCGAGGCCGTGAAGGACAACCCCGCCCTGCAGCGGATGATGGGTCGCATGACCATGCTGAGCCTGTTGAAGCAGGGCGGCGCCGACGAGGAGAGCATCAAACAGCTCAACCGCATTTTACAGGGGATCCGCAAATGAAGACCTACGTACAACAGATCATGCTGGGCACGGTGACGGGCAGCGAGACAGTCGCCCGCGCCACGCTCCGCCGCGTCAGGGCCGCCGGATACGATGGCCTTGAACTGAATCGGTTCATGACCAGACCGACCTCTTGGCTGGTCCGGCTTTTGACGAAAGCTGCCGGCATGCCCACGGGCAGGGGCGGAAAGCTGGATTGGCCCAGGCTGATGGGGGAAAGCGGACTTGAGACCGTCAGCTACCACGCGGACCTGGGGAGCCTGGAACGGGAACCCGCCGCCGTGGCCGCGGAGGCGAAGGCCCTGGGCACGGGCAAGGTGGTGGTCACCGGCATGTATCGCTTCGACTACGGCAGCGAACAGGCGGTGAAGGACCTGGTCCGGCGGCTCAATGCAGCCGGGGCGGCCCTGAAGGAACAGGGCTTGTCCCTTCTGTACCACAATCACAACGTGGAATTGCTGTTCGTGCAGCCGAAGGTCCGTGCCTATGATATACTGATAGACGAGACGGACCCGGCTCGGGTAGGCTTTGAGTTCGACAGCTACTGGTTCGCTGACGGGGGCGCGGACCCCAAGGCTTGGATGCGCCGCCTGGGCCCTCGCATGCAGCTTTGGCACGTGACCGACCGGGGCAGCCGCCTAACCGGCCCCGCCATGACGCCCATTTTGAAGTGTGACAGCCTGGAGCTGGGCACGGGGAACATGGACCTGGCGGGCATGCGGGAGATCGCTCTTGAAAACGGGGTGGAAGCCGTGATCCTGGAGAACCACAGGAACTGGATCGACAAAGACCCGGTGAAAAGCCTGGAACGGAGCGCCGAATACCTGAAGGGATGGAAATGACCATGGAGTTGAGAGACCTGTTCATCACCACCGAGCGCCCCTACAGGGAGGGGGCCGTGGAGGTGTTCGCCCAGGCGATCCCCGGGGGAGCGGTGGAGAAGGCAACCCTGACCGTCACCGCCCTGGGGGTCTACGAGGCGGAGCTGAACGGCCGGAAGGTGGGCGACGTCCTCTTCGCCCCCGGCTACACCTATTACCCCCGGGAGCTGCAGGTCCAGACCTACGACGTGAGGGACCTGCTGGGCCGGGAGAACGTGCTCCGGGTGTACCTGGGTCAGGGGTGGTACTGCGGCCGCTTCACCTTCGACAACAAGACGAAGATCTACGGGGATCGGCCCGCCGTGGCCTGGAAGCTGATTGTGACCCGGCCCGACGGCAGCGAGCACGTCTATACCTCCCGGGACCGGGGCGTGGTGGCCCGGCCCAGCCCCTACGATTACGCCGGGCTCTACGACGGGGAGGTCTACTATGCCGACGGGGCGGAGGCCCCCGTGTTCCCCCCGGTGCCCTATACGGGGAAAGTGCCGGAGGTCTTCGACGAAACCCTCGTCTCCGTCCGCGTCCGGGAGGAGATGCCTGTCAAGGAGGTCATCCCCCGGGGGGACAGGACCATATTGGACTTCGGCCAGAACTTCGCCGGGTTCATCGTCATCGACCCCACCAAGATGGCGGGGGACATGCTGACCGTCCGCCACGGGGAGATATTGAACCCGGACGGGAGCCTCTACACCAACAATTTGCGCAAGGCCAGGGCCGCCATCGAATACCACAGGGGCCAGGAGACGAAGCTCTATCGCCCCCGGTTCACCTATATGGGCTTTCGGTACGCGGAGCTCTCCGGCGTGCCCTACGAGGAGGGGCTCGTCACCGCCTACGCCATCCACAGCGACATGAGGCGGACGGGGGACTTCTCCTGCGGCCGGGAGGACGTGACCAGGCTCTACCAAAACCAGGTCTGGGGCCAGAAGTCCAACTACGTGGAAGTGCCCACAGACTGCCCCCAGCGGGACGAGCGCATGGGCTACACCGGCGACGGCCAGGTCTTCGCCCTCACCGGGGCCTACAACTTCGACACCGAAGCCTTCTGGACCAAGTTCCTCCGGGACATCCGCTACTCCCAGAAGGACAACAAGGAGGGGTACGTGGCCCCCACCATCCCGGCCCAGGGCCCCGCAGGCGTGGGGTTCATGAGCATGCTGGGCTGGGGCAACTGCGACCTCATCGTGCCCGAGATGCTCTACTGGCAGTTCGGGAGCGACCGGCATCTGCGGGACCAGTACGACAGCATGAAGGCCTTTGTGGACTGCGAGATCCGGCACATGGGCGGCCTCCTGGGCAAGAAGGACCTGTGGATGGGGCCCAGTCTCGGCGATTGGCTCACCCTGGGCAAGGACGTGAAGTACATGGCCATGCACAACGGCCCCGTGTCCAACGCCTTTCTGGTCAACGACCTGCGCATCTTGAGCGAGACCGCCCGGATGCTGGACAGGCCTGAGGACGCGGAGAAGTACGCCGCCCAGCTCGCCAGATCCCGGGCCGCCTATATCAGGGCTTTTGTCAAGCCCGACGGCGCCATGAAGGACGACTACCAGGGAGCCTACGTGCTGGCCCTGCGGTACGTGCTGGAGGCGGGGGAGCTGTGGGACAAGGTGTTCGTAAAGCTCCTCGAAAAGCTCCGCACCGAGGGGATGCAGACGGGCTTCTTCGCCACGGAGCATCTGCTGCCCCTGTTGGCAGACCACGGGGAGGCGACGCTGGCCTATGACCTGCTTCTCAGCGAGCGCTGCCCCGGCTGGCTCTATCAGGTGCAGCGGGGGGCCACCACCACCTGGGAGCGCTGGGACGCCCTCAGGCCCGACGGCACGGTGAATGAGGACAGGATGTCCTCCGACAACATGGTCTCCTTCAACCACTACGCCTTCGGCAGCGTGGGCGAGTTCTACTACCGCTATATCCTGGGCATCCGGCCCCTGGCGCCGGGCTTCGCCAAGGTCCTGATCGCTCCGGTGCCCGACCCGCGGCTGCAGCACGCCAGGGGCAGCTATACATCCCGGGCGGGCCTCATCCGCTCCGCCTGGAGGTATCAGAAGGACCGGATCGTCTTCGATATCACCGTCCCCGCCCCGGCCGAGATCCGCTTGCCCGACGGGCAGGTCCATGAGGTGGAGCCGGGCACCTATCGCTACGAGATCGACGCATAAGGAGGAAAGAACATGGCATTTCCCAAAGGATTCATGATCGGCGCGGCCACTGCCGCCCATCAGGTGGAGGGCAACAACGTCCACAGCGACTACTGGCTCCAGGAGCACATGCCCCACACCAGCTTCACCGAGCCCAGCGGCGACGCCTGCGACCACTACAACCGGTACGCGGAGGATATCGAGCTGCTTTCCAAGGCGGGTCTGAACGCCTATCGCTTCTCCCTGGAGTGGGCCCGGATCGAGCCCGAAGAGGGGCGGTTCGACGAAAGCGAGATCGAGCACTACCGCCGCGTCATCCGCTGCTGCCGGGAGCACGGCGTGGAGCCCTTGGTGACCCTCCACCACTTCACCAGCCCCGCCTGGCTCATCCGCGAGGGCGGTTGGGAGGCGGAGAGCACCGTGGAATACTTCTGCCGCTACGCCGCCTATGTGGCGGAGCAGCTGGGCGGCGAGCTCAACTACATCTGCACCATCAACGAGGCCAACATGGGATTGCAGCTGGCCACCATATCCAAGCGCTATATGCTCATGGCCGAGCAGGCCAGGAAGGCTGCGGCCTCCGGGGCGAAGCAGGCCGAGGGCAAGGTCCAGGTGGGCATGAACTTCGAGAAGATGATGGAAAACATGAAGTTCGCCGCCATGGAGAACGCTCAAGCTTTCGGCACGCCCCAGCCCCAGACCTTCGTCTCTGCCCGGACCCCCGCCGGGGACCTTCTGGTCATGCGAGCCCATCAGGCGGCCCGGGAGGCTATCAAGGCCCGCTGCCCCCACATCCGGGTGGGCCTGACCCTGTCCCTCCATGATCTCCAGGCCCAGCCCGGGGGCGAAGCCTTCGCCGAGGCCGCCTGGGAGGAGGAGTTCCGCCACTATCTCCCCTATATTGAGGGCGACGACTTCCTGGGCGTCCAGAACTACACCCGCACCGTCTACGGCCCAGCGGGCCAGCTGCCCGCCCCCAAGGACGCGGAGCTGACCCAGATGGAGTACGAGTTCTATCCTCAGGCCCTGGCCCACGTGCTCCGCAAAGTCCACCGGGATTTCCCCGGGGACCTGATCGTCACGGAGAACGGCATCGCCACTGCCGACGATACCCGCCGGGTGGCCTTCCTCCGGGAAGCCCTTGCCGGCGTCCAATCCTGCCTCGCCGACGGCCTCCCCATCCGGGGTTACTTCCACTGGTCCCTCCTGGACAACTTCGAGTGGCAGAAGGGCTTCTCCATGACTTTCGGCCTCGTCGCCGTGGACCGCGCCACCCAAAAGCGCACCCCCAAGCCCAGCCTCGCCTTCCTGGGCTCTTTCGCAGGATAGACAACTCTCCAAAAAATAAATGGGAACGCTTTGGGCACATTTTTGTGCGCTTCCGGCTCTTTTATGGCATCCGCGGCATGCGCGGAGCTCAAAAAAATCCCTGTATCCATGGATTTTTTGACAATGTCCAGGTTTTTTGAAGATGATCCGCATGCGCTCCTGGCGTGTGAGCGCAGATCGAATCCCGCCCCCTTGCGGGGCTGGGATCAACAGGGATATCTACTTTCTTCCGGATATGCTGTATTTCTCGTCGTGGAAATGGTATTCCCCGTCCAGCATGCCTACCAAAAAGTCCCGGGCCAGGCTGTCGGGCCGGACCTTCTTTCGGGCTTCCGCCAGGGAGAACCACTGCCAATCGTCGATCTCCTCGTTGGGATGGATCTCTTCGGATGGCAGCAGGACCCTGAAATTGATCATCAACGTGTTGGAAGGGCCGAAATAATGGGTCCGGTTGAATCGGATGCCGGCAGTCTCGACGCCCAGCTCCTCCCGGATCTCCCGGATGGCGGCCGTTTCGGCGTCCTCCCCCTTGCTGACGTAGCCGGCCACCAGGATATAGTCCTTCCGGCCGTACTGCTTGATGAGCAGGATTTTATCCTGCTCCGGGTTCATCACGATCATGCTGCAGGCCGTGCTGAAGACAGGAAAAACGAATGTCCCGCAGCGTTCGCAATAGGGGACGTCCCCTTCGCCTTTCAACGGCTTTACGGTCAGCTTCGTGCCGCATTCCATGCAGTAGTTCATGCGTTGCGTGCCCATGGCTCCGCCTTTCCTCCGCGCACCGGCGGGATCACTCCACCCAGTGGATGCGCTTCGGGTCGAACCGGTCCTGCTGTTGGCGCTCCTCTGCCGGGTACCCAAAGGGGAAGATGGCGAAGGCCCTCAGGGTGTCGGGCATCCCGATGATCTTCTCCACCGTTTCCATCCTGTCCTCCATGGGCGCGATGCCCAGCCAGACGCCGCCCAGCCCTTGCGCATCCGTCTCCAGCCATAGATTCTCCATGGCGATGGACAGGTCGATCTGGGCGTATTCCGGCATCCAGCACGCCGTTCGATAGGCGGAGACGATGGCGACAGGGGCGTTTTTCACCATGCCCGCATACCGATGGGCCTTGGACAAGGCCTCCAGCTTCTCCCTGTCCGTGACCACATAGAACTCCCAGGGCTGCTGGTTGCCGGCGGAAGGCGCCTGCATGGCCGCCCGAAGCATGGCTTCGATCTTCTCCTTCTCCACGGGCGTATCCTGGTACTTGCGAACGCTGACCCGATGATAAAGACTGTTCATGACGTTTCCTCCTTTTGGTCGTTAGGTATTTTCTTTCTGTTGATCGAGCGTCATCTGCCTCTTGGCGGCTTCCAGGGTCTCGATGACCCTGTCGCACCAGGCGTCGAAGGAGGGGTCCTCCTGCTGGCATTCCTCCGGGTGGGACAGGATGTAGTCCAGCGCCATGCGCACCCCCTTGGCAAAGGGCACGATGGTCCGCATATCCGGCGCGATGCGCTTGAGTTTGGCGTTGTCGAAGACCACGGACACGGCTTTGTCCCCCAGGAGGCTGCCCTCGAAATCATACCCCCAGGGTTTGCCCGCTGCCGCAAGGAAGGAAGACGAGACATAGTAGGGACGGAGGGGCACGCCCAGGGCGTCCGCGATGGTCTCATAGATCTGGTTCCAGGTCAGCGTCTCGTCCCCGGTGATCTGAAACGCTTCGCCGATGGCGCGTCGGTCCCCCATGAGGGCGGTGTACCCCACGGCGAAGTCCGCGTTGTAGGTCAGCGTCCAAAGGGAGGTGCCGTCGCCATGGATGAGGACGGGCTTCCCGTCCAGCATCCGCCGGATGACCTGCCAGTAGCCCTTGGCGCCGTGGACGCCCAGGGGGATGTGCCGCTCGTCATAGGTGTGGCTGGGCCGCACGATGGTCACGGGGAACCCCTCCTCCCGGTACTTGTCCATGAGGAATTCCTCGCAGGCGATCTTGTTCCGGGAGTAGGCCCAGTAGGGGTTGGACAGAGCGGTGCCCTCGCTGACGCGATAGTCCGCCGCCGGCTTGCGGTAGGCGGAAGCGGAGCTGACGAAGATATACTGCCGGGTCTTCCCCCGAAACAGCCGCCAGTCCCGTTCCGCCTGGTCCGGCGTAAAGCCGATGAATTCGCTGACCACGTTGAAGGTCATATCCTTCAGCCGTTCGGCCACCGCCGTTTCGTCGCGGATGTCGGCGACGATCTGATGGACGCCGGCGGGCGCCCGGTCGCTCCGGTTCCCCCGGTTCAGGAGCCACACCTCCCAGCCGCCCTCCTGACAGAGCCGCCGGACCACGCCGGAACTGATGGTCCCGGTCCCGCCGACGAACAGAGCTTTTCTCATATGGGCCTCTTTCATGGCAATCGTTGTATTCATTATAATTTTTTTGTGCGGCCTATGTCAACGATTTGCTTGTCTGACAAACGAAAACCACTGAGACGGGGAGATCGGCTTTTTCTGCAAAGTTTCTTGTAAACCGCCGGCAAAACCGGTATAATCCAAATATATCGGTTACGTTGAACGGATCGGAGGATGGAGCATGGACTACTCGAGCTTGCAGAACGGCAGTGATATCCGCGGGGTGGCCATGGAAGGGGTCGCCGGGCAGGATGTGAACTTGACGGAACAGGCCTGCCGGGACATCGGCCGGGGCTTTGCCCTGTGGCTGCGGGAGCGGTTGGGGAAGGATGATCTGCGGGTGGCCGTGGGCCGGGATTCCCGGCTGACCGGCCCCACGCTGGCTAAGTGGATCGGCGAAGCGCTGGCGGCGGAAGGCGTGGCGGTGACGGACATGGGCATGGCGTCGACGCCCGCCATGTTCATGGCCACCGTCACGGAAGGATTCCGATACGACGGGGCCGTGATGGTCACGGCCAGCCATCTGCCCTTCCATCGCAACGGCTACAAGTTTTTCACACAGAAAGGCGGTTTGGAAAAGCAGGACATCAAAGGGATCCTGGCTATGGCGGCTTCCGATGACCATACGGGGCTGCCCGCCGCGGCTCGATCGGAAGGCAGCTTCATGCCGGTATATACGCAGATCCTCTGCCGCAAGGTCCGGGAGGCCACCGGCCTTGAGCGGCCCTTGGAGGGGCTTCGGATCGTGGTGGACGCAGGCAACGGCGCCGGCGGCTTTTTTGCCACCCAGGTGCTGGAACCTTTGGGCGCGGACACGACCGGCTCGCGATTTCTGGACCCTGACGGCACTTTCCCAAATCACATTCCCAACCCTGAGAACAAGGCGGCTATGGAAGCGATCCGGTCGGCCGTGCTGGAGAACAAAGCGGATCTGGGCATCATCTTCGACACCGACGTGGACCGGGCCGGGGCGGTGCTGTCCGACGGCAGCGAGCTGAACCGCAACCGCATCATCGCCATGATGGCGGCGATCCTGCTCAGGGAGCATCCGGGCACCACCATCGTCACCGATTCCATCACCTCCACGGGCCTTGCCGCATTCATCGAAGAGCACGGCGGCGTCCATCATCGGTTCAAGCGGGGCTATCGAAACGTCATCAACGAGTCCATACGGCTCAACCGGGAGGGCCGCGACAGCCAGTTGGCCATGGAGACCTCCGGCCATGGCGCCCTGAAGGAAAACTATTTCCTGGACGACGGCGCATATCTGGTGACGCGGCTGCTGATAGAGCTGGCGAAGGGGCGTCAGGCGGGGTATACGCTCCAGTCCCTGATCGCCGATCTCAAGGAGCCGGCGGAAAGCGGAGAATTCCGCATGGACCTGCGGCTGCCGGATTTTCAGGCGTATGGCGGCGACATCATCGAAAAGCTGCGCGCCTTTGCCGCCGCCCGGCCCGGCTGGACCCTGGTGCCCAACAATTTCGAGGGCGTGCGCGTGGCCCTGGATCAGGATCATGGCAACGGCTGGTTCCTGCTGCGCATGAGCTTGCACGAACCGCTGATGCCGCTGAACATCGAATCTGACAGCGTGGGCGGCGTCAAGACCATCGCCCGGGAGCTGCTGCCCTTCCTGGCCCGGTTCAACGATCTGGACACGGCGGCCCTGGCCGCATTCGTCCGCTGAGCGCGGCGGAACAATATGGATCTCGGAGCAAAACAGCCCATGGAGACATTCGATTATCCGGACAGGATCACCCGTGGCAGCGACGGGCAGTATCGCTGGTCCTATCGACTGAACCGGGAGCAGAGCCGGTTCTATTATCGGCAGATGATACGGGTGTGCGCCATCATCGCCGGCGTGATCACCTTTGTGGCGGTCATCCTGTTTTCCGACATGCTCTCCCGCGAACCGGAATTGTGGTGGATGATGGTCCTGCCGGCCATAGGCATCGTGGGGCTGCCGGCGCTGCTCGGTCACTTTATGATGAAAGGCGGCGAGGTGAACCGGTATGAGATGGATGAAACCTATCTCCGTCAAAAGAACGCGACGAAGGGCGGCGACGCTTGGATCAGGTTCTCCAAGATCCGGGAGTTGACCGTTGACGGGGACGTGTTCATCATCAGGGAAGGGATAACGACCTACCGGATCCATGTTCCGGAAGCCGATGGGGCCTTTCTCAAGGAGTACATAGAGAACAGATATCATTAGCCCGGTCGGAAGGGATCGGACGCCTCCCTTTCGATGAGCGGCGGTCCGCCAACCGATATGAAACGCCTCCGAAAACAGAGCGCTTTTTGGAGGCGTTGTTCCGTTTTGAAGCGCATCTTCTCCAAGGGGCGGCGTACCGGGGCCGCAAAAATCGCCAAAGCCGCCCCTTGCTTTTTCACCTCGGGGCGGATACAATCGAGGCATAGAGCCTGAACGGGGAGGAACGGAAGGATGAAGACACTGGTGGCATATTTCAGCGCGGAGGGGACCACGGCGGCTTTGGCCGCGGAGCTGGCGCAAAAGACGGGGGCGGATCTGTTTGAGATACGGCCCGAAACGCCCTACACCGCCGCGGACATCAAATGGACCAACCCCCTGGCCCGCTGCAACCGGGAGAAGATCGGCAGGAAGGATGTGCCGGTGAGGGGGACCGTGGAAAACTGGGCGGCCTATGATCGCATCTATCTGGGCTTCCCCATCTGGTATTACGGCGCGCCCAACGTGGTCAACACCTTCTGCAAGGCCTATGATTGGCAGGGGAAACAGATCATCCTCTTCGCTACCTCCGGCGGCAGCGGCATCGGCCGCACCGCCGAGAAGCTGCAGCCCTATGTGCCGGGCGCTCAGATCCTGGCGGCGCGGGTCGTCCACGGCGTCGGGGAGCTGGCAGATTGGATCGGGCAGGGATCGTGCTGATCTGGATCGCCCTCATCGGGACCGTGCTGGCCCTTTGCGGCGGCGGTCTTCTCTATATCTCCTTCCGGGCGGCCCGGTTTTCCTTCGTGCAGAAGCTGGTCGGCGGCAGGCAGGGCCGGGCGCGGCTCCTTTGCCTCGCCTTCTTTTTGGCCCTGACCGCCTTGCTGTGGGCCCTGTGGAACATGGTGAACGCGGTGGTCTGCCTCCTCCATCTGGCGGTCTTCTGGATGGCGGCGGACCTGGCGGCCTTCCTTGTCGCCAGGATCAGAAACAAACAGCCCGAAGGCTATGGGGCGGGGGCGGCGGCCCTGATCCTTTGTACCCTGTGGCTGGCGGGGGGCTATGTGGCCGCCCACCATGTGTGGATCACGGAATACACCTTTGCGACGGAGAAGGTGGACCGGGAGGTGCGGCTGGTGCAGATCAGCGACGCCCACGTGGGGGCTACCTTCGATGCCGGCGGGTTTCTGAAGCATATCGAGGGGATCAACGCCCTTGAACCGGACCTGGTGGTGGTGACGGGGGACTTTGTGGACGACGATACCTCCCGGGAGGACATGCTGGGCGCCTGCGCCGCCCTGGGCAAGCTCGACGCGCCCGAGGGGGTCTACTTCGTGTTCGGCAACCACGACAAGGGCTATTACAGCGCCTCCAGCCGAGGATGGAACGGGCGGGAGCTTCGGGCGGCCCTGGCGGCCGCCGGGGTGGTCGTGCTGGAAGACGAATGCCAAAAAGCGGGGGAAACCCTCCTGATCGCGGGGCGAAAGGACCGTTCCCTGGAGCGGAGCGAGGGGCGGCTCAGCCCGGAGCAGCTTCTCTCGGGGGCGGAGAGGAATCGGTATATCGTCCTCCTGGACCATCAGCCTCACGACTTTGACGCCGAAGCTGCGGCGGGGGCGGACCTGGTGCTCTCCGGCCACACCCACGGGGGCCAGTTCATCCCCGTGCGGCATGTGGGGGAATGGGTGGGGGAAAACGCCCTTCGCTACGGCCATGAACGGCGGGGAAACACGGATTTCGTGGTCTCCTCCGGCATCAGCAACTGGACGCTGCAGTTCAAAACCGGCTGCCGATCCGAGATCGTCCTCATCCACATTCAGCCCGCATAGCCGAATACAGGGCCGATGCAGAGAAAAAGCCGGGATCGCTCCCGGCTTTCGGCGTATGGCGTCATTCGCTCCATTCGACAGAGAGGGTGACGGTCACGTCGCCCTCGCCCGGGATGGCGAGCAGGTCCTCCCGGGTCGCTGCCCCCGCCGTACCAGAAAAACGGACAAAAACAATGACCTGGGAAAAACTGTCTTTTCTTTCCCGCTGCGGATATGATATACTGTATCTGATTTTGAAGGCGGAAAGGAGGAGGGCAAGGTGAAACACGGTATCTGCTGGCTGCTGGCGGGGCTGATGCTCCTGTCCCTTGGCGGCTGTGGGCCCGCCGCGGCCGAAAAGGCTGCGGCGGAGGCGACCCCCGTTCCCTCGGACGCACCTTCGATCGTAGACGTCCCGGCACCGTCCGCCGACGCCCCGATCCCCACCGCTGCCCCGACCCCCACGGCTGCCCCCACGGCTGCCCCCACGCCGCTGCCCACGGACACCCCCGCGCCCACGGACACCCCCGCGCCCACGGCCACGCCCGATCCCACGGCGTCGCCCACCGCCGCGCCCAAATCCCGGCCCCTGGTGGAGATCGTGGAAGAGATGGCGGTCTACTACGCCCGGGACGGGGAACGGGCAGCGGAAAAGGTCCGTGAGCTGCTTTCGGAGATAGCCGCCGCCGATCCGGACGGGGCGGGAAAGTGGACCGAGATCATGGACCGGTGGAAGACCCTGGACGAAAGGATCAGCGTCAACCTGGCCGTCCTGCCCGACGGCCTGCCCGACACGGACGAGCTGTGCATCGTGGTCCTGGGCTATTCCCTCAATGCCAACGGCAGCATGAAGCCCCATTTGAAGAACCGGCTGAAGGTCGCCCTCAAGAGCGCCCAGAAGTACCCCAACGCCTATATCCTCTGCACCGGCGGCGGCACGGCGGCCAGAAAGAAGAGCGCCACGGAGGCGGGACAGATGTCGGCCTGGCTGAAGAAGCAGGGCGTCAAAAAGCAGCGGATCATCGTGGAGAAGAAGTCCCATACCACGGCCCAGAACGCCCGCTACTCCCTGGACATCCTTTTGAAGGACTACCCCCAGGTCAAGTATATCGCCGTGGTCTCCGGGGACTACCACGTCCGGGTGGGGGTGATGCTCTTCGAGGCGGAGATCATCCTTCGGGACGCGCCCATGACGGTGGTGTCCAACGCCGGCTGCAAGACCTCCAATAAGGACCTGTCCACCCAGTATCGGGCGGGAGGCCTCATCGAGCTGGCGGGCAACGGCAAGGCGGCCCATCAGCTCTACTACAACAGATACGACATGAACAAATACCCGCCACTGCCGTGAGGGAAGAGAGCATACGTCCATGAAATTACCCATCGAACACATACTGCCGGGCGGGCCCAGCCTGGACGAGATCCTGGCGGGCATCCCCCGGGGCCGGGCCCCGGAGGGGCTGGCGAAGGGCTGCCTGGTGGTGGAGGGCGGGGCCTTCCGGGGATTGCACACCCAGGGATTCCTGGATGTGATGATGGAGCACGGCCTCAATCTGAGCTGCGTCATCGGCGTGTCCGCCGGGGCGTTGGCCGGGGTCAACTATGTGGCGGGGCAGATCGGCCGGTCCGCCCGCACCAACATCGCCTTTCGCCACGACAGCCGGTATATCGGCGCAAAATCCATGCTCCACAGCCACAGCCTTTTGGATGTGGGCTTCCTCACGGAGGATCGGGGCATCCTGGAGCCTCTGGATCGGGAACGGTTCGATCGGCCCGAACGGCGGTTCGTGGCCGTGGCGACGAACTGCGAGACGGGGGCGGCCACTTACTTTGAGAAGGGGAAGTGCGGCGACATCCTCCTGGCCGCCCGGGCCTCCGCCACCATGCCCTTCCTTTCGCCCGTGGTCATGATCGACGGCGCGCCCTATCTCGATGGGGGCTGCGCCTGCGCCATCCCCTACCGGTGGGCCCTTGACCAGGGGTACGAGAAGATCGTGGTCCTGCGCACCCGGGACAAAGCCTATCGGGACGAAAACCGCATGGTGCGCCGGGCGGACGCGCTGGCGGAATCGTATGTGAAGCGCAGGCTTCCCGGGGCAAGCCGGGTGTATCGGGCCTATCCCGCCGTCACCGAGACGTTGGTCCGCCGGGAGGAGGGCGCGGTGAACCGCATTTACCGGCGGTACCCGGCCCTGGCCAGGGCCCTGAACGAGAATGGCTCCCGCTACAACGCCCAGTGCGACGAGCTGGATGAGCTGGATCGCCGGGGGCGGCTGCTGCACATCTGCCCCTCCCGGCCCATCCGGGTGGGCCGCATGGAGGGGGACGTGCAGAAGCTGTACGACCTCTATTGTGAGGGCCGCCGGGACGCTCTTGCATGGCTGCCCGCCCTGCGGCAGTACCTGATTGCGTCTTGATCCAACAGGGATCACCTTCCGGTATTTGACAAACGCCGCCTTTTTTCTGGACAAAATGCCTTCGGGTGTATATACTGTTGTCAAGTTTTTTTGAAGGGGATCGATTGCATCATGCTCGGTATCTATAATTACACGGTGATCCTCACCTATATCGGCTTTCTGTCCGGCTTTGCGGGCATCCTGTGCGCCCTCGAAGGGAACGCAGCGTGGGCCCTCAACTGCCTCATTCTGGCGGGGATCTGCGACGTGTTCGACGGGAAGGTGGCCTCCACCAAGAAGGACCGCACCCGCAGCGAAAAGCGGTTCGGCATCCAGATCGACTCCCTCAGCGACCTGGTCTGCTTCGGCGTGCTGCCCGCCGTGATCGTCTATACCCTGGGCCGGGGCTGGCTCCGGGCCGTGGCCTGCGGGGCCTATGTGCTCTGCGCCCTCATCCGCCTGGCCTGGTTCAACGTGGACGAGGAGGCCAGACAGGACTTCGACACGGGCCGGCGAAAGGTCTATCTGGGGCTCCCCGTGACCAGCGCGGCGGCGGTCTTTCCGCTGCTCTACGGCCTCTGCATTCTGTTCTGCTGGCCCATCAGTATTCTGTCGATCTTTGTCCTGCTGCTGGTGGCGGCGGCCTTCTTGACGCCCTTCTCCATCCGCAAGCCTTCCCTGTCCGTGCGCCGCAAGCCGAAGCTGCGGGGGTCCCGCCGTCTAAGGCGGAAGGAGCGCAAAGGCAATGACGCAAACGCCTGAAAACGACGGCGCCGTCCGCTTCCTCTACGGCACGGCCCTGGGCCGGGGCCTGCTGAAGGCCGTTCAAAAGCTCCATCTTGATCGGTTGGCGGTGTGGTATCTCAGATCCCGCCTGTCGAAACCCTATATCCGCCGGTTCGCGAAAAAGAACGGCATCCCCCTGCCCGAGGAGGCGTTGCAGACGTTTCCCACCTATCGGGATTTCTTTCTCCGAGGGCGGACGCCCCTGCCCTTGGACGGGGAGCCTTCCCATCTCATCAGCCCCTCGGACGGCTGGCTCAGCGCCTATACCGTCTCCAAGGACAGCGCCTTCGCCATCAAGGGCTCCCGCTATCGGATCCGGGATCTGCTGGGGGACGAAGCGCTGGCCCAAAACTGCGAGGGCGGGCTGTGCCTCGTCTTTCGCCTTTGCGCCTCGGACTATCACCACTATTGTTATATCGACGACGGCGTCCAGGGCCCCAACCATTTCATCGAGGGGCAGCTTCACAGCGTCCAGCCCATCGTCCTGGAGCACTATCCCGTCTTCACGTTGAACCGAAGGAGCTGGTGTTTGCTGGACACGGATCACTTCGGCCCCGTAATCCAGACCGAGATCGGCGCCCTGGTGGTGGGCGGCATCGTCAACGCCCCCGCCGGCCCTATGCGCCGGGGCCAGGAGAAGGGGTATTTTGATCTGTGCGGTTCCACCATCGTCCTGCTGCTGGAAAAGGATCGGGTCCGGCTGATCCCGTCACTGGCGGACGTCCTGGACACGGAGCGGGAGCGGCGGGTGGCCCAAGGCCAGTGGGTGGCCACGGCGGAATGATCGAAACAGACGACCATGGAAAGTCCTTGTGCGGCAGGGACTTTTCCTATATACTGAAGACAAAGAGAGCCAAAGGAGGAAGGGATCATGGAAGCCTATGAACGGGAGCATTTGGAGACCCTGCGAGGGTATCTGGCCGATTGCGCGGTGCTGTTGAAAACCGACGGCGCCTTCCCCCTGGCGGCGCCCTGCGCCCTGGCGGCCTACGGCAACGGCGTGCGGCGGACCGTCAAGGGCGGCACCGGCTCCGGGGAGGTGAATTCCCGATTCTTCGTCACCGTGGAGCAGGGGCTCGCCGACGCAGGCTTCACCCTGACCACCAAAGCCTGGCTCGATGGGTATGACGCCGCCCGGGCCGCGGCGAAGGCGGCCTTTTTGAAGCGGCTGCGGGCGGAGGCCCGGGCCCATCACACCAATGTGTTCACCTACGGCATGGGCAAGACCATGGCGGAGCCGGAATACGATCTGCCCCTGGACGGAGCGGGAGACGCGGCCGTCTACGTCCTCTCCCGGAACTCCGGCGAGGGGAGCGACAGGGATCCGGTGCCGGGGGACATCCTCCTGACCGCCTCGGAGATCCGGGACATTTTGGCCCTGAACGATAAGTTTTCCCGGTTCATGCTGGTGCTGAACGTGGGCGGGCCGGTGGACCTTTCGCCCGTGCTGGCGGTGGGGAACATCCTGCTCCTCTCCCAGCTGGGGGTAGAGACGGGGGCGGCCCTGGCGGACATCCTGCTGGGCCGGGCCAATCCCAGCGGCAAGCTCGCCACCACCTGGGCCCGCTGGGCGGATTATCCCGCCATGGGCACCTTTGGAGACCACGACGACACGGAATACCGGGAGGGCGTCTATGTGGGCTACCGCTATTTTCAGGCGGCGGGGGTCCGGCCCCTGTTCCCCTTCGGCTTCGGCCTGTCCTATACGAGCTTTGAGCTGGAGCCGGTGGAAACGACCCTGACCGGCGCCGCGGTTGCCTGCCGGGTACGGGTGAAAAACATCGGCGATCGGGCGGGCCGGGAGGTGGTCCAGGTCTATGTGAGCGCCCCCAAGGGCTCCCTGGACCGGCCTCCTCAGGAGCTGGCGGCCTTCGCCAAGACGAAGCTGCTGCCGCCCGGAGCAGAGGAGACGGTGGAAGCCGCCTTCGACCTCAGGGACGTTGCCGCCTATGACACGGCCCGCGCCGCCTATGTGCTGTTTGCGGGGGACTATGTGCTGAACGTGGGCAACGGCAGCGACAGCGCCCGGCCTGCGGCCGTCCTGCGGCTGCCGGAGGAGATCGTGACGCTGCGGACCGTCCCCTGCCGGGATTTCGAGGCGCCGGGCTTTGAGGATTGGCGGCCTGAGCCCCGGAGGCGAGAGGCTTTGCCCCAGGGCCTGCCCGTGCTGACAGTGGGGCGGACGGACGATTTTGAGACGCGGACCGTGCCGGAGGAGAGGACCTATCCCGTGGAGGAAGCTCTGAGGAGCCTCAGCGACGAGCAGCTCATCTACGCCAACGTGGGGGCTTTCGCTTCGGGCATCGCCGCCATATTGCCCATCGGCGATTCCGGCGTCCATGTGGCCGGGGCGGCGGGGGAGACCACCTCTCGGCTGAAGGACGCGGACATCCCGCCCCTGGTGATGGCCGACGGCCCGGCGGGCCTGCGCCTGGCCAGGCAGTTTTATCGGGACAAGCAGGGCGGGGCCCACGCCGTGGGCCAAAGCACCATGCCCGAGAGCGTCACGGACCTGATGGGCCCTGTGGTGAAGTTTTTTGCCGAGCTGGTGGCGGGAAAGAAGAAACCGCCCCAGGGAGCCGATATAGAGGAGCAGTACTGCACCGCCATCCCCATCGGCACGGCCATCGCCCAGAGCTGGGACGTGGCCTTCGCCCAAAAATGCGGCGACATGGTGGGGGACGAGATGGAGCGCTTCGGCGTCCATCTGTGGCTGGCTCCGGCCCTGAACATCCATCGGTCCATCCGCTGCGGCCGGAATTTCGAATACTTCTCCGAGGATCCCCTGATCGGCGGCAAGATGGCGGCGGCCCTGACGAAGGGCGTCCAGGCCCATCCCGGCCGGGGGACGACGATCAAGCATTTCGCCGCCAACAACCAGGAATATAACCGCTACGGCAACAGCAGCTGGGTGTCCCAACGAGCCCTTCGGGAGATCTATCTCAAGGGCTTCGGCATCGCCGTCCGGGAGAGCCAGCCCAAGGCCCTCATGACCTCCTATAACCTGATCGACGGCGTTCATACGGCCCAGAGCCGGGATCTGATCGACAACATCCTGCGCCGGGAGTTCGGCTTTGAAGGCGTCGTCATGACCGACTGGGTCCTGGCCTTCATGGACAGCAAAACGAACAAGCACCCTGCCACCAAACCCCACAAGGTGGCGGCGGCCGGCGGCGATCTGTTCATGCCCGGCTGCAGGGGGGACTATGCTGACATCCTCAAGGCTCTGCGGGACGGCCGTCTCAGCCGGGAGCAGCTGCTGATAAACGTCTCCCGCCTCTGTCGGTTGGCTCGGGAGCTGACGGGAGCGGACCGCCGCTGAGGCGAGGGGAAAGGGGAGCCATGCAAAGAGTCCTGACGTTTTTGAAGAAAGAGCCCATGCTCACCGTGTCATTGCTGGCGGCGGCGATAGCCCTCATGATCACCCCGCCCACGAAGCGGCTGCTCAGCGACATCGACTGGCGGACGCTGGGCACGCTGTTGATGATGCTGTGCGTTTTGGAGGGGTTCAAGCGGGAGAATGTGCTTCGGCCGCTGGTGGCGCTCGCGGCCAACCTGAAGCGCATGACGGCCCTCAGCCTGTTTTTGGTCTTCGGGGTGTTCTTTTCCTCCATGTTCGTCACCAACGACGTGTCCCTCATCATCTTCGTGCCGGTGACCATCCTCCTCTTTCGGGAGGGCGGCAAGGAGCGGTACATCCTCCCCGTCATCTCCATGGAGAACATCGCCGCCGTCCGCGGGTCGCTCCTGACCCCCTTCGGCAGCCCCCAAAACCTGTTCCTCTACGGCCGATCCGGGGTCGGTCCGGGGCGGTTCCTGCTGCATATGCTGCCCCTTGCCGCCATGTCGGCGGCGCTTCTCGTCGTCTTCGTCCTCGTCCTCTACCGGAAGGACCCGCGGGAACGGATCGCTGCCGAAGCGGCCCTGGCCCCCTGGAAGCCGGAGGGGAGGAAGCGCAGGATCGTGTACCTGGCCCTGTTTCTGCTCGTCATCGTCGTCATCGTGACCCGCACCGGCCTCTGGCCTCTGGCGGTGATGGCGGTGCTCCTGGGCATCCTGGCGGTGGATCGGAAGCTCCTTTTGCAGGTGGACTATGTGCTGCTGGTGACCTTTTTGTGCTTCTTCGTGTTCTCCTCCTCCATCGCCGCCAACGAGCGCATCGGCGCCTTCCTGCAGCGGGCCGTGGCGGGCCGGGAGTACTGGTGGGCCATCGGCCTTAGCCAGCTCATCTCCAACGTGCCCGCCGGCATCGTCCTCTATCCCTTCACGGAGAATTTTGCGGGCCTCATCTACGGCCTCGACACAGCGGGCCTCTGCTCCCTGATCGGGTCGCTGGCCTCCGTCATCAACTACCGCATCTACGTCAGGGAATACCCCGGCCGGGGCTGGGCGTTTATCCGGACCTTCACGTTGGTGAGCTGGGCCTTCTTCCTGGTCGTGGTGGTCCCCGGATACCTGTTGAGCTTCTGGCCCTTCTTCTGAACGTCTGCTTGAGCAAAAGGACGGTACCGTATGGCTTCATTGCTGCTGGCCATCATCTATCTTGCCTTCGTCAGCCTGGGCTTGCCCGACTCCCTGTTGGGGGCGGGCTGGCCCGTGATGCACGGCTATTTCGGCGTGCCCCTGTCCTACGCTGGGTTCGTGTCCGTGATCATCTCCGCCGGGACGGTCGCCTCCAGCCTCCTCTCCGAGCGGCTGACGAAGCGTCTGGGCACCAAGTACGTGACCCTCTTCTCCGTGCTGCTGACGGCTCTTGCGCTAGTGGGCTTTTCCCTCTCCGCTCGTTTTTGGATGATATGCCTATGGGCCGTGCCCTACGGCCTGGGCGCCGGGTCCATCGACGCGGCCCTCAACAACTATGTGGCCCTTCACTACTCCTCCCGGCACATGAGCTGGCTCCACTGCTTCTGGGGCGTGGGCACCATCGTCAGCCCCTATATCATGAGCCTGGCCCTGACCCGGGCCGTCTGGCAGATGGGGTATCGGGCGGTGGGAGCCATCCAGCTGGTCATCGCCGCCGTCATCGCCCTGACCCTGCCGCTGTGGAAGGTCCACGGGGCTGGGGATCGGAAGGAGAAGGGAGGCAGGATACTGGGGCTCCGAGGCGCGCTGAAGATCCGGGGCGTGCCCCAACTCCTGCTGGGCTTTTGCGGCTATTGCGCCCTGGAAAGCACCTGCATACTCTGGACCGCCTCCTACCTCATCGCCACCCGGGGCGTGAGCCCGGAGCGGGCGGCGGCCTTTGCGTCTCTGTTCTTCATCGGCATCACCGCGGGCCGGTTCCTGGCGGGGTTCGTCTCCAACCGGCTGGGGGACCGGCGTATGATCCGCCTGGGCACGGCCATCCTGTTTTTGGGCGTGCTGCTGCTCCTGGTTCCAGGCCTGCCGGAGGCCGCGGCGCTCCTGGGCTGCGTGATCCTGGGCCTGGGGTGCGCGCCCGTCTACCCCAGCATCATCCATGCCACGCCGGCGAACTTCGGGGCAGAGAACTCCCAGGCCATCATCGGTGTCCAGATGGCCAGCGCCTACGTGGGTTCCACCTTCGCCCCGCCCCTCTTCGGCATACTCTCCGCCCGGCTGGGCCTTTGGCTCCTGCCGGTGTACGTGGGCTGCTTCGGCCTGCTGATGATCTGCATGGCGGAGCGAGCGTTCCGTTTGGCAAGGAAGGATTGAAAGCAGCCGGCCTTTTTCCCGGTAAGACAAGGACCCCAACAGAACACAAATGGGAAGTATCGGCTGTGCGGTACTTCCCGTTATTCTTCTCAAACATCTCTTTTTCCGCCGCTTTTTTTCATTGCAGAAAGAGAAAAAGCGGCAAAACAAACATTATTTATAGCTGTGCACCCCGGGCAGGAGGGTGTTCACGCCGATGTAGGTGAAGATCACGCACGCGAAGCCCGCCACGGCGAAGATGGCGGCGGATTTGCCCTGCCAGCCCCGGCGGATGCGCAGATGAAGGTACGTGGCGTAGACCAGCCAGGTCACCAAGGACCAGGTCTCCTTGGGGTCCCAGGACCAGTAGCTGCCCCAGGCTCGCTCGGCCCAGATGGCGCCGGTGACGATGGTGAAGGTGAGGAACAGGAGGCCCAGGCTGACGCTCCGATAGCTCAGCATGTCCAGCTTTTCACGACTGGGGATATGCTGATCCAGGAAGCCGCTTTCCTTCATTTTATCCCGCAGCAGGAAGATGATCCCCAGCACGCAGGAGACGCCGAAGGCGCCGTAGGCGATGATGGCCGTGGACACGTGGAACCCCAGCCAGTTGGATTGCAGCGCCGGCATCAGGGACCGGATCTCCTTGGACTGCAGGGCCGCATAGCCGATGATGATAAAGGTGATCGGCGCGGAGAAGGCGCCCAGCAGGGTGAACCTGAACTTCAGGATGAACAGCAGGCTCACCAGACACAGGCCCCAGCTGAAGGCGGAGGCAAATTCATACTGGTTGGTCAGCGGCAGCCGTCCGGCCACGATGCCTCGAAGGACGATGGCCGCCGTGTGCAGCAGCAAGCCCACCGTCTGGACGTTCACAGCCGCCTTTCCGAGCCGCTCCCGTTTGGCGGCCACGAAGAGAAAGTAGAGGACCATGGCCCCAAAATACAGGCCCAGGACCCCATAGAAGAGGATGATTTCCAAGGAAAGCGTCATGTCTGAGCTCCTTTCTCTGTCAGGACTGCGTCGCGGCCTGCGGCCCGGTCAAATGCCTCCCGGAACAGGGCGCCGCCCTTGCGGCTCTGTCCGTATACCGTCCAGGTCCCGTCCGTATTTTCGGTGGCCCAGACTTTGACGGGCAGCACATAGAAAGCCAGGATCAGGCCCAGCAGGGTGATGAGACCGCCCAACAGCGCCAGCTCCTGGAAATGGTCCGTCTTGACCTGCAGGAGCGTATAGCTTTGGGGTTCCGAGAAGGTGATGGTATAGTCGTTGACCTTGATGGGGCCGTCCGATCCCTGCCAGTAGTTCATGCCCACCATGCTGTTCTCATAGGTGATGGAATAGAGGTATGCCGGGTTGTTCATCCGGCCGGACCGGGTCATAGGCCTCACGCCGGGCTGCAGATAGAAATCGGGATAGAAGGCGTTCAGGTACACCCGCAACCCCGGGGCATCGGCGATCTCGATGCCCTCTCCGGCGCAGACCACCGTTGTCTGCAGCGGCGTCCCCGCCTCGTCCACGCGGATCCGGGCGGCGAAGCCCGTGGAATTCTGGTAGATCTTGAAGCCATAGAGCCGGGCCGGGTGGTTCACGGACACGGCGGCGCTCATGCTGTCGGGAACGGCGGTGGAGCCCTGGGGGGCGCGGAAGACGGTGATGGCCGCCACGTACTGTTCCACCGTGTCGTCCTCCCGGAGCTTCACTTCAAAGTCGTCGATGGTCAGGAAGTAGCCCGTATCGCCGATGGGCTTGGTGTCGCCGGGGACGCCGTAGACCGTATACTCCCGATGGGTGAGCTGGCCCAGGGTGAACCCCGCGATCAGCAGCAGGATGCCCAGATGACACACCCAGGGACCCCAGAGGCCCAGCCGGTTTTTGCCGACGAACAGGACCTTCCGGCCCTCGATCTCATGGGCTTTGGGCTGGGACAGCCGGAGCTTTTCGAACAGGGGCAAGGGGTCCGCCACGCCTTCGCAGCAGACGTCCGCCGGGCCCGAAAGAGCGGCGGCGGGATCGGCTTCCCGGCGGTAACGGGCGATCAGGGGCCGCAATCGGATCAAATTACATAGGAGCAGATTCCCACAGAGGAAGACGGTCACCGTCAGGAACCACCAGCTGTGGAAGGCGTCGTCCAGGCCCAGGCCCACGATCAGCCGGGCCGCGCCATCGGAATACGCCTGCGCGTACCATTCGTAGCTTTGGCCCTGGGTCACGAAGCTGGCCGCGACGCAGGCGGCGGCCAGCACCACCAGCAGTGTGATGGCGAAGCCCATGGACGAAAGGAATTTCAGGAGTTTTTTCATCATAGGTATGTATTGAAAGCTTCTTCCCCTTTTCCCGAAAGAAAAGGAAAACCCAAAAGAATATATAGAAGAGGACTATGGATGTCTGCGGCCCATGATCCCTTTTAGGTTTCTCTTTTTCCACCGCTTCTTCTCTTTGCAGAAAGAGAAAAAGCGGCAAAAGAAATCACTTCTGCCGCTTCGCTTCATTCATTTATTTCCCAAGGAGCGCCATGCCCTCGCTGATCTTCTGCTCGGCAGTGTCCAGACAGCGGTTCGCCAGGGCGGAGTTGTGGGCGCCTTCGGCGTTCTCCACGTAGCAGAAGTCGAAGAACCACTGGGCCTCCCGATAGAGCTTGCGCACAGCGTCCAGCTCAGGCTCGCTCATGGTCCCGGCGGCCACGGCCTCAGCCAGGGCGTCCTTGAAGTTGGAGAGCTTGTTGCCCACCTCGGTCTCCCGGGCGGTGATCTGCTCCTGGATCTTGCGGACCGCCTTCACCATGTCCGCATCCTTGTGGCAGGTGGCGCAGCTTTGCAGCAGAGTGTCGTTCTCCAGGGGGCTCATCAGCAGGTGGCTGTGGTAGACGGTGCCGTCCTCAGCCTCCACCAGGGGCATATGGCAATCGGCGCAATTCAGCAGCTTGGCGTGCTTGCCGGTGAGGTACGTCTCCATCTCGGGGTGCTGGGCTTTGAGCATCTTGGTGCCGGTGCTCTTCTGGGTCCAGTCGGAGAAGCCCACGGTGCCGTCGGGCAGGACCAAGTTGTCATAGTATTCCAGGATCTTTTCCGGCGTCATCTCCTCCACGCTGCCGTAGGGCATCATGGTCTCCGCATCCTCGGGCGTGAAGTAGTACTCGATGTGGCACTGGCCGCAGGACAGGGTGGCCGGATCGATCTTCTCCGCATTGGCGCCCAGAGCCTTGGTCACATAGCTGTGGGTCACCACCAGCTTGCCCTTTTCGCCCGCCTCGTTGCCGTGGCAGGTGTAGCAGCTCACGTTCTCCTCCATGAGCGCATAGGCCTCGCTAAAGGTCATCTTGTAGACGCCCACGCCCTGGTCGTTCACCAGTTTGGCGAAGTTGGGGGTCTTGCAGGTGAGGCAGTTGGCCTTGCCGTGGGGGCGCTGCGTGTGCTCCACATCGGCCAGGGTGTACTCATGACCGCGGGCGGAGCCGTACTCCGTGGCGAAGCCGAAGCCCTCGTAGATGTTCTTCAGGTACGGATCCTGAGCGAGGTAGTCCACGATATACTCGTTCTTCTTGTTGTCCCACATGCTGGCCGCGATCTCGGGATAGGCGGCCGCCCAGTCGGCAGCGCTGATGGTGCCGTCCTTGCTGGTGGCGGCCGGCGCATCCACGGTCTTGTAGGTGATATCGTCATGGGTCAGGGGCGTGGTCCGTTCCACCCGGAACAGCAGCTTTTCGCCGCCCACGATGCCGCCCAACAGCAGCACCGCCAACACCACGATGACCAGGCCGACGAGCAGCTTGGCCGCCTGATTTCTCTTTTCCATCTTTTCCTCTCCTTTCTTCGCCGGGGCGGGTGCGGTGGTCCGGGTGATGACCTTGCTGGGGCATTTCTCGGCGCACTTGCCGCACTGGGTACAGTTCTCGTAATTGATCTTGGCGACGTTCCCTTCCATGTGGATGGCGTCGTATTCGCATTGCTTCACGCACAGGGTGCAGCCGATGCAGCCGGCGGAGCAGACCTTCTTGACCAGGGGGCCCTTGTCCTTGTTCCGGCACTGGACCACCACGTGCTTCGATTCGGGGATGAGCTCGATGAGCCCCTTGGGGCAGGCCTTCACGCAGAGCCCGCAGGCCACGCACTTACGGGGGTCCACCTGGGCCACGCCGTCCACCAGCGTGATGGCGCCCTGGGGGCACACGTTCACGCAGGAGCCGAGGCCCATGCAGCCGTAGTCGCATTCGCCCACGTTGATGCCGCCCAGCGCTGCCGCCCGGCAGTCGGTGACGCCCACGTAGGTGCCCTGCTTCTTCGTGTTCTCGCAGGTGCCCTTGCAGCGGACGAAGGCCACTTGACGCTCCAGGGCCTGGGCTTCCTTGCCCATGATGCCGCCGATCTTCTCCGCCACCGGGGCGCCGCCCACGGGGCAGCCGTTCACCGGCGCGTCCCCGGCCACGATGGCCGCCGCCATGGCGT
This sequence comes from uncultured Eubacteriales bacterium, assembly GCA_902802575.1. Lineage (GTDB taxonomy): Bacteria > Bacillota > Clostridia > Christensenellales > CAG-138 > RUG472. The sequence continues at coordinate 12,125 of CADCMN010000005.1, read as the reverse complement.
CGCAGCCCGCATAGCCGCAGGCGCCGCAGTTGTTGCCGGGCAGGCACTCACGGACCGCCGCCTCCCGCTCGTCCACGGGCACATAGAACTTCTTGCCCGCAAAGACCAGGCCTGCGGCGACCGCAATGCCGATGACCACGATCATGATCGTCGTTATGAGAATGACCATACGCTTTTACCTCCCTCAGAACGACAGCTTGGAGAAGCCCATGAATGCAATGGACATGAGCGCCGCCGAGATGAGCACGATGGGCGCGCCCCGAAGCGGCGCCGGCAGATCCTCCTCCCGGATCCGGGACCGGATGCCCGCCAGGAGCACGATGGCGACGGTGAAGCCCACCGCCACACCGAAGCCGGAGACCACGCTCTCCACGAAGGTGTACTCCGCCTTCACGTTGTCGATGGCCACGCCCAGCACCGCGCAGTTGGTGGTGATGAGGGGCAGGAAGATGCCCAGGGACTTATAGACGCCCGGGGAGGATTTCTTGAGGAACATCTCCACGATCTGCACCAGGGCCGCGATGACCAGGATGAAGACGATGGTCTTCATGAACTCCAGGCCGAAGGGCTTGAGCACGTAGGTATACAGGAGGCTCGCCACCGCTGAGGCGATGGTGATGACGAAGATGACCGCCACGCCCAGGCTGGCCGAGGCCTTCATCTGCTTGGACACGCCCAGGAAGGAGCAGATGCCCAAAAACTGGTTCAGCACCACGTTGTTGATCAGCGCGCCGCTGATGAGGATGAGCAGCAGGGATTTCATTTGGCTTCCTCCTTCCTCTCGTCACAGCTCATGGCGCAGGCGGCGCAGTTGCCGCTGCAGCCGTCGTTCTCCACCAGCTGTTTCTGACGGGTCTTGATGCCGATGGCGTTCATGATGGCGATGAACAGGGCGATGACCAGGAACGCGCCGGGGGCCTGGCCGAAGATGGCGATGGGGGAGACGCTTTCGGGCAGCACCCGCACCGCAAAGATGGTGCCCTGCCCCAGCAGCTCACGAACGACGCCCGCCAGCGTCAACGCCACGGTGAACCCCAGGCCCATGCCGATGCCGTCCATGATGGCCAGGCCCGGTTCGTTCTTGTTGGCGTAGGCTTCCGCCCGGCCCAGGATGATGCAGTTCACCACGATCAGGGGGATGTACAGGCCCAGGGCTTCGTCCGCCGCCGGCAGATAGGCCTTGATGAGCAGCTCCGTCACCGTCACCAGGGAGGCCACGATCACGATGTAGGCCGGGAGCCGGACCTCATTGGGGATCACCCGCCGAAGGATGGAGATGATGAGGTTGGAGAACACCAGCACCGCCGTGGTGGACAGGCCCATGTAGATGCCGTTCATGGCGAACTTGGACACCGCCAGCGTGGGGCACATGCCCAGCATGAGCACCAGGGTGGGATTCTCCTTGATGAGGCCGTTGTACAGCCGTTCCACGTATTTGTTCATATCAGTTCCCTCCCTGCATGACGCTGTGGAAGAAGTCGAGGCCCGCGTTCACCGCGTTGACCACCGCCCCGGAGGTGGTGGAAGCGCCGGAGATGGCGTCGATGGCGTTGTCGCCGGAGGCGCCGCCCTTGTTGTGGACGAACTGGGTCACAGCCTTGCCCACGAACTGATCCGTGAAGGCGGGCTCCTTGGCCAGCATGCCCATGCCCGGGGTTTCGTTCAGGGTCGTGAAGGCGATGCCCAGGACCTTGCCCTCGGGGTCGAGGCCCAAGGACAGGGTGATGTCCCCGTCGTAGCCGTCGCCGCTGGTGACGCTGAGGGCGTAGCCCACCAGGTTGCCCGCGGCATCCTTGGCCGCGAAAGCCTCGTTGATATAGGCCTTGCCGAAGTTCGTGCCGTACACGCCGCCGTTCAGAGCCTGGATGGCCGCGTCAGCCGTTTCGACATTCTCAAACTTTTCGGCGTCGGGCACCACCGCCTTATAGGCGGCGGCCTTGGCGGCGGCCTCGTGAGCTTCGATGGTCCCCTTGGTCATGGAGTAGACCCCGGAGAGGGCCACGCCGGCGATCAGGGTGATGAGGGCCAGGGCGATGACCGGCTTGGGGATCCGCTGCTTGAGGGGCGGGAGCTTGACGCCGCTGGCCGCCCGGATGGCCTTCTTGCGATAGGCGTAGGGCTTGGGGATGATGTACATGTCGATCAGGGGCGTGAAGAGGTTGCCGATGATGACGGAATAGCTGAAGTAGTCCACCTTGCCCAGGATCCGGAACAGGGCCCCCAGCACGCCGATGAGGCAGCCGTAGACCAGCTGCCCCAGCCGGCTCACCGGGGAGGTGGTGTAGTCCGTGGCCATGAAGAACGCGCCCATGACCACGCCGCCGCCGCAGAGCTGGGCCGCCAGATAGGCGGGATCAAAGCCCCGGCCGCCGAAGAGGCCCATGACCAGGGTGAAGGCACCCAGCACGGAGAAGCAGATCTCCCCGTGGATGATATCGAGGCCCCAGAGGATCAGACCGCCGATGAGCAGCGCCACGATGGAGCTGCCGATGACGCCGTTGGCGGTGCCCAGGAACATGCTGGTCACATCCAGATTCAGGCGCACGCCTGCGTCCAGGGCGTCGGTCATGACCTTCAGGGGCGTGGCCGACGTGACGCCGTCCAGGGACGGGAACTTGGTCATGGCGGTGCCGAAGGAGATGAGCAGGAAGCAGCGGCCGACAAGAGCCGGGTTGATGAAGTTCTTGCCCAATCCGCCGAAGCAGCACTTGACCACCAGAATGGCGAACATGGAGCCCAGGATGGGATAGATCACCGGGGTGGAGGGCGACAGGGACAGGGCGAGGAGCATGCCCGTCACCGCCGCGCTGCCGTCAAAGATGGACAGGGGCCGACGGGTGAGCAAACAGAACAGAGCTTCCGAGCCTACGGCTGCCACGATGGAGGCGAGGATCACGAACAGGGCGTGGAGCCCGTACACGAACACGCCCACCACGGCCGCCGGCACCAGGCTCAGCAGCACCGTGTGCATGATGAAGGAGGTGGTCCACCGATCCCGTACATGGGGGCTTGCGGATAGATTCAGTGTCATGGCTTATTTCCCTCCCCCCTGGGCAGCCTGGGCCGCCCTCTTTTTGGCCAGGATCTCCGCCTTGGTCTGCTTGAAGTTCTGCGTGAGCGGCCGCTTGGCCGGGCAGATGTAGGTGCAGGAGCCGCAGAAGATGCAGTCCAGGCCGTAGAGTTTCTTTTCATACCGCTCCATGTCCCCGGCGACGATGGCGTCGGCCATCATCTGAGGCATGAGGCCGTTGGGGCACACGGTGGTGCAGCGGCCGCAATGGAGGCAGGCGGTCATCTGCAGCTCCGCTTTCTCCACCTCGTCGGAAAGGAGCACGGTGACGGCGTTGGTGGTCTTGGTGATGGGCACGTCCAGGGTGCTGACGGCCAAGCCCATCATGGGACCGCCGGAGATGACCTTCTTGGGGTCCGCCCCTTCCCTGAGACCGCCGGCCGCCTCGATCATCTCGCAGAAGCTGGTGCCGTCCCGGGCGATAAAGTTGGAGGGGGTCCGGACGCCCTCGCCGGTGACGGTGATCACATGCCGGAACAGGGGCTCGTTATAGAGGACCGCCCGGCCCACGGCGTAGATGGTGCCCACGTTGTCCACGATGCAGCCCACGTCCGCCGGGAGCTTGGAGGTGGGATAGTCCACCCCGGCGATGACGCTGATGAGGCTGCGCTCGCCGCCCTGGGGGTACTTGGTGCGGAGCTTCTGGACCCGGAGCTTCGGATGGCCCTTCACGGCCATCTCCATGGCGGCGATGGCCTCGGGCTTGTTTCCTTCGATGGCGATGACGCCCTCGGCGTTGGGGAAGAGCCGGAGCATGATCTCCATGCCCTCCACGATCTCCTTTCCGTAGCCCCGCATGAGCTGGTCGTTGCAGGTGATGTAGGGCTCGCACTCGGCCCCGTTGGCGATGAGGTACCTGATCTTCAAGGGTTCCTTGGGTGCCAGCTTCACATGGGTGGGGAAGCCCGCGCCGCCCAGGCCCGTGATGCCGGCCGCCGCCACCCGACGCAGGATCTCCTCATTGGTGATGTCGGTGATGTCCTGCCGCGTGCCGAAGGCACCGGTCTCGGTGTACTGGCCGTCGTTGTCGATCACCACGCATTCCTGCAGAACGCCGGCGATGGTGCGGCGCTTCTCCACCGCTTTCACCGTGCCCGAGCAGGACGAGATGACGTTGGCGGAGACGAAGCCGTCCGCCGCCGCGATGCACTGGCCCACCAGCACAGGGTCGCCCTTCTTGACGATGGCCTTAGCCGGTTTGCCGATGTGCTGGGCCAGAGGGAAGACCATCTCTCCCTTGGCGTCGAATACGCGCAGCGATGCTTCCTTGCTCAGTTCCTTGTGTCCCCTGGGATGCACACCGCCGCGAAACGTGTCCCTCACATTCGATCCCTCCTTTGTTGCAGATAGTCTTTCGCCCTTGCGTAAGGGGCGCGAAAAAAAGACAGAGCAAATGTATACTCTGACATAAGGATATCAAATCGGCTGCGGTTTGTAAACCAGAAGAGCGCTTTTTTGCGGAAAAAGATTTTTCCTCCCAGGAAGGCGAGGAAAGCAAAAACAGGGCCGGCCACCCTCTTTCCCATCGTCGAAGAACGTGGTATACTAATACATCAATAGATAATCTGTTGCAGGAGGTAGCCCCATGAACAAGACCCCCCAGGAACTGGTGATTCGATTCATTGAAACGAGAGACGCCATTCGCGCCGCCTTTCGCTGGGAGAGCGAATATATCTATCCCGCCTGCGCCCATATCTTTTTGGCCGCAGACCGGGCGGTGGACCGGGAGCGGCTGGAACGCTGCAAGGCTATGGTGAAGAGCACCACCGGTCCCTTCTCCAGCTTTCGGGGGAACATCAAGCTGCCGCTCATCTGCATGCTGGCGGCGGGGGATGAGCCCGAGGCCCGGTGGGAGGGGACGGAGCGGACCTACGGCCTTTTGAAGGAGGCCTTCTTTAGCTCCGAATATTTGGCGCTGGCGGCCCTGATCCTCTCCGAGGAGGTCCCGGAGACGGATATCCCCGCGCTGGCCGCCCGGGGCAAGGGCCTCTATCAGCGCATGAAGAAGGAGCATCCTTTCCTGACCGGCCAGGAGGACAGCGTCTTTGCCCTGCTCCTTGCCGAAAGCCAGCGGACCGACGACGAGCTCATCGACGACATGGAGGCCTGCTATCGGCTGCTGGATGAACGCTTCCCCAAGGGGGACGCCCTCCAGTCCGTTTCCCATGTGCTGGCTCTGTCCCAGGAGGCGCCGGAGGAGAAGGTCCATCGCCTGATCGCCCTCTTCGACGGCATTCAAAGGGCCGGCGGCAAGTACGGCAAGGATCGGCAGCTGCCCATCCTGGCGGCCCTGTCCCTGGCCAAGGGGTCTGTGGATGAACTGGTGCAGGGGCTTATGGCGCTGGATGGGCTCCTATCCCAGCAAAAGGGCTATACGGGGGTCTTCGGCATGGACCGGCGGACCCGCATGATGCACGCCGCCATGCTCCTGTCCCTGCCCGACCGGCAGCCGGAGCTGGTGAACGCCGCCGCCCAGCAGACCACCCTGGCCCTGATCGCCGCCCAGCAGGCCCTTATGTGCGCCGTCATCGCCTCCTCCGTCGCCGCCAACGCCGCGGCAGCCAACAGCGCTCACTGATACGCGCCTATAGCAAACGACCGCCGGTCTCGGCGGTCGTTTTGCGTATCGCTGTTTTATTCCTGCTCCGACGGGTATTCGCCCTTGCCGGTGAGCTTGCGCTTGATGATCTTGCCCATGCGCTTGAGGGCGTAGGGACCCACCAGGCTCATCATCTCCTCCGCCGTGTGCATATCGCTGCAGGCGGGCAGGTCCCGCGTCAGGTGGATGGCGTCGAACTCGCACCGGGTGGTGCACAGGCCGCAGCCGATGCACTTGTTGAAGTCCACCGTGGTGGCCCCGCACCCAAGACACCGGTTCGCCTCGATCTTCACCTGCTCCTCGGTGAGGGGCAATCTGAGGTCGCGGAAGGTGGCTCGGGCATCGCCGGGCTGCATGCCGGGCCGCTGGCGGGGAGAGTTGTCGAAGGAGTCGGGCCGGGTGATGTCCTCCCGGTCGAACTCGATGAACTCCCGCCGATCCCGGCCGATGGTCAGACTCTGGCCGGGGTGGACGAACCGGTTGATGGAGACCATGGCCTCCCGGCCGTCGGCGATGGCGTCGATGGCGAACTTGGCGCCGTGGTAGATATCGCCGCCCACGAAGATGTCGGGCTCGGCGGTCTGCAGCGTCACCGGGTCGGCGACGGCGCCGCCGTTGGGCCGCAATGCCACCTTGGTGCCTTTCAACAGGTCGCCCCACTGGGCGCTCTGGCCGATGGCCATGAGCACGTTGGCGCAGGGGATCGTCTTGGTGTCGTTCTCGTCGTAGAGGGGGCTGAACCGGCGCTGCTCGTCGAAGACCCGTGTGCAGCGCTTGAAGACCACGGCCGTGACCTTCCCGTCGGCGTCCCGCAGGACCTCCTTGGGGCCCCAGCCGTTCTCGATGGCGATGCCCTCCTCCAGGACCTCCGCCACCTCGTCCTTGGCCGCGGGCATCTCCTCCCGGCTCTCGAGACAGAGCATGGTGACCCGGCCGTCGGCGGCCCGAAGGGCCGTCCTGGCCACGTCGGCGGCCACGTTGCCGCCGCCCACCACCACCACGTCGCCGACAAGCTTTTGGGTGGGATCGTTGTTGACCCGATAGAGGAAGTCCACGCCGCTTTCCACGTCCGGGCCCTCCTCGCCGGGCACGCCCGCCTTGCGGCCGCCCTGGAGGCCGATGGCCAGGAAGAAGGCCTTGAAGCCCTGATCCCTGAGCTGCTGGATGGTCACGTCACGACCCACCTCCACGCCGCAGCGGAAGGTGACGCCCATGGCGCGGAGGATGTCGATCTCCTTCTCCAGCACGTCCTTCTCCAGGCGGAAGGAGGGGATACCGTTGAGGAGCATGCCGCCGGGCCGCTTCGCCTTGTCGAAGACGGTGACGGGGTAGCCCTCTTTCCTCAGATAGTAAGCCGCGGAAAGGCCCGCCGGGCCCGCGCCCACGACGGCGATGGGGAACTCGGTCCACTGTTTACCGTCCATGTTCTCGCAGATCTCGGCGTAGGTCTCCGGGTGCTCCAGCTCCCACTGGGCCAGGAACTTCTTGATCTCGTCGATGGCCACGGGCTTGTCCACGGTCCCCCGGGTGCAGCGGTCCTCGCAGCGGCGGTTGCACACCGCGCCGCACACGGCGGGGAAGGGGTTGTCCTGCCGGATCAGCTTCACGGCTTCGGCGTAGCGCCCCTCGGCGGCCATCTTGATATAGCCCTGGACGGCGATATGGGCCGGGCAGGCGGTCTTGCAGGGGGAGGTGCCGGTGTCGTAGCAGTTGATCCTGTTGTGGTCCCGGTAGTCTCTGTCCCAGCGATCCTCGCCCCAGACGTGATCGTCGGGCAGGTCGTGGACCGGGTATTTCACCCGGGCGCCGTCGGCCTTGCAGAGCTTCTGGCCCAGCTTGGCGGCGCCGGCGGGGCAGACCTCCACGCACTTGCCGCAGGCCACGCACTTTTCCTTGTCCACGTGGGCCCGATAGGCGGACCGGGACATGTTGGGCGTGTTGAAGAGCTGGCTGGTGCGAAGGCCGTAGCAGCTGCCGGGGGAGCAGTTGCAGATGCCCACGATGCGGTTGGGGCCGTCCAGGTTGGTGATCTGGTGGACGTAGCCCTTGCGCTCCGCCCGCTCGATGATCTCCATGGCCTCCTCCCGGGTGATGTAGTGGGCGTCCTTGCCGGATTCCACCAAGAATTCCGCGATGTCGCCCACACCGATGCACATGTAGCCCTCGATGTCGCCCACGCCCTCGCCCCGGATGCGCTGGGCCTTGCGGCAGGCGCAGACCATGGTGCAGAATTTGTCGTACTTCTGGAGCCAGTGGGACAGGTGCTCCACGGACACGCTCTGGCTGGAAGCGTCGATGGCCTTCTCCACGGGGATCACGTGCATGCCGATGCCGGCCCCGCCGGGGGGCACCAGCTTGGCCGCCATTTCGAGGGGCTCCTGGGGGGCCAGGTTGAACATGGTGGCCACCTCGGGATGCTCGTCGGGCAACGTCTTATGCTCCACCATGTATTCGCCGGAGCCCACCACCCACTTGGGGATGCAGTACTGGATGTGCTGGTCCGGATTGTCCCGGTTCTGCTCCACGATGCCGATCCAGACCAGATGGTCGATGACCTTCTGGGCGGCCTCTTCGGAGATGCCGTTCTTTTCGGCCAGCCATTTGGTGGTCCGGCCCACCCGGCGCTTCTCGAAGCTCAGCATGAACCTGATCTCCTCCGTGGTGAGGAGCCGGTCCAAAATCCAGAAATCCATGTGGTTTTCCTTCATGCCGCCGGGGAGCTTGCGGGGGATGTTGTCGGTGATGAGAAGGGCCAGCTTTTTGACCAGCTTGGCCTTCTCCGGGTCGCTGCAATGGTGGCCGTCCACGGGATAGTCCCGCTCGTTCACATGGATGCGGGGGTTCACTTCTTTTACCATGACGTTCTCCTTATTCGATGGGGATCTTGATGGTCATGTCGCTGAGGGGATAGGCGGCGCAGGCGTGGACGTAGTTGAAATCCCTGTCCGCGCCCCGGCGGCCGTCGTTCTCCGGGCACACGTAGAAGTCGCCGGAGAGGACCTTGGTCCGGCAGAAGCCGCACTCGCCGCTGCGGCAGTCCGTGAGCAGCACGATGCCCGCCCGCTCGCAGGCCACCACCAGGCTTTCGTTGGCCTTGGCGGGGATCCTGTCCTCATGGATGCCCCGGCGCACGGTCAGGGTGTACACGTCGTCCTTCTTCTCCACGGGGTAGCCGGGGAAGGTCGTGATGTCCTTGGCCTGGCCGAAGACCTCGAAGCGGATGCGGCGCGGGGGCACGTTCAGCTTCTGGATCTCGCCCCGGAGGAATTTGTACATGACCTGGGGGCCGCAGAGGAAGTAGGAGGTGTCGCCCTCGGTGTACTTTCGGATGAGCTCGGCGCTGAGAAAGCCCCGCTCGCCGGTCCAGTCCGGCTCGTCTCCGGACAGGACGTGGACCACCTTGACCCTGGGGGAGTTCAGCGCTGCCAGCTGGTCTTTCAAAATGATATCGTTCGACGACACGGAGCCGTAGAGGATGGTCAGATCCATGTCCAGGGTGCCGTGAGCGATCTCCTTGGCCATGGAGGCGAAGGGCGTGATGCCCACGCCGCCGGCCAGGGCCACGACGCGCTTGGCGTCCCGGAGGGGCTCATAGTAGAATTGCCCGAGACCCATGCTGCCTTGGATGCGGTCGCCCACCTGCAGGCCGTCGTTGACGTAGTCGGAGATGAGGCCGTCGCCCTTGGATTTGCGGACGGTGATCTCCACGAACCCGTTCTCCTGCCGGGCCTCGAAGGGGGCGGAGGAGATGGAGTAGGGGCGGCACAGCACGCGGCCGTCCAGCCGGAAGGCCAGGGAGATGAACTGGCCCGCGTAGAAGGGGGGCAGCTTCTGTCCGTCGGCCCGGACGAAGCGGACGGTCTTGGCCGTGGGGCTCACGGGGTAAATGTCCTGCACCACCAGCTCCATGGCGCCGGGATGCCACTCCCGGGCCACGTTCCCGATGGGGTCCTCCGCCACGGGGACGGGGGAGGCGTTCTCGAAGGCGGCCAGACGGGCCTTGGTGACCCGGGACGCGCCGCCGACATCCTTCAAAAATCCTTTGACCTTCATTTCGCGGCCGCCTCCTTCTTCGCCTTGATATCGTCCAGCACGTTCTTGGCCGCCTTGCGGCCGTTGGTCACGGCGGGGCCCATGCCGTCGGTGGGCGTAGCCGTAGATGCAGCCGTTCCACATGCCGGTGTAGTGGGCCACGGTCATGGGCGTCTCGATGACGATCTCCAGGATGTGGTCCCGAAGGTTGACGCCGTAGTATTTCGACATGTCGTCGATCATCTGTTCCGCCACCCTGTGCTTGACCGCGTCGTATTCGTCGGCGGTCACGGTCTTCCAGCCGTCCACCCGGGGCAGGGTGGTGATGGAGAAGGAGCAGGTGCCCGTGGGCGTGGCGTCGGGGTTGCCGTAGTTGTGGCAGATGCAGGTGAGGTAGCGGTAGGGCCCCAGGCCCGCCAGATCCTTGTAGAGCTCGTCGGTGTCCATGGTGTCGCCGATGAAGATGCTGTAGTCCTTGATGCCCAGCTCTTCGGCGGGCTTATCGAGGATCATGATGACGCTGAAGGCCGTGAGGCTCAGCCGTCGGCCGTTGACCATCTTCAACGCCTTTTCCGGGACCTCAGAGAGGGGCTCGATCATGGAGGTGTAGACCTTGTTGGGGTAGGGAGCAGAGATCACGTAGTCCGCGTAAATCTCATCGCCCCGGGCGGTGCGGACCCCGTAGACCTTGCCGTCCTTCACCAGGATCTTCTCCACGTGCTGCTTGTATTCGATCTGCACGCCCATCGCTTCCGCCCGCTCCGCCATCTTGAGGCTGATCTCGTGGGAGAACTTCCGGGGGATGTAGGAGCCGTAGCCGATGTAGTCCGCCATGAGGACGGAGAAGATGGTGAAGGGCAGGTCCGAAAAGCCGCTGCCCACGTAGATCCAGTAGGGGGCCAAAAGGTCCCGGGCCTTCTGGGGCAGATCGAAGGTGTCCATGACCTCCCGGGTGGAGTAGCCCGCGGTCTTCACAAAGGCCTCGTGCTTCAACAGCATCATGGGCTTGCTCATGGGATGGATGGAGAGCTCGTTGACGCTGTCGAAGACGGTGTGGCAGAGATTCAACAGCTTGAGCACCTTCTCATAGGTGCCGGGGACCTCCGCGTCCACCTCTCGGGCAAACACCTCAAGGCCCGGGTGCAATGTGACCTCGATGCCGGGCAGGGAGGCGTGATAGGCTTCGGGGACCTTGAGCCAGTCCACGTTCACGCCCATGTCCTCCAGAAACTTGCCCACCTTCAGCCGGTTCCCCTCGGGGCCGATGCTCATCATCTCATGAAGGGCCGCTTCGATCTCGATGCCGCCGCGAACGAAGCTGGTGGCGATGCCGCCGGGCAGATTGTGCCGCTCCAGCACCAGCACGTCCAGCCCCTTGTCCGCCAGCATCAGCGCGGAGGAAAGCCCCGCCAGGGCCCCGCCGATGACGATGACGTCATAGTGGTCTTTGTAGAATTTCATGCTTTTCTCCTTATATGAAAGATGAGGGAGCGAATGAAACCGCTCCCTCGTGCACGAGGTATATCAGAAGAATCTCTCTACCAGCTCGCGGGAGTACTCGGCGGTCTCGTCCATGTCGCCGAAGCTCATGATTTCGCCCGCATAGTAGGTGTCGTACTTGCCCTGCATGGCCTCCACCTTGTCATACCAGCCGGCGGCGTAGTCCTCGCTGAAGACATGGGGGAAGTAATAGACGCTCCACTCGTTCACCACGTTGGAGGCGGGGTTGCGCATGGTCTTCAGGTCGTCCAGGACCATCTGCCGGCAGGTCTCGTAGGGGACCTCCGCCATCTTCTGATGCTTTCTGAGGGCATAGGTGGTGATGACCTGGTCCTTGGTGTCCCGCCAGCGGCGATAGTAGACCATCATATGGCCCAGCCGTTCCGGGACCATGTTGTCGAACACGTAGTAGGAGATCTCGGGATGATCCTCGGGCTTGGTCTCCACAGCCAGCACGTCGTACCGCTCGTAGTCGATCTTGGAGAAGAGCTCCTTCTCGTCCTCCCGGGCGTCAAAGTAGTCCACCATGCCCACCTGGCCGTCGGCCCGCTTGTTGGGGATGTAGAGGGGGGCGGTGACGATGATCTTGTCGTACTCCTCCACTTCACCGTTGACGGTGACGCAGACCTTGCCGTCCTTGCGCTCCACCTTGTCGATCTTGCTGTTCAGGCGGGCGGGGTGCTTGAGATGGTCGTTGAGCTGCTCCCAGATGTACTGGGTGCCGTTCTGCCAGGTCCACAGGTTGATCTTCACGAAGTTCATGCAGGTCTGGAAGTCCAGATACTTCAGCACGTAGGCTGCGGGGATCTCGTCGAAGTAGCCGTAGCCGAAGGAGGTGAAGGGCCCGATCCAGATGTCCTGGGTCAGCTCCACGCCGTTGAGCTTGCAGAACTGGTTGAAGGGCAGGCAGAGGTCCTTCAGGTT
>CADCMN010000004.1 GCA_902802575.1 uncultured Eubacteriales bacterium | reverse complement strand
CATCTGGGCACCCAGCTGGGCTTCCTCATGGCGGCCTACGAGATGAACCAGTACAAGGACGCCTACCAGGCGGCCATCATCCACAACGCCAAGCACTTTGCCAAGGCCCTGAAGGCTCAGGGTCTGGATGTGAAGGGCGACCCTGCCATCGACTACACTGAGACCCACCAGGTCATCGTGGGCGTGGGCTACGGCGAAGGCCCCGAGATCGCGGAGCGGCTGGAGAGGAACAACATCATCGTCAACTACCAGGCCACCCCCGATGAGGAGGGCTTCACCGCCTCCGGCGCCTTGCGCATGGGCATGAGCGAGATGACCCGCTTCGGCTTCGGCGACGCCGAGTTCGACAAACTGGCCGAGCTCATGGCAGACTGCATCCTGCGGAACAAGGACATCAAGGCGGAGGTCGCGGCCCTCAGGAGCGAGCACCTTGACATGCAATACTGCTTCACCGACGCCGAGTTTGAAACGGCGCTGGGCAAACTGTCCACCCTTATTCAGAAATAAAAATCAATTTAGGAGGATACAAACATGACTTTCAATCCCGACGTGAAGTACTCCAAGTCCCATGAGTGGGTCCGCATGGACGGCGACGTGGCCGTCATCGGCATCTCCGACTTTGCCCAGGACGCTCTGGGCGACCTGGTATTCGTGAACCTGCCCCAGGTGGGCGACGAGGTGACCGCGGGCGAAGCCTTCGGCGACGTGGAGTCCGTCAAGGCCGTGTCCGACCTCATGAGCCCCGTGACCGGCACCGTGTGCGAGATCAACGAGGCGCTGCTGGACGCCCCCGAAGAGCTGAACAACGACCCCTTCGGCGCCTGGATCATCAAGGTGGACAACGTCACCGACACCGAGGAGCTGTTGGACGCCGCCGCCTACGAAGCCCACTGCGCCACGGAGGCATAAGGAATGGGCAGCTATGTTCCTTCCACCCGGGAACAGCGGCAGGAGATGCTGAATGCCATCGGGCTCAAGGACTTTCGGGAGCTGTATCGGGACGTGCCGGAGAGCATGTACCTGGATCGTCCCCTGGATCTGCCCGAAGGCCAGAGCGAGCTGGAGGTGAGCCGGGCCCTGAATACCATGGCCCGCAAAAACAAGGTCTATGACGCCATCCTTCGGGGCCATCGTCAAGTACATCCCCGCCAAGGAGGAGTTCCTGACCGCCTACACGCCCTACCAGGCCGAGATGAGCCAGGGCGTCCTGCAATCCATCTTCGAGTACCAGACCGAGATCTGCGAGCTCACGGGCATGGACGTGTCCAACGCCTCCGTCTACGACGGCGCCACCGCCGCCGCCGAGGCCTGCGCCATGGCCCGGGATCGGAAGCGCCGCGTGACGCTGATCTCCGGCGCAGCCCATCCCGACGTGATCAACACGGTCCGCACCTATTGCTACGGCACTAATGACGAGGTGAAGGTCATCCCCGTGAAGGACGGCAAAACGGACATGGAGGCCCTGAAGGCCATGCTGACCGCTGAGGTCTCCGCCGTCTACGTGCAGCAGCCCAACTTCTACGGCCTCTTCGAGGACGCCGAGGCCATGGCCGCCCCCGTCCATGAGGCGGGCGCCCTCTATATCCTGGGCGTGAACCCCATCGCTCTCGGGATCATGAAGACCCCCCGGGATATGGGCGCGGACATCGCCGTGGGCGAAGGCCAGCCCCTGGGGCTCCCCCTGGGCTACGGCGGCCCGTACCTGGGCTTTATGGCCACCACCACCAAGCATATGCGCAAGCTTCCCGGCCGCATCGTGGGTGAGACCACGGACGACAAGGGGAACCGGGCCTACGTCCTGTCCCTTCAGGCCCGGGAGCAGCACATCCGCCGGGAGAAGGCCGGCAGCAACATCTGCTCCAACGAGGCGCTCTGCGCCTTGACCGCCGGGGTATACCTAGCCGCCATGGGGCCCGAAGGGTTGAAGGAGGTGGCGGAAGGCACCATGGCCAAGGCCCATTATCTCTGCCGGGAGCTCTTGCAGCTCCCCGGCGTGAAGCTCCGCTATGAAGGACCCTTCTTCCACGAGTTCCTGCTGGATATGCCCAAGGCGGACGAGATATTGGCCGCATTGGACGAGAAGAACATCCTGGGCGGCCTGCCCTATGAGGGCGGCGTGCTGTGGTGCGCCACGGAAAAGGTATCGAAAGCGACCCTGGATGAGGTCGTCGCCATCGTGAAGGGGGTGCTCGCATGAAGCTGATCTTTGAAAAGAGCGTGCCCGGCCGCCGCTGCGCCATTTTGCCCGCCTGCGACGTGCCCAAGGCGGAGCTGCCCGCTGAGCTGAAGCGGGAGGTTGCCCCCCTGCTGCCCGAGATGAGTGAGGTAGACGTGAGCCGTCACTACACGGAGCTCAACCAGCACGTTCACGGCGTGAACTGCGGGTTCTATCCCCTTGGGTCCTGCACCATGAAGTACAATCCCCGCGTCGACGAGGAGATGGCGTCCCTGCCCGGCTTCACCTCCGTCCACCCCCTGGCCCCCAAGACCGCGGTGGCCGGCTGCGAGGAGGTCATCGAGACCGCCAGGAAGTACCTCTGCGAGATCACCGGCATGGCGGACATGACCTTCCAGCCCGCGGCCGGCGCCCACGGCGAGTTCACCGGCGTCCTGCTCATCAAGCAGTACCACGATTCCCGGAACGATAAAAATCGGACCAAGATCATCGTCCCCGACTCCGCTCACGGCACCAACCCCGCCACGGCGGCCATGTGCGGCTACCAGGTGGTCAACATCCCCTCGGCTCCCGACGGCTGCGTGGATCTGGAGGCTTTGAAGAGCGTCCTGGGCCCCGATACGGCGGGCCTCATGCTCACCAACCCCAACACCGTGGGCATCTTCGACGAGAACATCCTGGAGATCACGCGCCTGGTCCACGAGGCCGGCGGCCTCTGCTACTACGACGGCGCCAACCTGAACGCGGTCATGGGCGTGGTCCGGCCCGGCGACATGGGCTTCGACTGCGTGCACCTGAACCTGCACAAGACCTTCGCCACCCCTCACGGCGGCGGCGGTCCCGGCGCCGGCGCGGTGGGCTGCAAAGCGTTCCTGGCCCCGTTCCTGCCCCATTCCGCCCTTATGGAGGAGCCGGGCCATATCCAGGTGAGGGGCTTCCGGGGCAACTTCCTGGTTGTGGTCCGGGCCCTGGCGTACCTCTTGACCCTGGGTCGGGAGGGTGTGCCCGAGGCGGCGAAGAACGCAGTCCTCAACGCCAACTACCTGATGCAGCGCATCAAAGGCACCTTCACCCCCGCCTTCGATCGGATCTGCATGCACGAGTTCGTGCTGGATCTTAGCGAATTCAAGAAGGCCACGGGCGTGTCCGCTCTCGACGTGGCCAAGTCCCTCATCGACTACGGCATGCATCCGCCCACGATGTACTTCCCCCTCATCGTCCACGAGGCCCTCATGCTGGAGCCCACGGAGACGGAGAGCAAGGAGACGCTGGACTGGGCGGCGGAGGTGTTCCGCGCCCTCTACGAGCTGGGCTACAAGGACCCGGCGTTCATGCACGCCGCGCCTCACAACGCCCAGATCGGTCGGCCCGATGAAGTGAAGGCGGCCCGGAATCCCATCGTCCGCTACACCAAGGCATGATCGATCGGCTGGCCACCTACGAAAGCGGATCCTTCGATCCCTTTCTCAACCTGGCTATGGAGCAGCACCTGCTGGAGACAGCGGCCGGCGGGTGCTGCCTTTTGTACCTGTGGCAGAATGAGAACACCGTGGTGATCGGCAAGAACCAGAACCCCTGGGCCGAGTGCCGGGTATCCCTTCTGGAGGAGGAAGGGGGGCGCCTGGCCCGCCGGCTCTCCGGGGGCGGGGCCGTGTTCCACGATTTGGGGAACCTGAATTTCACCTTCCTGGTCCCTACCGGGGATTACGATTTACAGAAGCAGCAGCGGGTCCTTATGACTGCCTGCCGGAGCCTCGGCATCCCGGCGGAGCTGTCCGGCCGGAACGACCTCACCGCCGACGGCCGCAAGTTCTCCGGCAACGCCTTCTACCACAACGGCCCTCGGTCCTACCACCACGGGACCCTCCTGGTGGACGTGGACGGGGCAAGGCTCGCCCGATACCTCACCCCTTCCAAGGCGAAGCTGGAAGCAAAGGGCGTACCATCGGTCCGCTCCCGGGTGGTGAACCTGAAGGAGCTGTGTCCGAACATCACCGTCGACGGGCTGAAAACGGCTCTGGCGGCGGCCTTTGAAGAAGTATACGGGCTCAAGAGCACGCCCCGGGTCTTCACCGAGGCGGACAAACGGCGGGTAGCGGCGCTCCGGGAGACCTATTCGAGCTGGGCCTGGCGCTTCGGTCAGAAGTTGCCCTTCACCTGCCGGGTGGAGGGGCGCTTCCCCTGGGGCGGCGTGGAGATCCAGCTTCAGGTAAACGAGGGCTTTATCCGCCGGGCCGCCGTTTTTTCGGACGATATGGACTATTCCTTCCCGCCCGCCCTGCAAACCGCCCTCACCGGCTGCCGTTTCGCTCCAAACGCCCTGTCGCACGCCCTGACCACGGTCTCTCACGGCGCGGATATCCTTACCTTATTACAACAGGAGATATAGCTATGTTCAATTTTGATTTGATCGTCATCGGCGCGGGCCCGGGCGGTTACGAGGCTGCCCTGCACGCCGCCAGGTTGGGTCTGAAAACTGCGGTGGTGGAAAAACGGGAGGTGGGCGGCACCTGCCTAAATCGGGGCTGCATCCCCACCAAAGCCCTCTTGCACGCCTCCGCCGTCTACGAGGAAGCCAAGCACGGCGCCGAGCTGGGCGTCGCCGCCGAGAACCTTTCCTACGACCTCACCGCCATGTTCGCCTACAAGCAGCAAGTGGTGGAAAAGCTCCGGGGCGGCATCGAAGGGCTCTTCAAGGCCGCCAAGGTGACGCTGCTGCGGGGCATCGGCACCCTGACCGCCCCGAACACCGTGGTCGTTTCCGGCGAGAACGAGGGCGTCTACACGGCCCAAAACATCCTGCTGGCCACGGGCTCCGTGCCCGCCCGACCTCCCATCCCGGGCCTTGACCTCCCCGGCGTCATGACCTCCGACGAGCTGCTCTCAGGCGAGGGCGGCGGCTTTAACTCCCTCATCATCATCGGCGGCGGCGTCATCGGCATGGAGTTCGCCACCTTCTACAACGATCTGGGCGTGGCGGTCACGGTGGTGGAGGGTCTCGATCGGCTCCTGCCCAACATGGATCGGGAGCTGGGGCAGAACCTCAGTATGATCATGAAGAAGCGGGGCGTTCAGGTGTTCACCGGCGCCATGGTGAAGAACCTGGAGCAGACCGGCGCCGGCCTGCAGGTGAACTTTGAGACCAGGGGCAAGCTCCAATCCGTCGCCGGCGAGAAGGTATTGTGCGCCATCGGCCGCAGCCCCTGCACGGCGGGCCTCTTCGGCGAGGGCGTGGCTGTGGAGATGGACCGCCGCCGGATCAAGGTGAACGAGCGGTTCGAGACCAGCCTCCCCGGGGTCTACGCCATCGGCGACGTATCCTCCCCGGTCCAACTCGCCCACGTGGCCACCGCCCAGGGCATCTACGCCGTCAATGAGATCGCCGGCAAGGCCAACGAAACGGACCTCAGCCTGGTCCCCGGCTGCGTGTACGTGCGGCCCGAGATCGCCGCCGTGGGTCTCACCGAAGCCGACGCCAAGGCCCGGGAGATCCCCGTGAAGACCGCCAAAGCCCTCATGTCCGCCAACGGCCGCACCGTGATCCTCAACGGTGATCGGGGCTTCATGAAGCTGGTGGCCCACGCCGAGACCCGCAAGCTCCTGGGGGCCCAGCTCATGTGTTCGAACGCCTCCGACATGATCTCCCAGCTCTCCGAAGCCATCGCCAACGGGCAGACCCCCGGCGATCTTCTCAAAGCCATGCGCCCCCATCCCACCTTCGAGGAAGCCCTGACAGCGGCCCTGGAGGAGCTGGAAGCGAAACTGGGATAGTTTTTTCCCTCTGCAACAAGAAGAGGATGCCAAAAGCGAGTTTGGCATCCTCTTTTCCGTATAGAGCTTTTTTGCTAAAACCTCTTCACAAATCGCTCCATCCTGTCCATGGCCTCCTCGATGTTTTTGAGGCTGGCGGCGTAGGAGCAGCGGACAAATCCCTCGCCCCGGCTGCCGAAAGCGTTGCCAGGGACCACGGCCACCCGCTCCTCCCTGAGGAGCGATTCTGCGAACTGCTCCGAGGTGAGGCCCGTGGAGGTGATGTCCGGGAAGATGTAGAAGGCGCCCCGGGGCTCGAAGCAGCGGAGCCCCATGCGGTTGAGCCGGTCATAGATGTACCGCCGCCGCTGGTCGTAGGCCCGACGCATCTTCTCCACGTCGTCGAACTCCCCCCGCAGCATGCCGTTCAGGGCTTCGGCCGCGGCTGCCTGGCTCATAGTGGAAGCGCACATGATGACGTACTGATGGACCTTCAGCATCTGGGACACGAACCGCCTGTCCGCCGCCACGAACCCCAGCCGCCAGCCGGTCATGGCGAAAGCCTTGGAAAAGCCGGAGATCAGGATGGTCCGCTCCTTCATGCCGGGGATCTGAGCGATGGATACATGGTCGCCCGCATAGGTCAGCTCTCCGTATATCTCATCGGAGATCACCGGCAGATCCGTTTTCTCCAGCACCGCCGCCAGCTCTTCAAGCTGAGGCCGGGTCATGATCCCGCCGGTGGGATTGTTGGGATAGGGCAGCACCAGGGCCTTGGACCGGGGCGTCAACGCGCTTTGGAGCACATCCCCCCGCAGCGCGAACCCGTCCTCGGCGTAGGTGGGCAGCAGCACGCTCTTGCCGCCGGCCAGCAGGGCGCCGGGGCTGTAGGAGATGTAGCTGGGGTCCGGGATCAGCACCTCGTCGCTCGGGTCCACCAGCACCCGCATGGCAAGGTCGATGGCTTCCGACGCGCCCACGGTGATGAAGATCTCGGTCTTGGGGTCGTAGGAAAGTCCGAACCGGGCGTAGAGGTAGTCCGCCACCGCCTGCCGAAGCCGGGGCGTGCCGGCGTTGGGCGTGTAGGCGGTCTCCCCGGCGCGCATCGACGCCATGGCCGCATCCCGGATGTGCCAGGGGGTCACAAAGTCCGGCTCGCCGATGCCCAGGGAGACGGTCCCCTCCATGGCGTTGGCCAAATCGAAGAACCGGCGGATGGGCGAGGGCTGGATGGCCTTGGCCTTTTGGGAGATCAGGGCGTCGATGTTCATATGCTCACCACCATGCGCTTGTCGCCGGGCTGCTTCTCGAAGATGACGCCGTCTGTCTTGTACCGCTTCAGGATGAAATGGGTGGCGCAGCTCTGGACATTGTCCAAAATGGACAGCCGCTCGGCCACGAACCGGGACACGGAGCGGATGTTCTTGCCCTCCACGATGAGCATGAGATCATAGGCCCCGGACATGAGGTAGCAGGCCTTCACCTCGTCGAAGAGATACAGCTGCTCGGCGATGGCGTCGAAGCCCCTATTCCGCTCCGGCTGGACCTTCACCTCGATGAGGGCGCTGATGGTCTCCTCGGGAAGGTGCTCCCGGTCGATGAGGACCGTGTAGCCGCGGATGACGCCTGCGGCTTCCAGCCCCTCGATCCGCGCCTTCGCTTCCGCCGCGGTGATCCCCAGCAGCACGCCCACCTGCTCCGGCGTCCGCCGGGCGTCCTCCTCCAATAGTTCCAGCAATGCCGTGTCGATCCTGTCCATAGGCATCCTCCTTCGTTCCATGACGGTATATTGTATACGATTATACCGTATTTCCTGTGTTTGTCAACCAACAGGCCCCGCAACGCATTTGTGTTGCATTGTGCGCGGATATCGGGTACAATAAGATATACACAGCAAAGAAGAGGAAATCAGCATGGAGATCGAAAAAGAGAGCCCGGAAGCACCGGCAGCGAAGGAAGTCAAAGCCGATCAGGAGACCATGGTGCGCAGCCTGCAGGAGGACGAGCTGCAGGATATGCTGGACGAGAAGGTCGCCGATTCGCTTTTGAACAGCGACATGGAGGTGGAGACCTCCGACCAGGCCGCGCCGGAGGAGGCTGTCAGCGAGGAGATCGTGCAGCAGACCATCGACGCCGAGCAGATGCAGGAGGCGCTGGACACCCGGGTCCTGCGGGACTTTGACGAAGGGATCATCACCTTCGACCGGGGCGGGGTCATCCGCTACATCAACCCTTCCGCGTCCTTGATCCTGGGGCTGACGGAGAACGCCGTGGGAAAGCGGTATCGGGACGTGTTCGACAAGGAGAACGACGCTCTGCTGGAATTCCTGGTGAAGGCCACGGCGGAAAAGAACGCCTCCCAGCGGGGCGACATCCTGTTTCGCCGGGAGGATGGCCGCCTTGTGCGGCTCAACACCAGCTGCATCTGCCTGGAGGATGAAGAGGACGCTCAGAACAGGAGCTATGCCATCCACTTCGACGACATCACCGAGATCGACATCCTGCGCCGCAAGCGTCGGGAGAGCTCGGCGGTGTTCATCGGCACCATGACCGCCGTTTCGATCTGGATATATATCGTCGCCCTGTGGCAGCAGACCGGGCAGAAGGTCTCTCAGGAGATCATGACCCAGTTCATCCATGCCATCTCCCTGATCATGTTCTTCTATATCCGCCACTACACCCACTTCTCCTTCGAGGAGATGGGCCTGAAGATCAAGGGCATCGGCAAGGCGATCAAGGTGGACTGTTTGCTGACGGCGGTCTTTACGGCAGCGCTGTTCGGCGTCAAGCTCCTTCTCCTGCGCGTGGCCCCGGGATTCTTCCCGGAAGGCGCCCCCTTCTGGGACTGGAGCAAGCTGGGCTGGTCTGACTTCGCCTATCCCCTGACGGCCGTACTGCAGGAATTCCTGTCCCGGGGCGTCATCCATGAGAACCTGCGCCGCATCTTCGTGGGGAAGTACAGCGAGTCCGCGGCCATCA
Organism: uncultured Eubacteriales bacterium; assembly: GCA_902802575.1. GTDB lineage: Bacteria > Bacillota > Clostridia > Christensenellales > CAG-138 > RUG472. The sequence goes on along the minus strand of CADCMN010000004.1, from coordinate 44,356 downwards.
TCGTGTCCTCCCTGCTGTTCGGCGCGCTGCACATCCATCGCGGCTTCATGTATATGTTGGCCGCCACGGCGTTGCTGTCCATCTTCGGCATCCTCTACCGCAAGCAGAACAGCATTTGGGGGCTGTGCATCCCCCACTTCGTCCTGGGCGAAGTCATCTGGTATCTGGGTTTCGTTTGATCCTCATCCGCTATCAAAAAACGCCCTTGCAGGGCGTTTTTTTCGTCGGTTCAGCGGGCGGTCCGCCGTCCGGGAATGAGGATCTCACCGCACATAGAGGCAGTCGTACCAATGGACGAAGAGGGCGCCGTTGACGGTGATGCGCTCGTTCTCGGGCAGGAGTGCCGACCAGCGCTTGCCATAGCGATCCAGCGCCCAATCGTCCCGGTTGTACCGCTGCCACAGCAGGGTCCGGCCGTCCCGATTGATGAACTGCAGGGAGACCACGCCTTCCTCATAGGCGCTCAGGTCCATGACGGCGATACAGTCGTGTTCCCGGCCGTCCAGCGTCAGGCGACACCGGCCCACCACGTCCGGCCCGTCCGTCTTTTCTGCGGTGTAATCGCTCCCGTTTCTCGTGATCGACCCCCGACTGGCCAGATGGACGTCGTTGCCCCGGTTGTCCTCGCCGAAGCCCCAATTGGCCATGAACTCGTCCCCGTCCAGGAAGGTGGTCAGCTCCTTCACCCCGTTCTCCTCCCGTTCGGCGGACAAAAAGCGGGTGCGGCCGTCCTTGAGCTGGCCCACAAAGGTCCAGACCTCCTCTTTCGCGCCGGAGTTTTCCACAGGCTCGATCATCAGATCGCCCTCCCGTAGCTCGGGTTTGGGTTCCACCACCCGGGCGGTAAAGCTGACGCCCTCCAGCCCATGCACCTTGGCTCGGCCCGTGACGGCCATGTCGTATCCCACGTCCAGCTTTCGGCCGGGCAGATCGTACATGCCCCATACCAAGGTTTCGCCCAGCCGGGGCACGATGCCCCAGCCCATCATCTCCTCCCAAATCACGGGGAAGGGCGCTTCCTCCGTCCAGTCGACAGAATAGGGCGGCAAATACAGCGGCAGTTTCTTCATGATCCTCTCTCCTTTCGGCGGATGGGGGTAGGCGGCGCGAAACCGGTCCCGGGCCACGCTGAGCCGGCTCTTCACCGTGCCCTGGGGAATGCTGAACTGCCGGGCGATCTCCTTCTGGGGCAACTGCTCAAGATAGAACAGACGCAGCATACGAGCGTCCCTGTCCCCCAGGTGCGAGAGCGTCTCCTCCACGGCGGTGTCGGGGCTTTCCTCCGCCGCCACGTCGGGCAGCGTTTCCATCGGCGTCTCCGGCCGCCGGGCCTGCCGACGATACCAGTCCCGCAATTTGTTTCGGGCGATGCTGAGGAGCCAAGGCAGAAAGGCGTCCCTGTCCTTCAGCCGGGGGAAGGCCCGGTAGGCCGCCAGGTACGTTTCCTGCAGGACGTCCTCAGCGTCCGGGCCGCTCATATGAAACTTCACCCAGCGCTCCACGCCCAGCCGGTTTTCTTCCAGCAGAGCTTCAAACTCGTCCATGCCGCCTGCCTCCTTTCCGTTTGATTTCACCCTAATAGACGATGCAGGAAGGAAAAAGGTTCATAAAAAATGAAATTCAGAAAAAGGAGCTTTGAAAGCTCCTTTTTTGTGAGGAATATCGCCTGTCCTGCTTTCATTCTTCCCTTCACCCATGCCCCAGGCATGGATTTCACGCGCCGCAGGCGCATTTCATTTGCGCAGCAAATTTCACTCGTGCGCAGCATGATTTTCACTTGCCGAAGGCAAATATGGCGTGCGCCGCACGAACTTCACCTGCCGAAAGCAACTCTCACTGCTTCGGCGTGCCGCCGAATGTGTCCTTCACGGTCTTCTTGGCGTCCTCATAGAGGGCGCTCCCCTTCTCCTTGGCCTCGGCCATGACGCCGGGGGCCTTCTCCTTGACCTCAGCGTAGACCTCCTTGGCAGCCTTCTTGGCCTCGATGGCATAGTCCTTATAGTCCACCTTGCCGTCCCCGTTCACGTCCTGGACGCCGTCGGGGTTGTTCTCCTTCACCTTTTCGCCCACCTTCACGGCGGCCACGGTCCCGGCCACGGTGGTGCCGAAGCCCAGCAGTTTGCCCAAAAATCCCATGGGTATGCCTCCTTGTTCCTTTTTATCGGATATAGTATATCATAAAGCGCCTGTACAGCACAAGTTTTTGTTCACCGATCGACGCAAAGCGCGATGCAGCCGTGCGCACGCAAGTGCATGGGGCACAGGCAAGAGCCGGAGGCGGAACGCCCCGCGGCGCGGCCCAGTCTGGTGAAAAACGCAGTTGTTCGCCAGGCTGACTTCAAGAGAAATACTTCCGCCAGGGCAGAGCGTCCCGACATTCGAAACGCCTGTTCAGGAACGCCGTGCACTTGCCGATCAAAAATCCGTTCACCAGGGCGCAGATCACGGTCCCCAGCTTCACGCCCTCGAACCGGCCCCAGCCGAAAAAGGCGAAGGACATCAGCACCGCCGCGGCGCAGCTCACGCAGTCGTAGACCGTCTTCACCCGATGGGTGGGCTTCCTTAGCTTCTCCGCCAGCTCCTTCACCAGCAGCTCATAGACCTCCGGGGCGATATAGGTCTGAAAGAAACAGGCGATGCTGGCGGCGCCCAGCAAAATGCCCAGCACATACCAGAGGATCCGCAGGGGCAAGCTCTCCGCCGGGAAACGCCCGACCAGGAGCATCCACCCGTCCAGCAAAAAGCCGTAGAGCACGGCGGTGACGAAGGAGAAGAGAAAGTAGGGCCTGAACTTTCGGACCGCCAGGACGGTGAACAGCAGCAGCGCCGCCTGCAGGGTATATTCCGCCATGCCGAAGGTGAAGAAGGGGAAAAGGGGGTTCAGCTTGAGATAGAGCAGATAGGCCGGGGCCACCACCATGGACACGCCGAAATCGGCCCGGGTCATGAGGGCCACGCTGAAGCTCAGCCCCACCATGCCCAGCCCATAGGCCGCCTCCGTATACAGCACAGGTTTCTTCATGAAACACCTCCCCGTTGGAGGCAGTATACCACGGCGAAGGGGCCGGACGCAAGCGGGACTGACAAGCCCTTCCTTTATGGAGGGTTTGTGCGGGTGCGACGGCGTACACACAAAAAAGATCCCGCTCCATGGCGCCGTCGGTTTTCCCCGCACGCCAGCTTTCCCCTGCGTAAAAGCCCTTGCAAACCCGTATGTTTTGACGTATTATCATTATATTGCATCGACCAAACGACGAAAAACGAGGTGATCCTATGAGCGCAAAACGGTTTTTGACGGGTCTGATCGCCCTGATCATGGCCTTCTGCCTGCTGCCCGCAGGCGCCGCCCGTGCGGACGGCCCTGAGAACGACGGCAATACCGTCGCTGCCGTCGCCGTAGAGGAAAACGTTCAGGCGACCTTTGCCGGCCGGGAGCAGAGCCCCATGATAAATGCCCCTCAAGCCACGGACGGACCCGCGGAAGCGGAGGCGACGGAGCAGAGCAGCGTTCAAATATGGATCGCCCGGGGCCTGGGAGTGCTGATGGCGGTAGCCGTGATCTTGGTGATGCAGCGAAAGAAAAAACCAGTATATCGGAAACGGAAATGAGGTGAGCAAATGGGCAACACATTCTTTTTTCCCTGGGAGCCGGCGCTGATGGTCTGGCTCCAGAGCCATCTGGGGAGCTTCGGCGTCACCCTGGCCTCCATCTTCTCCATGTTCGGGGAGGAGATGGCCACCATCCTGGTGCTGGGCTTCTGCTATTGGGGCTGGAAGAAGGAACTGGGCAAATTCATCGGCCGCAACGCCTGCGTGGCCATGGTGGCCAACCCCATGATAAAGAACGTCTTCCTGCGCCTTCGGCCCTACATGGTCTGCCCCGAGGTCAAGTGTCTGAAGCCTGTGGAACCCAGCGCCGATATCATGGACGTGGCGGCCCAGGGGTACTCCTTCCCCAGCGGCCACTCCTCCGGTTCCGTGGCCAACTATACGTCCGTGGCCGCCTATCTGAAGAAGAAATGGGCCTGGGCCCTGGGCATCCTGATCCCGCTGCTGGTGGGCGTCAGTCGGTTCTGCGTGGGCGTCCACTTCCCCACGGATGTGCTCTTCGGCTGGGCATTGGGCCTGTGCGTGGTGCTGCTGGTGCCCTTCTTCCAGAAAAAATTCGAAAAGCTGTGGGTGTACTACCTGGTGCTGCTCCTGCTGGCCCTGCCCGGCTGGTTCTACTGCAAGACCAACGACTTCTACACCAGCTACGGCATGATGCTGGGCTTCTTCGCCGGAGATCTCTTTGAGGCGAAGTACGTGAAGTTCAAGAATACCACCTGCTGGTGGAAGATGATTTTGCGGATCCTGGGCGGCGGCGCCGTCTACTTCGGCCTCAACACCCTGTTGAAGCTCCCCTTCTCCTCCGCCTTCCTGAGCTCCGGCACCTTCCCGGCGTATCTGGTCCGGGCTCTTCGGTACGCCCTCATCCTCTTTGTGGACGTGGCCATCTACCCCCTGTGCTTCGACAGGATCAAGCTGGGGAAAATGGCCTGACTTGCTGCAGAAAAAAAGGAGCTTGCAAAGCTCCTTTTTTTGTGGGTCTGATCTTGTTTATTCCTTCACTTCCGGCAGGGGACCGAAATGGACCGTTTTTCCGTCGTCCCACCAACCGTCGCCGTAGGAGCGGAGTTGTGTGTAATCATACCGGAACTGCTGCCGCAGCAGGGCATATCGAGGCACATACGCCCCCGTTTCATCCTCCCGCCATCCATCGCCGGTGGGGTTATGGACCGTGGTGTTCACCACGCAGTTGGGAACCAGCTCGGAGAAGGTCTTCAGCTGCTCCTTGGGAATATTGTTGCGGGAGATCCACAGCCGCTCCAGCTTGGTGAGTCCATACAGGGGCGTGATGTCGGTGATATAGTTGAAGCAGGCGTCCAGATGCTTGAGCTCCGTGCAGGCCGCCAGAGGCGAAAGATCCGAGATGTTGCAGGAGTAGCACTCGAAGAACTCCAGCTTGGGACAATTCTCGATACCCTTGATGTCGGACAGGGGGTTGTACATGATGCAGACCTCCAGATCCGGCATGTAGGGCACGAAGCTGTTGATGTGATGGAGCTTGTTGTGGCCCAAATCGAGATACTTGATCTCCCGGCAGTATATCAGGTTTTTCACGTCCTTGTCCTGCAGGGTCTTGCTCCCGGCGGCGGAGAATTTTATCATCCAGGCGTCGGTGCGGACGGAATACGCCCCCACCTTCACCCGCCAAACCAGCTTGGGCTGGGGGAATTCATCCCTCAGGGCGGCCATGGTTTCGTTGTCGATATTGCAGTTCTCCATGTCCACCCGCTTCACGTTCCGAAGGTAGGGCAACAGGAGCTTCAGCTCCTCCACCTTCCGCTTCAGGTTCTTCTTGTTGAAAGAAACCACCTCGTCCGCCAGGGAGAAGGACACGCCGAACGCGGAAGTGGTGTAGTTCACCAGCAGCCCTTCCCGGAAGGATTGAAGCTGGTTTGCCTCATCCAGCGTCCATTTGCTCTTGCCGCCGGCCGGGTCCAGATTCACCTTGCGAATGTTGGGCAACACGGTCAGGGCCGCCTGAATGGTGCTCAGCTCGGATGGGAGCAGATCGGAGAAATCCGCCTCCGTATCCTCGCTGGAGATGCTGCGGCCTTTGACGCTGACGCTATAGCTCACGGGCACGCCGTTGGCGCCCTCCAGCAGAAAGGCTGCCTGCTCAAGGGTCAGCGACCCCTTCACCACGATCTTTTCCAGGTCCGGCAGGAGGGCGATCTCCTGAGCGATCTGGGCCCAATCCAGTCCCAGATCCGCGTTCAGCTCCAGTACCTTGGTGTCTCCTTGGTCTTGAACGCCCTGGATCGTCACCGAATACAGAAACTGCACATCCGGCAACGCCGCGGTCAGCGCCATCAGCTGACCGTTGTCCAGGCCGCTTTGCCGAAGATCCACGGTGACGACGTTCGGCAAGTCCGCCAGGGCTGCCGTCACCGCTTCGGCCGTCGTCACGGAAGCCGGAACGATCAGTTCCGTCGCGTCGCTGTCCACCCGATCGTCCCCCAATGTCACGGACCAAAGGACGGGATAGTCCACCGTCTTGCTGAAGGCATGCAGCAGCGCTCCGCTCTCTGTCCCTCGACCGTCCAGGAGCGCGAGAGAAGGAAGCTGTCGAATCAGATCCAGATCCTCGGCGGTAACGGTCTGTAGGACCAGCTCCGCCACATCCCGATCCACGGGCCCGGAGGAAAGACGCAAGCGGGGATCCTCCGTAGGCGCAGGCGCCGCCGTGGGCGCTGCCGTGACGTCCTGCTTCGGGGCGTCGCTCGCTGCCGCGCTTTCCATCGCCGCCATCGGTGTAGGTTCATCGACAGCTTGTGCCGCCGGGTCCTTTCCGAAGCCCAGGATCACCATCACCAGCACGCCCAGCAGCGCCAGGGCCAGGCCCAGGGCTATGCTCAATACAATGATCTTTCTTTTATTCATAAGCGTCCTTTCTGATGCGCGAAACTTTTCTACATATCAGTATAACAAACCCCATGTGTCGTCGGGGTTAACATTTCGTAAAAAAAGAGGAGGATCTGCCGCAAGGATTTCCGGATGACAACGGCCGAGATCTGTGATATTATATAAAATTAAGTGAGAAATCAGGAAAGGACCTTGCTGCCTATGTTGCATAGCCGTCGTCTTCACAGAGCCTTGCTGCTCGCTGTTGCCGCGCTGGTTCTTTTGGGCTGCCGCAGCACAGGACCGTCCGACGCCGGTCTGAATCACGCAAGTCCATCCCCTGCCGCCAGCGTTACCGCGCCCCCGTCGCCCACAACGGTGGCGATCATAATGATACCCGCGTCCACGGCTTCTTGTTCGCCCACGCCCTTGCCCACGCCTACCCAAGCGTTGACGCCGGCGCCCACGGACACCCCTCAACCGACCATGACGCCGGCGCCCACCCCCGCCGGTCTGTGCGGGGGCCGATACCCCGACAAGTTCACCGACGAGGTCGTGATCACCGACGACAGCTATCAGAGCCCGGAGTTGGCCATTTTTCTGTCCAAGGCCTACGACGAAACCAGCTTCTCCACTTTCGTCACCTACTTTGTGGCGGATATCTACGTCCAGGATGTGACGCTTCTGAAGACCGCCTCCGCGGGCAAAGACTTCACCTCCATCATCATTGAGTCCGTGAAGAAGATGGCCCAGAACAACAACGCCCTCTTCGCCGCCTCCGGGGACTATTACAGCCACAGCCGGACAGGCCTTATTATCCGCAACGGGATCTCCTATAATAAACGGCCCTCCACCCGCTTCGAGTCCTGCGTGCTGTTCAAGGACGGGACCATAGGCTTCTATGAACCCGAGGCGCTGGACATCGACGCCCTGTTGGCGGCCGGCGCATGGCAGGGATGGACCTTCGGCCCGTCGCTGCTGGACGAAAACGGCCTGCCCAAGACCGACATGCCTCAGCGATACGTGGGCGTCCACGACAAGAATCCCCGATGCATGCTGGGGTATTACGAACCGGGCCACTACTGCTTGGTGGTGGTGGACGGCCGCCAGCCCCGCAAACGCTACTCCGACGGGCTCACGCTCCTGGAGCTGGCGCAGCTGGCCTATGATCTAAAATGTACCAAGGCCTATAACCTGGACGGAGGCCAGTCCGCCCAGTTCTACTGGCAGGGACAGATCTACAACCACCCCACCGGCGGCGGCCGCAGCATCTCCGACATCCTGTACTTCGCGCTCCCGGAAGCTCCTTGAAAAAAGGTTGCTATACGGCAAGAAATCTGCTATGATATATACAGAAAGCTTTGCGGAAGGGTAGAGGAAAAAAGGATGAAACGGTTCGGCGTGTTGCTCCTGATCCTGGCGGTGGTGCTATGCGTTTGCCTGATGGGGCCTCGAATGTTCCGAAAAATCGGCGCGGACCTGGGCAGCTTTTCCGGTGACAGCGACTACGGCAGCGATTCCGGCAGCGATTCCGGCTGGGATTCCGGCTGGGACAGCGGCTCCGATTACGGCAGCGGCAACGGGTTCTATTTCTTCCCCATAGGCTCTTCCGGTTCCGGCGGAAGCGACAGCGGCGGCTTTGGCAGTCTCCTTTTCTGGGTGGTTCTGATCCTCATCGTCATCATAATTATGAGTCGGAGGAGCCAGCATTCGTCCACGCCCCACGCAGGCACAGCGGCAGGCGCGGCCCGGACCCCGGACAGCCAGCTGACGCCCATGAGCGAGTATGCCGCCCTGGACCCCAACTTCTCCGTTTCCGATATGCAGGAGAAGCTTTCCAACATCTATGTCCAGATGCAGAACGGCTGCACCGCCCGGAACATCGAGCCCCTTCGGCCCTACTTCACCGACGCCCTCTATCAGCAGTTTGACCGGCAGATCAAAAGCCTCGTCGCCAACCGCCGGATCAACTGCGTGGAGCGGATCGCCGTGCTGGACGTGAATTTGCGGGGCTTCTTCCAGGAAGGTGGCGACGACCATCTGGTGGCGGAGCTCAAGACCCGGATCACGGACTATACCGTGGCCGAGGACACGGGCGCGGTGCTCTCGGGCAGCAAGACCGCGGAGAAGTTCATGACCTACGAGTGGGATCTCTCCCGGCCCACGGGCACGATCACCGAAAAGCAGGAAGCGGTCACGGAGCGCCACTGCCCCAACTGCGGCGCACCCCTGTCCGTCAATGAGAGCGCCAAATGTCCCTATTGCGACTCTGTCATCACCTTCAAGGACCACGATTGGACCATCTACGCCGTCAAGGGCATCGCCCAGCGCACGGTTCAATCATAACATACCATCATAGAGAAAAGGAGCGAAAACAACTATGGGTCTTATTCAAGCACTCGGCACAACGCTGACCACGGTCCTGGCGGACCAGTGGCGGGAGTATTTCTACTGCGAGTCTCTGCCGGAGAACGTGCTCATGCGCAAGGGCGTCAAGCGCGTCAGCGGCAAGAGCAGCAACACCAAGGGCAGCGACAATATCATCTCCAACGGGTCCATCATCGCCGTCAACGACGGCCAGTGCATGATGATCGTGGACCAGGGCGGCATCGTGGAGTTCACGGCCCAGCCCGGCGAGTTCGTCTGGGACAAGTCCACCGAGCCCTCCATCTTCTACGGCTCCCTGGGTGAGAACCTGAAGAAGACCTGGGAAGTTTTGAAGAAGCGCTTCACCATGGGCGGCGACACGGCCAAGGACCAGCGGATCTACTACTTCAATATCAAGGAGATCATCGGCAACAAGTACGGCACCGCCAACCCCGTGCCCTTCCGCGTCTACTATCCCAACATCAACCTGGACACCGAGGTGGGCATCCGCTGCTTCGGCGAGTACTCCTACAAGCTCACCGATCCCATGCTGTTCTATAAGAACGTGGCGGCCAACGTCTCCGGCGATTACACCCGGGACCGTATCGACAGCCAGCTCAAGAGCGAATTCCTGACCGCTCTGCAGCCTGCCTTCGCCCGGATCTCCGACATGGGCATCCGCTACTCCTCCCTCCCCGGCCACACCCAGGAGCTGTCCGATTCCATGAACGCCGTGCTCTCCTCCAAGTGGGCTGAGCTCCGGGGCATCTCCATCGTGTCCGTGGGCGTCACCTCCGTCAGCGCCGATCCCGAGGACGAGAAGAAGATCAAGGAGCTCCAGAACGCCGCTGCCGCCACCTACGGCACCATGGTGGTGGGCCAGGCCATGCAGAACGCGGCTGGCAACGAGAACGGCGCCATGATGGGCTTCATGGGCATGAACATGGCCGGCAATATGGCCAACAACCTGACCGGCGGCCAGGGCGGCGGCTTCGGCGGCCTGCATATGTATCAGCCCCCCACCCAGCCTGCAGCCCCCGCGGCGCCCGCCGGCTGGACCTGCCCCAAGTGCGGCAAGACCGGCAACACCGGCAAGTTCTGCGCGGAGTGCGGCGAGAAGAAGCCCGAGGAAGTCAAGGGCTGGACCTGCCCCAAGTGCGGCACCGTGAACAAGGGCAAGTTCTGCCAGGAGTGCGGCGAGAAGAAGCCCGCCGACGCGCCCCTCTACAAGTGCGACAAGTGCGGCTGGGAGCCGGCCGATCCCGCCAATCCCCCCCGCTTCTGCCCCGAGTGCGGCGACCCCTTCAACGACGACGACATCGTAAAATAATAGGTGTTTAGTCAAAGCACGCACCTTTTTTGAAAAAAGGTGCAGCCAAAAAACTTTCGATTGGGATATATGGCTTGAGTGATCTTTCCCAGTATCCCAATCGTGTTTCTTTTTTCACCGCTTTTTTTCTTTATACAAAGAGAAAAAGCGGTATAACTAAACTATGCCTTTGATCGAACAACTTGGTTTGCAAGACGCCCGCCTCATCGCCCTGTGCGGGGCGGGGGGGAAGACGTCGCTCCTGTACGCCCTGGGTCGGGAATGGGCGATAAAAAAAGAGAAGGTGGTCTTGACCACCTCCACCCATATCCAAGCAGAACTGCCCGACGGATGTATGCTGTGGGACCGGCCCGACGAGGGAGAGCTCCTGTCCATCTGGCGGGCGGGGTTCCTCCCCGTGGCCGGGCGTCCGGCGGGCCGGAAGCTGAAGAGCCCCTCGGACGAGATGTGGGCCATCCTGCGCAAGGCTGCGGACCGGATCGTGGTGGAGGCCGACGGCGCCGCCTGCCACCCGGTGAAGTATCCGGCGGTGTGGGAGCCGGTGATCCCCCAGTACACGGACCGGGTGCTGGTCCTCGCCGGGCTCACGGCCCTGGACCGGCCCCTCCGGGAGGTCTGCCACCGGGCGGAGCTGGCCCTGGAAAAGGGCGTCGTCCCCGACGGGCCGCTGACGGAGCAGAGCCTGAGCGCCTTGCTCCAGCGGGGCTACGGCCGTTACGATCCTCTCTATATCCTCAATCAGGCTGACGACGGCGCCTGCTTCTCTCGTGCCGAGACCATCCGCGCTCTGCTTAGAGGCGAGGGATTTGAAGCCGCCATCCTGTCCCTGAAGAACCTTGGCTGGAACAGATGATACGACTGCCGCCTTCTCTACCATGAGAAAAGGCGGCAGCCGTTTTTTTATTCGTTCGTTTCCTCCTGCTTTGCCGGCAACGCCACGGGCGCGTTTAAGATGTCCATAAACTCCTGGCCGGAGATGGTCTCCCGCGCGATCAGGACCTGGGCGATCTCGTCCAGCTTGGAGCGGTTGTCCCTAAGAATGGTCTTGGCCTGGTCATACGCTTTGTCGATGAGGGCGATGACCTCCCGGTCGATCCGGGCCGCCGTCTCCTGGGAGCAGTTCATGGTGGTGTCGTTGCCCAAATAGGGGTTCACCATCTGCTCGAAGGCCGTCATGCCAAAGGATTCGCTCATGCCGTACCGGGTGATCATGGCCCGGGCGATGCCGGTGGCCTGCTCGATATCGTTGGACGCGCCGGTGGTCACGGAATCGAAGCGAATCTCTTCCGCCGCCCGCCCCCCGGTGAGGGTGACGATCTTGGCGAAGGCCTCCTGCTTGTCCATCAGGAATCGCTCGTCCTCGTCAGCCTGCATGGTGAAGCCCAGCGCCCCGGAGGTCCGGGGGATGATGGTGATCTTGTGGACCGGCGACGCGCCCTTCTGCTTGGCCGCCACCAGGGCGTGGCCCACCTCGTGATAGGCGATGATCTCCTTCTCGCGCTGGGAGATGACCATGCTCTTGCGCTGCTTGCCGGCCAGCGCCACGTCCACGCTGTCCTCCAGGTCCTTCTGCTTCACGGCGTGGCGGCCGGAACGGACGGCGCACAGGGCCGCCTCGTTGATGACGTTGGCCAAATCCGCGCCGCTGGCCCCCGGGGTGATCCGGGCGATGGCCGCCAGGTCGATAGGCCCCTCGGTTTTGATCCGATTGCAGTGGATACGGAGGATCGCCTCCCGGCCGCTCTGGTCGGGGAGCTCCACGGGCACCCGCCGGTCGAACCGGCCGGGCCGCAGCAGGGCTTTATCCAAAGATTCGGGCCGGTTGGTGGCCGCCAGGACCACCACGCCGGAGTTGCCCTCGAAGCCGTCCATTTCGGAGAGCAGCTGGTTCAGCGTCTGCTCCCGTTCGTCGTTGCCGCCGAAGCCGTCCCGCTTCTTGCCGATGGCGTCGATCTCGTCGATGAACACGATGCAGGGCGCCTTCTCCCGGGCTTCCTTGAAGAGGTCCCGGACCTTGGACGCGCCCATGCCCACGAACAGCTCCACGAACTCCGGCCCCGAGATGGAGAGGAAGGGCACGCCCGCCTCCCCGGCCACGGCCCGGGCCATCAGGGTCTTGCCGGTGCCCGGCGGGCCGATGAGCAATGCGCCCCGGGGCATCCGGGCGCCGATCTCCGTGTACTCCTTGGGATTGTGAAGATAGCTCACGATCTCCTGCAGGCTCTCCTTCGCTTCGTCCTGACCGGCCACGTCAGCGAAGGTGGTCTTCACCTCGCCGCCGTCGATGGATCGGGCGTTGGACTTGCCGAAGCCGCCCATGAGGCCGCCGCCGGCCCCCAGCTTCCCCATGCGTCGGAACAGGAAGCTGAAGATGGCGATATAGAACAGGATGGGCACCGCGTACTGCAGCAGGATCAGCAGCAGCATGTTGCCCGTGCCCGGATTTTCCGAGAAGGTGACGCCCGCCGCATGGAGACGATCCACCAGATTGGGGTCCTCCATGGCCGTGACGGTATAGACCGTTTCCTTCTTGCTGCTCCCCGACATGATGCGGAAGCCGAAATTCAGCTGAGGCCCGGCGGTTGCCGCAGGCTGGGCCGTCTCCTTCAGGGTATAGTAGAGGGTGCCGCTCTTGAGCTCCACCTCCTGGACCTTTCCTTCCTCCAGGGCGGTGAGGAACACGTCATAGGTCACGTTTTCCTCGTTTCCGGAGCTGAGTGTCCGCGGCGCGCCTAAACCGAAAATGAACACCGCCGCGCCCAGGCCGAGAATCAGCCAAAACCACAGAGGCCGACGGGGCTTTTTTTGCTTTTCATCCATAGGGTGTTTCCTTCTTGCGTCCATACAGCGCATGTTTCATTAGGCCTATTGTACCAATAAAATGTGATGGAATCCACTTCTTTTTCCGTAAATGGACCTTTTATTGTAAAAATGTTGTGAAAAAGCCAAGACTTGCGTCCCAGCTCCTGCGGCGGCTTCTTCCTTTTTCCGGCAAACATGGTATACTGTTTCCGTCAAAACCTAAGGGAGGCATTCATGCTCTATCTCTACCTTGTCCTGAGCCTGGGCGCGGCGCTGGCGCTGGCCCAAGCACCCATCCAATACCCTCTGTTCTTCTGCGGCGCCTTCCTGGCTCTGCTGCTGCTGCACACCCTGGTCCTGGTGATCGCGTCCCTGTTCGTGGATAAAAAGAAGCCGGATCCCCGATTCTTCCCCTTCTACCGCCGGCTCCTGATCGTGAGCATCGGGCCCCTGCTTTCCATCGGACACATCCAAGTGACGCTGACCGGCGCAGAAAAACTGCCCGCGGGCGGCTTTCTGCTGGTGGGGAATCACCGTTCCGACTTCGACCCCATCACCGCCATGTGGGCCCTGAGAAGATGGGGCCTCACCTTCGTCACCAAAAAGGAGAACGTGGACATCCCCGTGGGCGGACGTCTGATCGTGGGCTCGGGCTGCCTCTCCCTGGACCGCAGCGATGACAAACAAGGGCTTATGGTGATCCGCCAGGCGGTCCGCCGCATCCGGGAAGGGGCGGCCATCGGCATCTACCCCGAGGGAACGCGGTCGAAAACCGGAGAGCTGCTTCCCTTTCGCGTGGGCTGCTTCAAAGCCGCCCAGTGGGCCAAGAGCCCCCTGGTGGTATTGAAAACGGAAAACTCCGAGCTGGTGGGCAAAAACTTCTTCCGCCGCAAGACCATCGTCCGCCTGACGGTGAAAGCCGTCCTTCCCTATGAACAGATCGCCGATCTGGACACAACCGAGATCGGCGAAAGGGTACGGGCTCTTCTGACGGAGGTGTGAGATGACGTATAAAAACGTTTTGTTCGATCTGGACGGCACTCTGACCGACCCTGCGGAGGGCATCACCAACTCCCTGATGCATGCCCAGCGGCGGCTGGGGATGGCGGTGAGTCCCCGAGAAGAGCTGTTTGTGTTCATCGGGCCGCCGTTGATCGAGTCATTCATGAGCGAATGGGGGCTCAGCCGGGCGCAGAGCGAGCAGGCTCTGATCTGTTACCGGGAATATTTCACCGACCGAGGCATCTTCGAAAACGTGCCCTATGAGGGTATCGAAGCGTGCCTGGCCGACCTAAGGGCTGCGGGCCTCAAGCTCTACGTGGCCACGTCCAAGCCTGAGCCCCTGTCCCTGCGCATACTGGAGCACTTCGGCCTCCTCCCCTACTTCGAGGCCGTGGCGGGCTCCACCATGGACGAGCAGCGCACGAAAAAGGGCGAGGTCATCGCCTACGCCCTTCATTCATTTCATTTGGACCCGTCTGAGACGGTCATGGTGGGGGATCGCAAGCACGACGTGCTGGGCGCCCGGGAAAACGGCCTGCCCTGCATCGGCGTCCTCTACGGCTACGGTTCCCTGGAGGAGCTGACCGCCGCCGGGGCCGCGGCCTTAGCCGCGGACTTGGACGCGCTTTCCGCGCTGCTCAAATCATAAACGCCCCCGGTAAAAGTGCCCTTGTTCAGATCGTACTTGTTTTGATACTGTTCAAAAAACCGGTTGAAGCTGTCCGACTGGACCTGCTTCAAGCTGTTCAGATACTCGTGGGTATCGAAGACGCCGGCTTCCAGCTCGATCATGGCCACGGCGATGTTGGAGCAGTGGTCCGCCACCCGCTCCAGATTGGTGGTGAGGTCGTTGAACACGAACCCCTGATCCAAGGTGCACTGGCCTGCCTGGACCCGATTCACATGGTGGAGCTTCAGCTCGTCGCACAGCATATCGATCATCTCTTCCAAGGGCTCCACCCGATAGGCTTCCTTCACGTTCTCCGCCTCGAAAGCGCCCATGGCCAGCCCCACGATCTCCTCCACGGCGGCGATGAGGACGTTCAGCTCCCGCTTGGCATCATCGGAAAAAACCACCTTCTTTTCAGCGATCTCCCGGGCCACTTCGCCCACGTTCATGGCGTGGTCGCTGATGCGCTCGATATCGCTGATGCAATGGAGGAACTTGCTGATCTCCTTGTTCTGCCCGGGGTCCAGCTCCTGCCGATTCACCTTCACGAGGTAGGAGCCCAGCTTGTCCTCATAGGTGTCCACCTGCTCCTCCAATCGTTCCACCGCTCCGTATTCGGTTTCAGACCAGGCAGAAAGGAGCTTCAGCGCCCGTACAAGGTTCTCCTGGGCTGTGTCCGCCATCTTGGCGATGACGATCTTGCTCTGCTCGATGGCCAGGGCCGGGTGGGCGACGAACCGCTCCTCCAGCTTGTCGATCATGGCCTGCTGTATGAGATCCTCGGGCCGGTCCTTCACCAGCCGGTGAGCCAGGCGCCTCAGCCCCTTGATGAAGGGCAGCAGGGCCACCGTGGCCAGGATACGGAACACGGAGTTGATGAGGGCCAGCTCCACGGGCCCCACGGCTCCATGGCGAACGCTCTCCGGCAGCAGGGCGGTGGCGATGAAGTAGGGAACGAGGCAGATCAAGGTGCCCAGAACATTGATGAACAGGTACACCAGGGACGTGCGCCGGCCCGTGGGCCCCGCGCCGATGGCGCCCAGGAGCACCGGCACCGACGCGCCGATGGCGACGCCCATGATGATGGGGATGGCGGCTTCCGCCGTGATGGCCCCTGTCATGGACAGGGCCTGCAGAATGCCCACGGCCGCCGAGGCGCTCTGCAGCACCGCCGTGAAGGCCGCGCCGACGAGGATGCCCAGGAGGGGGTTGTCAAAGAGGAGCAGGAGCTCCCGGAATTTGGCGCTCTCCTTCAGGGGCAGCACCGCGTCGGACATGACGGACATGCCGAACATGAGCACGGCGAACCCCAGCAGGATGTCCCCCACATGCTTCTTGGCGGAAGACTTGCCCAGCATGCGCAGGAGCGTCCCGATGATGGCCACCGCCGCCGTGATGGTGGCCGTGGAGAAGAGCGACACCCAGCCGCCGCCCTCGCCCAGGAGGGACAGGCACAGGAGCCAGCCCGTGACGCTGGTGCCCACGTTGGCGCCCAGAATGATGGGGATGGACTGGATGCCCTTCATCATGCCGGAGTTCACGAAGCCGATGACCATGATGGTGGTGGCGGACGAGCTCTGGATGGCCGCCGTGACGCCGAAGCCCAGCAACACGCCCTTGAGCGGCGTGCTGCTCAGCCGCCAGAGGATGACCTCCAGCTTGTTCCCGGCCACGCGCTTGAGGCCGTCCCCCATGACCGACATGCCATAGAGGAACAGCGCTACCCCGCACAGCAGGGAAAGAACATTCGTTATGCCCATACCCGTTATCCTCGATCGTTTTTTTGCACGATACCAGTGTACACCATTCCGACGAAAGGTGCAACGTGCGTTTTTCCGGCAGGGGCGAATGGTTGAATCCCAAACACGAAGCGGCTGTCTGAAAAGACAGCCGCTTCGCTTAGGGAGAGAGGGGGGTATGGAAATAAGCTGTAGAAATTATTATCTTTGCGGCGCGTACTCGCCGAAGGTGACCTCCACGGTCATCTCCCGGTTGTTGCGCTGCAGCGTTATGATCGCTGTGTCGCCGGGCTTATATGCCCCAATGGCGCTGCTGAGCTCGTCGCCGGAGGTGACTTGCTTATCCCCCAGCTTCAAAATGAGATCGCCCGACTGAATGCCCGCCTGTTCGGCGGCGCTGCCGGGCACCACCTTTTCCACCATCACGCAGCGGGTGCCGCTGGAATAGTACCATCCGCCGGAACGGCTCCGCAGCGTCACGTCCTGCGTGGACACGCCCAGGTAGGGACGCCCGGTCACATAGCCATAGTTCAAAAGGTCGCTGATCTCGTCCAGCACGCTGTTGACCGGAATGGCGAAGCCCAGCCCTTCCGCCCGGCTGTCGCTGACCTTGGCGTTGACGATGCCGATGAGCTTGCCCGTGGCGTCGAAGAGGCCGCCGCCGGAGTTGCCCGGGGAGATGGCCGCGTCGGTCTGGATCAGGGTCATGGTCTGGCTCTCCATCTCGATGGTCCGATTGGTGGCGGAGATGATGCCCGCCGTGGCCGTGCCCCGAAGCTCGCCCAGGGGGTTGCCGATGGCGATGACCTCGCTGCCTACGGTCAGCGTTTCGGAATCGCCCACCACCGCCGGGGTCAGGCCCGTGGCGTCGATCTTGATGATGGCGATGTCGTTCCTCTTGTCCGTGCCCACAATGGTCGCGTCATAGGCGGTGTCGTCGTTCAACGTGACCTTCACGGATTTGGCGCCTTCCACCACATGAGCGCACGTGGCGATATAGCCGTCCTCCGTGAGGATCACGCCGCTGCCGCTGCCGGGCACGTCATAGCTTTGACCGTAGCCGTACCAGTAGCTGTTGGTGGTGGCGGTGGAAATCGTGTCGATGCCCACCACGGACGGGGCGCTCATCTCCACGATCTGGGCTTTGGTGAATTGACCGCTCTCACTGAAGGCGCCGACGGTTTCCACCTTCGCTTCCGTATCGCTGTCGGTCTGCGTCGGAACAGCGGTGGAAGCGATCACGTTGCTCTCCCGCTGCAGCTCCTTCTGGGGAACAGGGGCTGCCGCCTCGGCCTTTTCGGCGTACATGACGTAGTTGTTATGGGTATAGTTGCTGATCATAAGGCCTGCAAAGAGCCCCACCACGGCGGTCAGCAGGATGCAGGTCAAGAACAGACCCACGCCGACGGACAGGCGGCCCTGCCGACGGTTCCCGTTTTCCATAGGATATTCCATAGGGTTCATCTCCTTCTTTCGATGATGTCATCCTACGCTCTGAATTTGAAATCACAAGGGCAGAATTGCAAGGAAAATGTGATAAGTCCGGAAGTTCTTTAAGGTTTTTGTGCGGCGGACGAACCCCGGATCGCCCGCGCGTGCGACCAGCGCCAAAAAGAACCGGGACCGCAGGCGCGGTCCTCGGCTGTCTCTTGTTTATATGTTTCTGTCTCCGGCAGGGGCAAGGTCTCCTGGGCGCTTACTCTATCTCCAAAAACAGCGCCCCGTCCCGCTCTATGAGCTCGCCTAAAGGGGCGATGAAGTCGATGGCGTAGAAGCCCCGGGAGTCCGTGTCCTGCAGGGCCGCCCGATAGAGCATCAGCCGCCCATCCTCATCCGCCAAAGCCAAAGCGCTGTCCTTCAGCAGGAACGCCCCCGGTCGATCCTCCCAGGCGGAAAGGTCCAGCCACCCCACCCGGGCGGCGGGGCCGTCCTCGGTTTCCACGGTGTAGGTGTAGAGCAGCTCCCAGCTTTCGTCCAGATCCAGGTCCGCATAGAGTGCGTTCACCACGCCGCAGCCTTCCGTCTGCTCACCCAGCCTCAGATACCGGCCATCCGGCAGCCGTAAAAAGCTGTAGCCCAGCTCCACATGCCGAAGCAGGGTGTATCCGGCCAGGGGCTCGTTGACAGGGGTGATATCCACCCAGTATTCCCGCCCAAGTTCGCCCTTGTGCTCCTGGGGCACGGCGTTCATACCCTCCATTTGGGAAAGATCCGGCTCAAAAGCGATGGCGTGATAGTTGGGCAGCGGGGTGGGCGTAGGCGCCTGGGTGGGGATCAGGGAGGGCGTGGGCGTGGCGTTCAGCTCCCGCCGTCGGGCTGTCGAGACCGTGGCGGCCGTCACCGCCAGAAAGAGCAGCAGGAACCCGATGACAACGGCCAGGATCAGCACCCATTTGCGTTTGTAAAAAGGTTTTTCCATGATGTTTCCTTTCAAAGGTCCCGTCGCGGGGCCATCAGCTCGTTCATGCGCCCCAGCAGATCCCGGACATGGCTGCCGTCCAACAGCCGATGGTTGAGCTGCACCGTGAAGTTTACCAGCATCCGACCCTTCTCCTCATGGATCCGATCCCACAGCACCCGGGGAAAGCTGTCGTTCGGGTCCGTGGGCTGCTCCTGCAGCACGGATGTGGTGACGAACCAGGGCACCGAGGAGATGAAGATCAAGTCGTCCCGCACGTCATCCTCCACCTGCATCCGCTCCTTTTGCCGCGCCTCCGTTTCCAGGGCTCGGCGGCAGAAATCCGCCATGGTCTCCCCGGGCCGATACTCTACGTCCGTGATGCCAAAGGCGCCGTCCGAGCCTGACGTGGTATAGGAAGGGGTCACCGTTTCGCACACCGCGATGCCGTCCGAGCGGATCCGCAGCCGAAAGGGTTCCAGCTCGTTCATGGCTTTCGATACAATATACACCATCGCCCGATAAAAGGACAAGCCTTCCTTTTTCGTGAATCGAAGGAGCTCCGTCACGTCCAGAGGCGTGGTCACGGCGAAAAACGGAAGGTACCCCCGTGAGAAAAGGCGATAGGCGTCCTTTCGGGCCCAGGTCTCCACATCCATATACCTGTCTGCCATCAAAATACCCTCCTGGCCCATTGAAAGGCGTTGGTCCAATAGTTGTTGATTTCGGTGACAATGATCGTCTGCTTGCTGGTGGAGGGATAGATCATCCGATTCTCCCCCAGATAGATGCAGACGCAGTTGATGTTCTCGTTGTCGCCGGTCCGGAAAAAGACCAGGTCTCCGGGCGTCAGGTCGGACAGGCGAGCGATCTTCGTCCACTTCTCCTCCTCGGCGTATCCGGCGGAAGACCGGCGCTTCACGTTCAGGCCCATCTCCTTCAGACACCAATACACGAAGCCGCTGGGATCGAAGCCCTCCCGGGGACTGTCCCCGCCCCGAGCGTAGGGATAATTGTAATACTGCTGGGCGATCATGACCAGCTGCATCCCCTGGGGCAGATCCGGCGTGGCGGTAGGCAGGATCTCAGGCGTCGGGGTCTCGTCCCCTTTGGGCGCGGCAGCGGGCGTGACGGCGGGCGTGGGCGTGGGCGCCGGCGTCGGCTGTTGCGTGGGCGTCAGGATGCCCCACGGGTCCAGAACGGCGTCCAACGCCGGGGACGCCTTTACGGTCCCCCCAAAAGCTTCGTTTGGCGTCGCCGTGGCCGGGACGCTGCTTTGGAGGACGGCCACGATGCGAATGGGTTCGTCCTTGTCCAGGTCGTTGACTATATGGCTGGGGTCCACGTCGCAGCCCGCCAGCAGGACGCAGAAAGCCAGGATGCAAAGGGCTCGTTTCATGGGAAACACCTCCATATCCTGTACTGTATCATATAGACTTGTCCAGGTTGCAACCGACAGGTTAACAAGATGTTAACTCTCGCGGCGCCGTGAGCCGACGGCCGGAGAAGGGACGATGCTTTCGGCCGGGCGGACGTCTGAACAATACGACCGTTTGAGACTTTTTTACTACCGCTTGAGAAAAATCTATTGAAATCTCCAACGAGCTTTTATACCATTGATCTGTCAGATTGCGTTTACGTCATGGAAAGGAGGTGCTCTTTGCCTATGCCTTGGCGTGACATCCGTTTTGAAAGCGACCCGTCCTTGGACCATATGGAGATCGTCGTTCGCGCGCCCTCACAGGATGAGGAAGTGATGGAACTGCTAAACCAGCTGGCCGGGCCGGAGGCGGAAGCCGTCGTGGTTTTCGATGGGTATGGCAATGTGCAGACCTTGAATGCCTCGGAGATCGTCTCCGCGTCCATGGAGGGAAAACTGGTCCATGTGGTCACTGAAACCGGCAGTTGGTATACCCGCCGGACCCTGCAAAGCATGGAGACCGTTCTGGAAGGAAGCCGATTCGTCCGCATCTCCCGATACGAACTTGTGAATCTGGACAAGGTCCAACGATACGATTTCACCATCGCCGGCAAACTCCGATTGGAGCTGGTGGGCGGCATGGAGACCTGGGCGTCCCGCCGCTGCATCCCGGACATCCGCAAGCGTCTGAAAGGAGGGGTTTGAGACTATGGGCAAACGTGTTTTGATCCTGGCTGCCATCGGTTTCCCCATGGGCGTGCTGATCGCTTTCCTCATCGCCTGTATAGGCGGCGGCAGCGAGGTGCAATTCTTTTCCGAAACGCTCCTCAGCCGCATGGGCGGAAACCTCTCCGCGGCCACGGCGGTGAACATTCTGGTTTGCGGGCTCTACGGCTCGGCCTGCATGGTCGGCACGGTCTTCTATGACATGGAGCGCTGGCCGTTGGCCCTGGCCACGGTGCTCCACTACCTGATCGTGGTGCTGGGGTGTCTGGGCTGCTTCCTGCTGCTGGGCTGGGGCGGCGGCATCAGGGATTATTTCATTACCGCGGGTCTGCAGACCGCCATCTTCTTCCTCATCTGGCTCATCATGTATCTGCGATATAAGGCCCAGGTCAAGGAGCTCAACGAGCTGAATCAAAAGAACAAACAGCGTTGACAGGCTGAACGCCTACAAGAATCGCCCCCGTTCCGGTCGGAATCGGGGGCGTCTTTTTCTGTTTCTGCAGACGGGATCATTTTCGCCCGGTCGGTATCCGATCCAGGGTCTTGGCCAGGGCGAAGGAAAGGATGATGCTGAGGACCAGTTCCACCAGCAGATAGCCGCCGTTGGTGGCCGCGGACCAGATCCAGGGGTTGCTCCAATCCGCAGGCATCCAGGAGGCGAAAAAGACGGCGCCGGAGAGAAGGTGGCATATCCAGCGGCCGGCGATCCCCAGGACGATGCCCGGCTGCAGCTTCTTTACCGATCCGGCCAGGCCCAGCATCATAAACGCCAGAGGGTAATCCAAGAGGACCTGGACCCAGTGATAGATCTCCGGCTTCTGGATGAACTGGAGCAGACCGTAGGCCGCCCCGGCGATGAGGCCGTTGCGCAGGCCGAACTTGTTGCTGTACCACAGGAGGGGCAGCATGGAGGCCAGGGTGACGCTGCCGCCGCCCGGCACGGAGAAGAACTTGATATAGCTCAGCACAAAGCTCATGGCCATGCACAGCGCCCCATAGGTCAGGGCGCGCACGTCCGCCTTCTGGGCGGCCGCGGGCTGGCCGGCGGCGGATTGGGCCAGGCCCGCCGTGAACAGCACGATCCCCGCCACGATCATCAGCGCGGCCATGAGATAATTGAGCCAGTTGGGGATCACGGCGGAATCATATTCCACCATGGCGCCGGATTCCAGCGTTTGAGCGGCGCCGGGGGCAATGCTTTCGATCTCCCATTCCTCCCAGGCAAGCCCGTCCTCCACCTTCAGCGCCGTAACAGGCGCTGCGCCGGTATTGGTCAATTTGATGGCATACTTGACCTTCTCGCCCGGCCGATACCTGTCGCCCTGCTTCGGCGTCGTCAGCGGTTCCAGCTCCACCGTCACCCCCTCCGCGCCTTCCGAAGCGCTGAGGGAAATGATCCCGGGATCCAGGGCGGCGGCGTCCATGCCGCTCAAGGCCATAATCATGCCCATCTGCAAAAGGAAGATGACGCCAATGCAGCACAGCGCGCCGATGGCAATGATCCGGGCGGACTTCTTCTTCTCAGCCGCCCTGTGCTGCACAAGCCAGACCGCCGCAGCCCCCAGCAGCACGATGGCCGCCACGATCCACAGCCACTGGGCCGTGTTCAGCTTCTCCAGCTTTTTCAGCAGGATAAATTTTACTTCTTCCATGATCCTTCCTCCTCACATAAAAAATCCGCGCCGTCGGGCAACGGCACGGATCATCTGCGCATATGCGTCGCTTCCTCCGATGGCATTACCCAACAGGTTCCAAGGGTGCTTCTCAGGTCGTTCCCAGCGGAACGGCCGCCCCTGCGATCAAGAGGAAGTATAGTCGGATTCTATACATTTGTCAAGCCTTCTCGGCCTTCTCTCCCTGCCTGTCGAGGAACAAAGCGAGGGCGAAGCCCAGGACAAGGGTGATCGCGCCCGCGACGAGGTGCCCCGCGCCCATGCCGGCGAAGTTCAGGCCGGACTTGATGAAGATAGGATAGGGAGAGGCCAGCATCAATCCCATGATGGCGTAGTAGGTGGGGACGGGGCAATGGCCCAACAGCCACTTGATCCACCGGCTCACCAGCAGGAGCCCCAAGATGGCGCCAACGGCGAAGAAGCCCAGGGCGAACACGTGGCCCCAGGGGATGGCCGCGCCGGACAGGCCCCCCTTCACGACCTCCTTCAGGCCCGTGATGTGGCCGATGATGTCGTTATAGTAGCCCAGCACCAGCATGACCATGGAGCCGGAGATGCCCGGCACGATCATGGTGCCCGCGCCGATGAAGCCCAGGATCACGGCCATCAGTGCGCCGCCCAGACTCATGGTCAGCTTCCCTTCGCCGCCCGCGTTGCCGGAGAGATGGGGCAGGGCGATCATGATCCCCACCATCAGAGCAAACATCACTGCGCCAATAATGGAGAACTTCTGCCCCTTCACCTTCTTATAGAGCATGGGCAGGCTCCCCAGGATCATGCCGATAAAACAGAGGGCTGTCTCGAAGAGATAGTGCTCCATGAGCCACTTGATGACGAAAGCCAGGCCCAGGATGCCCACCACGATGCCGATGACATAGGGGATCAGGAACACGATGGCCCCGCGCCGGACCTTCCTGTCCCGGCTGGTGATGGAGATGGCCTGCTCGTAGATGCCCATGGTCATGATCATGGACCCGCCGCTGACCCCGGGGATCAGCACAGCCAGGCCCACCAGAATTCCTTTTAATATAGCGATAACGTACTTCATAGCCCCGCTATTGTACCCTAACCCCTCTCTTTCGTCAAGGAAACAAGGTGTTAAGAAAATATGATGCCCTGTGTAAGCCATTTGGGAACGTTATTTATACATAATAGGGATCGGCGTTCTGCCGATCCCTATTCTATGAGCTTATCTACGCATCACAGGTATTTATTCTTCGCCTGAATGGCGGCTTGTGCCAGCTCCTTCACGAACCGCACCTCCTTTTCAGTGCAGCCGTCCAGTGCCTGAACCAATTCGTCTATCGTTGCTGACCGAGAAACAGGCGCATCATCAAACAGCAGATCATCCGTTCGAACACCCAGCTTTTCCGCAAGGGACACCAGCACCTGCAAACTGAGCTTGGTGTTCCCCGTTTCGATGTGGCTCATGTGTGTGGTCGATATGCCAATCAGCTCTGCCAACTCTTCCTGGGAGAGCCTTGAAGCCTTTCGAACCCTTCGTATCCTTTGTCCAATCGCATAATAGTCCATGCTGTTTCCGCCCATATAAATCATTTTCTCTTGAATTATATAGACAGATATGCTACTTTATAATAAACTGTATAGGCTTATTTCGGTCTATACAGTTCACAAAAGAAAGGATTATTGGAGGAATACGTATGAAAAAACTTGTCACTTTTGGGCCGAGAGATGATGAACTGGTTAAAAAAATCAACGCATATCAAAAAAAGAAAAACCTGCCCTCTTTTATTGCGGCGATTAGAGAATTATGTGACATCGCTCTTAACTTTGAAATGACCGTTCGGAAGGTAAAGTAAGGAAGGTATGATATCGATGCAGCAGAAAATCATAAACCAAGAGTCGAAAGACACGCCAAAGAACAATAAATCGACAATTATCCTTATTGTGGTCGGCTTAGTTTTAGCTGTTGCTCTTTTCGCTGTACTTGCATATCAAGGTGTAGAACAGGCAAAGATTATTGAACCTAAATTTGCTGGAACTTCTTTTACATACCACAAAGATTATGGTGGGGGCCAATATTTAGACATCCATTATTCATTCTCTAACAACAATACGTTTTCAAGCAGGGATAGCACTGTAATTCATGGACAATTCATTCCAAGCCATAGTGGAAGAGGTCGTTATTCAGTATCTTCATTCCTCAATAGGGTCAAGCTCACCGTTACTACAGACGATGGTTTTTCTCAATCATTTTCAGTTTATCTTGATCCAAATGGTACGCCAATAAGTTTGAAGCAGGGAGATGTCATATTGAAAAAGGATTATAGATAGACAGTTATTTAAGTTGGATTCTTTATTATTTATAGTATAACAGAATGGAAACAGGAGGATAATATGTCAAATTTTGGGAAGGTTCTGATAATAATTGGAATTATTATATTCATTATCGGTGCTGCAACGGGCACGATAACTGGATACCAAGGCGCGAATGGTCAGTATTATTCCAATCCGGATGCTGTCGGCAGCAGAGAGTGGATGTGTGTACCTGCCTTAATAATGATTGGTGTTGGTGTTGTGATAAACAAAGCCGGGAAAAATAGTAAATAAAATATAATTCTCAAACTGAAAAAAGGAATGGCATGATCACAAAACGATCGTGCCATTCTTAATCCATATATTACTGCTTGTCCGATTTACATCTCCAGATTCGCCGCGGTGCGGGGGAAGGGGCCCACGTCGCGGATGTTGGTCATGCCGGTGACGTACATGACGATCCGGTCCAGGCCCAGCCCGAAGCCCGCGTGCTCCACGCCGCCGTAGCGCCGAAGGTCCAGATACCACTGGTACTCGGTCATGTCCATGCCCAGCTTGTCGCACTTCTGTTTCAGGACATCGTACCGCTCCTCACGCTGGCTGCCGCCCACGATCTCGCCCACGCCGGGGACCAGCAGATCCGCCGCCGCCACGGTCTTGCCGTCGTCGTTCTCCCGCATGTAGAAGGCCTTGATCTCCTTGGGGTAGTTGGTGACGAAGATGGGCTTGTTGAACACCTTTTCGGTGAGGTAGCGCTCGTGCTCAGACTGCAGGTCCGTGCCCCACTCCACCGGGTACTCGAATTCTACGCCGGACTTCTGCAAAATCTCCACGGCCTCGGTGTAGCTGACCCGGCCGAAGTCGTTGTCCACCACGTTGTGAAGCCGATCGAGGAGGCCCTTGTCGATGAACTTGTTGAAGAACTGCATCTCGTCGGGGCAGCGGTCCAGAACCGCCCGGATGATGTACTTCACCATGGCCTCGGCCACCTCCATATCGCCCTCCAGATCGCAGAAGGCCATCTCAGGCTCGATCATCCAGAACTCCGCCGCGTGCCGGGGGGTGAAGCTGTACTCCGCCCGGAAGGTGGGGCCGAAGGTATAGATGTCCCTAAAGGCCATGGCAAAGGCCTCGCCGTAGAGCTGGCCGGTGCCGGAGAGGTGCACGGGCTTCTTGAAGAAGTCCTTGGAATAGTCCACCTTACCGTCCTCGGTGCGGGGGAGCTTGTCAAGGTCCAGGGTCGTCACCTGGAACATCTCGCCCCGGCCCTCGCAGTCGGCGTTGGTGAGGATGGGGGTGTGGACATAGACGAAGCCCCGGTCCTGGAAGAACTCATGGATGGCCGCGGACACCACGGACCGGACCCGGAAGACCGCCTCAAAGGTGTTGGTCCGGGGACGCAGGGTCTGCTGGGTGCGCAGGTATTCCAGGGTGTGCCGCTTCTTCTGCATGGGATAGTCCGGGGGGCACTCGCCCAGGATCGTGATCTTATCAGCCTTCACCTCGAAGGGCTGAGGCGCGTCGGGGGTCAAAACGAGCTCCCCGTCCACGGCGATGGAACAGCCCGTGGACAGGCCCTTGCCCAGGTCCCTTTCGTCGTTCTCGAAGACCACCTGGATGGGCTTGAAGCAGGTGCCGTCGTTGAGCTCGATGAAGCCCATGGCCTTCCCCTGCCGCACGGTGCGGACCCAGCCGCCCACGGTGATCCTGCCCGTGTGGGCTTCCGGCGCCCTCTGTATATCACGCAATTTCAGCATGGCGTTTTCCTCTCATTTCACAAAAGTTTCTCCTTAGTATACCACAAATTTTCCAGGGTGCAATGGTAAATTCGCCTCAATGGTGGTATACTGTTGGTATCAACAGGGAAGGAGGCTTTCCTATGCAGATTTTCGGCGTCTACGTCAGCTATGAGACCATCATGCTGGCTCTCATCGTGGTGTTCGTCCTGAGCCTCATCGCCCAGGGCAAGGTGAAGCGGGTCTTCAAACGCTATAACACCGTCCCTGCCGCGGGTCATACCCCCGCCTATCAGGTGGCCCAGGAGATGCTCATGGACAATGGCAGCAGCGTCACCGTCCATCCCGTTCAGGGCACGTTGACGGACCATTACGACCCGCGCAACGGCACCGTGGGCCTGTCCACGGAGGTGTACAATTCCTCGTCCGTGGCAGCTTTGGCCATCACCGCCCACGAAATCGGCCATGTGCTCCAGTACCAGGAGAACTACGCCCCCATCCGCTGGCGCACGACCGTCCTGCCCGTGGCCAATATCGGCGCCTCCTTCGGCCCCTATATGATCCTGATCGGCCTGCTCATGAACCTCTACCCCCTGGCGGTCATCGGCCTCGGGCTCTACGGAGCCATGTTCCTCTTCCAGCTGGTGACCCTGCCCGTGGAGTTCAACGCCAGCCAGCGGGGGTTGGAGCTTTTGGATCGGGGCGGATATATCGACTACGCCAACCGTGGTGACGCCAAAAAGGTCCTGCGGGCCGCCGCCTGGACCTACGTCCTTGCGGCTCTGGGGTCCCTCCTCTCCTTCCTCCGGTTCTTCATGCTGGTGAACGGCAACCGGAGAAGGAACTGAATCCACACGACGAAAAAGCAGCCCCGCGAGGGCTGCTTTTTATGTCTCTTTGCTTTATTCGGCGATCTCCAACGCCACCTTTATCATGTCGTGGAAGGCGTTCTGCCGCTGCTCGGGGGTGGCGGCTTCGCCGCCGGAAAGCAGATCGGAGATGGTGCAGATGCACAGTCCCTTCTTGCCCGCCCGGGCCGCGTTCATGTACAGGGCCGCCGCTTCCATCTCCACCGCCAGCACGCCCATCTTGGCCCAGGTGGTCTGATCCACGGCGTCGCTGTAGAAGTTGTCGGCGGAGAGGACGTTGCCCACCTTGTAGCGCAGGCCCTGCTGCTCGCAGACCTCCACCGCCTTGCGGCAGAGACCGAAGTCCGCGATGGCGGAATAGGTGCCGGGCAGCGCGTACTGGTTCACGAAGGCGCTGCTGTAGCAGGCGCCCTGGCCGATGACCACGTCGAAGAGCTTCAGATCGGGGTGTATGCCGCCGGCGGAGCCCACGCGGATGATGCTCTCCACGCCGAAGAAGTTAAAGAGCTCGTAGGAGTAGATGCCGATGGCGGGCATGCCCATGCCGCTGGCCATGACGGACACCCGCTTGCCGTTGTAGTAGCCGGTGTACCCCTGGACGCCACGGATGTTGTTGACCAGCTCCGCGTCGGTGAAGTAGGTCTCCGCGATCATCTTCGCCCGCAGGGGGTCACCGGGCATGAGCACGGTCTTGGCGAAATCCTCCGGCGCACAGCCGATATGGGGCGTGAGATTCAGTTGCTTCATGGGTTTCTTCCCTCCCGATCATTTTCTCATATTGTATCACAACCGGCGGCCCTTTGACAACCGGGTATTCGCCCTTCTTCCGCGCCTTTTGGGGCCGCCAAAGGGCGCCAAACAGGGCGTTCCGTCAGATTCTCTTTTCGAGCTCGTAGGACGTGTGGCCCTTGGGATAATCTGAAAGCTCGCCTCGGGGAATAAAAACCGTTTCGGAAAAAGAAGCCCGATACCCAGTCGCAGCAATAGGACAGGATCACGTAGGCGCCATGTTCCTTCGCCTCGCGCTCCACATCCCCGAACAGCCGGGTGCCGATGCCCTGCCGCCGGTAGCCTTCCGCCACCCAGATGCCGTCAATATCGGCGGTGTCGTCTTCCCCGATCCCGCAAATGACGGCGGCGATCAGATTGCCGTCCCCGTCAATCAGCT
Organism: uncultured Eubacteriales bacterium; assembly: GCA_902802575.1. GTDB lineage: Bacteria > Bacillota > Clostridia > Christensenellales > CAG-138 > RUG472. Next base: position 15,729 of record CADCMN010000004.1, on the reverse strand, counting down.
TCCGGCTGAGGGGGATATACGCATGCCTGTCCGGCACGACCTCCTCACAGAACGCGCCCAGTCCCTGGTCGATGATCTTGGCGTCTTCCTTTGAGCCGGGCTTGACATGGTATTGCTCCGCAGCGGTGTTGTCCTTGGGAATGTAGTCCGGAACGGCTTGGTCCAGCCGCTTGGACAGGGACCAGCTCTCGTGCCCCATGGGGATGTCCCGGTTGACGGTGAACACCCGAAAACCGTGCTTTTCATACAGGGGCCTCGCCATATAATCCGCGGTGCCGAGGCACAGATAATAGCAGCCCTTCTCCCGGGCGGCGGTTTCGGCGGCGCGGATCAGCAGGGAACCGAGGCCGTGATGGCGATACCGACCATCCACCCACAGCTGGGCAAGCACCGCCCGGCCCCAGGCATAAATGTTCACGACGCAGCCGCCGACGATCTTCCCTTCCTTATCTTCCGCCTTGAATACGAGGCTTTCTTCCTCGGTATGGGGCTCTGACGGCGCCATGGAATCGGCGTATACATTGATCCTTTCTTCGATGAGGGCTTCCTCTTCCTCGGTCAAGGGTTTGACTACAAAGTTCATATCCTTTCCTTTCTTTTCGGGCAAAGGAGCATCTCAGGAACAGCCCGTCTTCTTCTCTTCGATGCGCTTTTCCAAGGCGTAGCCCAGCCGCTCCCAGCGGAACCTGCGGGCCAGCTGCAGCGGGATCTCCGACACCAGCACGCCTGCGGGGATGTCCACGATGACATGCTGCTTCACGAACAGGATGCAGCAGCAAACCAACAGCAGAAAGATGAAGTTGAACCGGCGGTACCACAGGGGGATCCCCTCCGTGTCCCAGAGAGCCCGCCAACAATAATAGCTGCAGATCACGTGGAGAGAGGGAAACAGGTTGTTGGGCTGGTCCACGAAATAGATGAACCGGGTGAGCCAGGAAAAGAAGTCGCTTCCGGGCACCTCAGGCCGCTCCATTGCGCCCGGCACCAGCATAAAGATGATCCCGGTCAGCACCAGCGTCAAAAGGTAGGCGGCGCAGTTGCGGTACACGTGTTCCTTTCGCTGTCGAAACAGGAGAAAGCAGGTCACGGTCCAGGAGGCAAAGGCCAGCACGTAGATCACGATCCAGACGGGATGAAAGGGGATCCTCCCGTCCAGAGGGATGGACAAATCCAACTTGTTCATATACACCAGCGGGATGCGGGTGGCGCAGAACACGGTACACTGGACGGCGATCAAAAAGAACAGCCATCCCCAGCTGTACCCCGGCAGCAGGCTCCGTATCCGGTTGAACTCTTTTTTGAACATCCCATATCCTCCCTTAATCAAGAGAGTATTGTATCACAACGCAAATCTGGATTCAAGGAACGAAACGTGAAGAAACGGTGGCAGAACGCGGCCGTCTGTGGTACAATGGTTTCATCGAAACAAAAGGGAGGATTTGTCATGTTGAATATCATTGAAAAAAGCTTCGACAGCCAGGTACAGGATCTGCAGGAGCTGATCCGCATCCCCTCCGTGTCCCGGGGGGAGCCCAAGGAGGGCATGCCCTACGGGGAACACGTGTTCAACGCCCTGAGGAAGGCCCAGCAGATCGCCAGAAAGCTGGGCTTTGAAAAGGTGTGGGACGTGGAGGCCCGCTGCGGCGTGGTGGAGTACGGCGAGGGGGATGAGCTGGTGGCGGTCATGGCCCACCTGGACGTGGTCCCCGAGGGCACGGGCTGGAAATATCCCCCCTACGGCGCCGAGATCCACGACGGGGCCATGTACGGCCGGGGCACGGCGGACGACAAAGGCGCGGCGGTGTCCGCCCTCTACGCCCTCTACGCCCTGAAGGAGAGCGGGGCGAAGATGAAGCGCCGGGTCCGCATCCTCCTGGGCTGCGACGAGGAGCGGGGCTCCACGGGCATGGAGCGGTATCGGGAAGTGGAGGGCGAGCCCACCATGGCCTTCACGCCTGACGCCACCTACCCCGTGGTCAATTCCGAGATGAATATCTCCCACATGTTCTTTGAGAAGCAATACCCCTGCGCCGTCCGTGCGAAAGTGGGCACCGCCGGCAACGTGATCCCCGGCGAAGCCGCCAGCACGGTCCCCGCCCTGCATATGCTGGGCAAGGAGGGCCACGCCTCCATGCCGGACCATGCGGACAACGCCCTCATGAAGCTGGTGAAGGCCATTGCGGAAAGCGACGTGCCTGCGGCGGACAAGGAGACCTTCGCAGGCCTGGTGTCCGTCCTGTACGGCTTCAACCATGGCGAGGGGTTGGGCGTGGACTTTACCGACGCCTCCGGGCGGCTGACGCTGGCCCCTACCATCCTTACCGCTGAGGAGACCGGCGTCACCATCGGTTTCGACATCCGTTACCCCGCCTCCATGACCTTCGAGCAGCTCACGGGGACCATCGACGAGCGCATGGGCGCCCTGGGCTTTGCCGTCAAGGACCGGTCCAACTCCCTGGGCCACTACATCGCCCCCGAGACCGAGCTGGTCAGCACCCTGATGGACGTGTATGGGGAGCTCTCCGGCGACCGGGTATCCAAGCCCATCTCCATCGGCGGCGGCACCTACGCCCGGGAGTTCAAAAACGCCGTGGCCGTGGGCGTCACCCAGCCCGGTCGGCCGGACAAGTGCCATGTGGCCAACGAGTGCATCCTCCTCTCCGAGATGCTCTTCAACACCCGCTTCATGGCCGAGTCCCTCAAACGCCTGGCGGCGGAATAGCTGCCGGCGAACCGCCCGCATCCGTATGCAGCATGAGCGGACATCCCTTTTTACTACCGTTCGAGACGAATTTGCTACCGCTTAAGCCAAACTGCTTGTGAGGGAAAATCTTCTGTGATAGCATATCCACAGCAGTTGAAACGCCTGTGACAGCGCTTTTTCAGCTCGTCAGCTTCTTCTTTCCCCCATACCCACCCCACCTGAGGAGGAGTCCATGAAATAGAACCTCATTCGTCTCATCGTCCTGTTCGTGCTGGCCGCAATCCTGTTCCTGCTGAAAACAAAGCTCGACGGTATCGTCGTGTCGCTGTTCGCCATGATCCTGCTGGTGCTGTTCTGCGAATCGGCGATCACCTTTTTGCTGGGACTGCTGAAGCCCAAGAGTCACCGTGCCCAGACGCTGGTCACGGTTTTCGCCAGCTTGGGAAAATATGTGGCCGCCATCGTCATCCTTTGCTGGGGCCTGTACATCCTGGGTGTGAACGTGACCGGCATCCTGGCCAGCGTGGGCGTGTTGACCCTGGTGGTGGGCTTCAGTGCCGAAAGCCTGATCGCCGACGTGATCACGGGTATGTTCATGCTTTTCGAAAACCAATACAACGTTGGCGACATCGTGGAGGTGAACGGCTTCCGCGGCACGGTCTGTGAAATCGGCATTCGGGCCACCTGTCTTATGGACGTGGGCGGCAACGTGAAGATCATCAACAATTCCGACATGAAGAATATCCTGAACCGGTCGGATCGTGTCTCCATCGCTGCCAGCACCATCGACATCCCTTATGAGACCGATCTCGAATCCCTGGAGGCGTCCATCCCCGGCCTTATGGAGGAGATCTATCAGAAACATACGGACGACATGCTGGACGCGCCCAAATACCTGGGGGGTCCAGGCCCTGGGCAGTTCAGGCATCACGCTGAAGTTCATTGTGAACGTGAAGGAGCAAAATATCTACAACGGCATTCGAACGCTGAATCATGATCTGCTGTTGGGCTTCCGCAAGCTGGGCGTAGAGTGCCCCTATCCGCAGCTGGACATTCACAGCAAATAAAGCCGTATGAAAGAAATCACCCCGATCGACTTGGCCCGGGAGCACACTATGCCTCCGTGGGATAGCGAGCACAGCTCCCCCGCCTGGAGCGCCGAGTTTTCCGAGCCTTCCCCCCAGGGCGAGCAGGCGCCGACCCCGCCCGAAGAACCGTCCCAATCGGCCCCGGCGGAGGAGCAGCCTCAGAGCAGGGGGCAGCGGTTCAAGCGGATGCCTCGGGTTGTGGCGGCGGCCGTCGCGGTGGGCGGCGTGGTCATGACCGCTGCGCCCGAACCTATGGACGTGGTGGATATTACGTCGTATATAGAAATCGAATGCTGTGTCGTGACGCCTGAGGAGCCGGAGGTGCTTCATTTCCGATACATGGATTATCGGTCCCTTTATGAGGACGTTCCCACCTATTCGGAGGATGAGTTTTCCTTCTATCTGGTGGATCCCGAAGGACAGGAAACAGAACTGACACGGCGAAAGGATCCTGTTCTGTATCGTCCGGTCTACTGTGCTGAAGCTGAGGATGTCCGGGATGCAGCTTACAGCGCCACGGAAACGGCGGGGACCTACTTCAACCTCAACACTGGCTGTGAGATGTGGTGCGCTGACATCGGGCCCTTTGAGCCCGGGTCGCTTCTAAAGATCGTCTGCGCCTACGAGAGCGACGGTGTCATCCAGCGTATGACGACTTCCCAGCAGATCGTCAGGATGCCCGAGCCGATGGAGCCGACGGTCACGGTGCAGGTCACGCCCCGGCAGGACGGTATCGATGAGGTCGCATTCTACGGTTCGCTCCACCCGCAACCAGGCCATGAAAGCGAATATGTGTTCGAAAACCAAGCCTTCTCCCGCATGAGTTTTTGCACACGCTGGTACGATGAAGCAGGCGTCTACCTGGGCAAAGGCTGGTGCTTCGCCGCGCCGACCAGCGTCCAATGGCCGTTCCCCGACGTCTATATGAACGGTAACGACTACGTGTTCCTCTATCATGGCCCCGTGCGCAGAGAGGCCCCGGATACCGCGGCTGCGTATTACACCCTGGAGCTGATGATCTATGAGGAGAGCACCGGATGGCCCTATCTGTTGGAATCCGATCCGATCCCGATCCGCGTCGTTCCCGTGCCTAAGACGACCGCGACCCCCGAACCCATCCCCACGGAAGCACCGCCCCTGAAGCGGGATTTGATGATCGAAAGCGGGAAGGACGCTATGGATTTCGCGTTCCTGCTGGTCAACTCGGACTGGGTCCTGACCGAGGCTGCCGATTCCTACGTGCTCAGCGATCCCGGCGGACAAGAGCGGATGATGCTCTTCTCGATGGATGTTGGGTTCTCCTTTACGGCGGATGATCTGGACGGGGTCCTGCTCAGCCGCTACCGGCAGGAGGCGGAGGCGAATGCGGCCTCCGGCCTCCAAACCACCCTGGTCAGTGAACGCCCCTACGCCTGTTTGGTGAATGGGTATCCGGGCCGGGCCTTGGATTTCGAGCTCCTCGCAAACGATCAGCTGTACGGATGCAAATACGTTTTCTGGGGCGTCGGCACGCGCCTGTACGGGCTGAACCTGTTAGCCCCCGGGAATGCTTATGAGCATACTTGCACCGTGATGGACGAGCTCCTTTCCTCCTTCACCCCGGCTTCCTAAACAACAGCACATCCGGCGAAGCGCGGCACGACGCCGTGCTTCGCTTTCTTTTGAATAAGCAAAAAGCAACAGATATTCCCCATTTTTTCGACCTATGCTATGCCCTCAGCATATCCCTTCTTAATTTGGCGGCGCTGTCTTCGGCCCGGCAAACAGCATTTTGTTGCAACTTTCCCGCACTTTGTTTACGAGGCGTTAACAAAATGAGCGCATATATTCGCTACAATAGGACATGAGAAACCGGGAAAGGAGACCATCATGGAACGGCGCGCACAGCATGAAAACAAGCGGAACAGGACCACTGCGGTGCTGGTCTGGCTCCTGGCTGTCGTTGTGCTGGGTCTGTTCCTGACCGGCGGTCTTTACGCCCGGGAATATCTGCACCGATCCTTCCAGGCGGCGGCGGTGGAGGAGCCGGACCTGGATCGAAACGAACATGTGGTTCAGGTGACCCCCACCCCCGAGATCCAGGACAGAGCCGCGCCGGTGGAGGTGAGCTCCACGCCGGAGGCCCTGCCTTCCCCCACGCCCAGCCCCATACCCACCGAAGTCCCCTCGCCCACCCCCACGTTGAACCCCCTGAATGGAGATGTGATCGGCGTGGGCATGCGCTCTCCCATCGTGCTGGACATCCAGATCCGGCTCATGAGCCTGGAATATCTGGACTTTGAACAGCCGGAGGATATATACGGGGCCGGCGTGGCCTCCGCCATCTCCCTGTTCCAGCGGCGCAACGGCCTGCCCGAAACAGGTTTGTGCGACGAAAAAACCTTTTTGAAGCTGAACGACGAGAACGCCGCTCTCTATTCCGTACTCCCCGGGGACAAGGGGGCTGAAGTGGAAAGCATCCAGGAGCGGCTCATCGAGCTGGGGTATCTTGCCTCGTCGGCGGATGGGTATTTCGGAGACGAAACCGCGGATGCGGTGCTGCATTTTAGGGAACGCAACAAGCTGGGCAGCGGCACTTCGGTGGATTCCGTGGTGCTGGAAACCCTGTTTGGGGACGAGCCCGTGGCCAACGCCCTGCGGATCGGAGACAAGTCCGACCAAATCCTCTCCTGGCAGGAACGACTGCTGACGCTGGGATATCTGACCACATCTCCCGACGGCGTCTACAGCCGATTGACCGCCCAGGCGGTAAAGCGGTTTCAGGAGGACAACGGTCTCATTGCCGACGGGAATCTGAGCCTGGGAACGCTGTCACAGCTAAACGATGACCATACTTCCACCCATGCCTTCTCCGCAGGCGCCCGGGGCGACGACGTGGCCGCCATTCAGCGGCTGCTGCTGAAGCACGGATTTTTGAAGGCCAGCCAGGTCACCGGCAATTATTCCGATGCCACGGTCCACGCGGTGGAGGAGTTTCAAAGCCGCAACGATCTTGCGGTGGACGGTAAAGCCGGCCCGGAGACGCTCCAAGCGCTCCTGTCCGAATCCGCCCGGTCAGTGACGCCCAAGCCCACCCGGACGCCCAAGCCCACGCGCACGCCCAAGCCCACGGCCACGCCCAGACCCACGGCCACGCCCAAGGCGACCGCCACGCCTACGCCCAAGCCCACGCGCACGCCGAAGGCGACCGCTACGCCCAGGGTGACGCCCAAGCATACGGCCACACCCAGGCCCACCAGGACGCCCAAGCCCACCGCCACGCCTACGCCCAAGCCCACGCGCACGCCGAAGGCCACCGCTACGCCCAGGGTGACGCCCAAGCGCACGGCCACACCCAGGCCCACCCGGACGCCCAGGCCCACAGCTACCCCCACGCCTAAGCCCACGCGCACGCCCAAGGCCACCGCCACCCCCAGGGTGACCCCCAAGCGCACGGCCACGCCCAGGCCCACCCGGACGCCCAGGCCCACAGCTACCCCCACGCCGAAGCCCACGCGCACGCCGAAGGCGACCGCTACGCCCAGGGTGACGCCCAAGCGCACGGCCACGCCGAAACCCACCCGGACGCCCAAGGCAACCGCCACGCCTACGCCGAAGCCCACGCGCACGCCGAAGGTAACGGCCACACCCAGGCCCACCAGGACGCCAAAACCCACGGCCACGCCTGCGCCTACCCCCAAGCCCACGGCCACGCCTACGCCCAGGCCAACCGCCACACCCACTGTGAAGCCCACCGCCACGGCCTCGCCTCGGCCGGTCGGCAACTATGGCACGGGAGTGGAAGGCCTGATCCGAGCCGCTGAAAGCCGGCTGGGCTGTCCCTATGTGCGCGGCGCCAAAGGGCCCGACAGCTTCGATTGTTCCGGCTTCGTCTACTGGTGCCTGAAGCAGGCGGGCGTGAACCAAAGCTATATGACCAGTGTCCGCTGGCGGACCTGCAGCAAGTATACCCGGATCACCAGCATGAGCGACCTCAAACGAGGCGATATCCTGGTGTTCAAAGGCAGCAGTGAGTCCACCGGCCATGTGGGCATCTACATGGGCGGCGGAAAGATGATCGACGCGGGCAGCTCCAGCGGCTGCGTGGTCATCCGCAGCAGCATCAACACCAAATACTGGACCAGCCACTTCCTGATGGCCTACCGCATCTGGTGATTATCGGTTTCAAAGCAGCATCGCTATACAAAAAGGGACGAGGAAAACCTCGTCCCTTTTCCCGTCTGTGAATCGTGCTGTCTACGCTGCCGCATTCTTTTTCCACACGCTCCGAACCAGCAGCACCAGCCCCAAGGTCATGACCGCCAGGCACCCCTCCACCGCCGCCGCGGGCAGGTGGGCAGCCAGGATCACCAGGATCCCGTCGAGGGCTGCATGCAGGAGGATGGCCAGGGGGAACAGCCAGCCCTTGCCGGGCTTCTTCACAGCGAAGAAGACCAGCACCGACAGGCAGATGTGGGTCGTGACGGCCACGATCCGCTCCACGATGGCCAGGAGGTAGGTCCAGGGGGCGGTGGCGACCAGGGAATCCAAGACGGTCTTCAGCTGTTCCGCCGTCTCGCCGGTGGCGGCGGCCGTCAGCATATCCGTCTGTCCGGCGTTGATGAGCACCGAAATGACGATGTTGCCGATGTAGGTAAGGCCCACAATCAGTATGGCCTCGATGCCGCCGTGGCCCGCCCCGTACATAAGGGCGTTGCGGTCGTTCCCCAACTGCTTTTTCAGCACGGTCCTGAAGGCCAAAAACCGGCCGGTCTCCTCAAAGATGCCGGCGGCCAGGCCCCCGTAGAGGGCATAGAGCAGGGTGTTCCCCATGATCGTCTTCCCCACGGGCAGCACCTTCAGCACCAGCTGATGCATCAGGGGCTCCAGGATCAAGGCGAACATCACGAACACGAGGCAGCCGATGAAGAAGGGCAGGATGTCCGCGCCTTTCTTTCGATAATAGATCAGCAGCAGGACCGGCATGGCAAAGCAGAACAACGCCGCCAGAGCCATGAACACCATGGACAGGGTGGGAACGCTCACAGCCGCACCGTCCCTTCCTTGGGTCCCAGGATCTTCACCGCCGTGCCGTAGGCCAGCACCTCGGCGGCACCCTGCATGACCTGGGCGGACCCGTAGCGGACGCCAACGACGGCGTCGGCGTCCAGGGCCTTGGCCTCGTCCACCATACGTTTGACGGCGATCTGCCGGGCCTCGTTGAGCATCTCGGTGTAGCTCACGATCTCTCCGCCCACCAGAGTCTTGAGGGCCGCCATAAAGTCCTTGCCGAAGTGCTTGGTCTGCACCACGGCGCCCTTCACCATCCCCAGGGCCTCGATCTGTTGGCCGGGCACGTTGTCAATACTGAGCAGCTTCATCTTCTTCTCCTCCTTTGATTTCCTTGATCCGTTGAATGAGCACCGCCACGATGCAGGCGATGACGACAACGGGCACGGCGACCATGGCGATCAGCACCGGGATCGGCAGGGGGTCCTGCCCGTTGGCCCACAGGATGCCGATCAGGGCCGGCAGGATCAGGGCGATGACGATGGCCGCGCCCAGGATCGCCCCCGTGGCCTTTTTGCGGTGCACGTCCCGCTTCGATACATCCATAAAATTCTGTCCCTCCTTCTCCAAGCGCTCGATCTTCTCGAGGCACGATTCCACGTCCAGTCCCGCCAGGGTGACGCCCGGAAGGCTCAGCAGCTCCTTCGTCACGCCCTCCATGGCGGCGAGGCTGTCCCGCTGCCGGTCGTATTCCCGAAGCTGTCGGGTGAGGCAGGCGTCCAGGGAGACTTCCCCCTTCAGAACGGCGCGGATATCCTCGATGGGAACGGCCAGCTTTCTGAGGAGCTTGATCTCCTTGAGCCGCAGCACGTCCCCTTGGCCGTATTCCCGATAGCCGTTCTCGGCCCGGCCGGGGCTTAGGAGCCCCTGCTCCTCGTAGAAGCGGATGTTCTTCTTGCTGATGGATACCAGCTCCTCCACCTGTTGTATCTTCATGGCCGTTTCCTCGTCCTTTCCTCTCTTGTATACAGCTTCCACCAGGGGGAAAGTCAAGTGTTTTTTGGAAAAAAGATGAGATTTTTTCAAATTTCTTCGTACAGCGATCCCTCGACAGGCTCGGGGTAACATGGTGGGAGGAAAAAAGCCGCCCAAAAGAGCGTAAAGAAGAGGACTATGCTATGTGCACAGCCCTCTTTTCTTCTTGTGCTTTTCTTTTTCCGCCGCTTTTCTTTCCACCGAAAAGAAAAAGCGGCAAAAGAAACGATTCGTCCTTACTTTCCCGAAATGGTGATGCCGTCGAAGGCCATGTAGGGGAGGACGGACATGCCGTCCGCCACCTGCTCGCTGGAGATATCGCGGACCCGCATGAGCATGTCGGCCAAATTGCCGGAGATCATGGTCTCGGAGAGGGCCGGGCCGATCTTCCCGTGCTCAATGAGGAAGCTGTTCTTGGCCACGCCGGAGAAGTCGCCGTTGGAGGAGGGCTGACCGCCGGAGAACCGGCCCACCAGGATGCCCTTGTCGATGGAGGCGATGATGTCCGCGATGGGCGTGTCGCCGGAAGCCACGACCACGTTGAAGCTGTCGTTCTTGCCCCGGGGGAGCTTCAGCTTGTTGGACGCGTAGAGGCCCAGGTAGAAGGCGTTCAGCTTGCCGTTGCGGATGACGTCGAAATCCTCCGCCCTAAACCCCTCGCCGGTGGTCCGGCTGCCGCAGACGATCCGCTCATCCAGGGGCGCCAGGCTGATGGTGATCCTGTCGTCCGCCACTTTCTCCCCCAGCTTATCCTTCCAGGGGCTGGTGCCGGACAGGAGCCCGCCCTCGCCGGCGAAATCGGAGAGGAGCGAATAGAACAGGGAGCCCACGCAGCCGGGCATGACCACCATGGTCCCCTGGAACTTGCCCTCCACCACCGTGGTCTCGATCTGCTTCTCCACGTTTTCAAAGTCCTCGGCGATGGACCCCAGCTCCAGGAAGGGCTTGTCCAGGCTGTCGGTGATGACGCCGCTGCCGAAGAAGGAGGAGGCCTTGTCCCCGTCGTGACCGGAGAACATGAGCTGCACCTCGTAGCAGCCCTGATGGGCGGAGAAGAGCACGCCGTAGGAGTTGGCCTGGGCTCTATAGACCTCCTTGTGGTCCACGATCATCTGCTCCATGATGATCTTGGGGTACCGCTCCTTCACCGCCGCCATGAGCTCCTGGCAGCGGAAGAAGAGCTTGTCCGTGTCGGGCTTCACCTCGCCCAGCACAAAGTCCTCATTCTGGGAAAGGGGCGCGAAGTCCCAGTTCTCGTCGGGCTGGGCGGAGTGAGCGGCCTCCAGACACGCCTTGGCGCTCTCGGCGATGGTCTCCTCGTCGTACCGGTTCTGGGCGACGACGCCCTTGCGGCCGCCTTGGATGGCGGTCATGGCGAGCTGCTTGTCGAACAGGGTGCGGAAGAGGCTGAACTCGCCCCCGTCCACGTTGAACTCATGGGTAACGGTGTAGGACACGCTGGCCTGGGCCTTGTCCGCTCCCGCTGCCTGCAGAGCCGCCACGGCGTCCTGGGCCGTTTTCTTCAAAGTTTCGATCATGGCTTTTCCCTCCTTATCGTCCGCCGATGTTCACCCGGCACTTGACCGCCGGACCGCCCATGCCCACAGGCATGGGCTGCTTCTTGCCGCACATGCCGGAGCTGGCCCAGATCATTTCATCCGACAGCATGTCCACGGTCTTGAGCATGTCGAAGGCCACGCCGGAGATGGTGGTGTCGAGGAGCGGCCGCCCCAGCTTGCCCTTCTTGATCTCGTAGCCGAAGGTGACGCCGAACATGAACTCGCCCGTGGTGTCCGCCTGGCCGTTGTTGGTGTCCAGGAGATAGTAGCCGTCGTCGATGGAGGCGATCATATCGCTGAGCTTGGATTTGCCCGGCAGCACGGCGGTGTTGCGCATGCGGATCAGAGGCTCGTCGGAGAACAGGTACGCCCGGGCGTTGCCCTGGGGGACCATATTGAACCGCTCGGCGCTCTCCCGGTTGTTCATATACCCCACCAGGATGCCGTCCTGGATGAGCACGGCGTCGGTGGCGGCGGTGCCCTCGTCGTCCACGTAGACGGGAAGGGGCGTGGGCCGGCCGAAGGCCGTGTGGGCAAAGTCCACCAGATTCACGAGCTCGCTGCCCACCCGCTTGTTCAGGCAGGGCCCGGCCACAGACCCGCCGATGACCAGATCCGCCTCCACGGTGTGGCCCACGGCCTCGTGGGCCAGCATGCCCGAGAGGATACCCCCCAGGATCACGGTCTTGGTGCCCGCATCGGGATAGACGCCGTCCTTGGCCTTCTGCTGGATGCGGTCGTAGAGCTTGTCGATCTCGGCGAAGCAGTCCTCGGGTTTGGTGTAGTTTTTGTCAAAGGTGCCATAGCCCCCGCCGATGACCTTGTACAGCTCCACGGGCTTGCCGTCGGCGCCCATGGCGGTCATCATCACATAGATGTAGCTCCGGGGCAGGACGCTGTGGCCGTCGCAGCCGTTGCTGACGCACAGGAGCTTCTCCATGGAATCGCAGGTGATCACCACGGTCCGGCTGACCAGATCCGGGTACTTGGTGGCGATGTAGTTGTCCAGGGCCTGGGCAAACTCGATATAGGTCCGCTGCTCCACATCGGTGAGGTCGTAGGCGGTGACGATCCGGCCCGGGGCCATGGCCTTGTGGGGCCCCTTGCCCTTGCCGGCGTGACGGGCCAGGAAGGCCGCGTTCTCGCTGGCCGCCTGCAGCACGTCCTTCACGGTCTCGTCGGTATACTCTGCCGTGGAGGAGAAGCCGTAGACGCCGTTTTCATAGACCCTGGCGGACACGCCGAACTGCTCGGTCCGCACGTTGCCCACCAGCGCCCCGTTCAAGAGCACCGCCCGCCGGTTCAGATTCCGCTGGGCCCGAAGCTCCGTGTTGGCGCCCGAGGCAAAGAGATACTTTTTGTCGGTCAAGATATCCTGTATCATCTGCACGCTCCTTTTTCTCGATTTGGCGGCCGTTGCCGCCTGTGTCCCGTTCAGTGTACCATATTTTTCCCGGTTGTGGAATCACCCATTGGTTGAGTTCACAAAAAATCCCCGCAACCGGGGCGGTCAGAGCCCATCGCCCTTGCTTTTTTGCGGTCCCTGAGTTAGAATAAGGGGACGATACGGGAAGGAGGGGCCCTATGGACATCACCTTTGAAACGAAGGAAGGGCGGTTCAACTATCGGGTGTGCGCCGTTTTGCTGGATCAAGAGCGAATACTGGCCATGCACGATGAGCGCAGCCCCTACTTCTATCTGCCCGGGGGCCGGGTCAGGATGGGCGAACGGGCGGAGGACGCCGTCTTGCGGGAGGTCCGGGAGGAGCTGGGGATCGAGGCGAAGATCCTTCGGCCCCTGTGGCTCAGCCAGTCCTTCTTCAACGAGGACGTAGTTCGGGCGGACTACCACGAGCTGTGCCTCTACTTCCTGCTGGACGCTGCGGGCACGGACCTGCTCCTCAGGGGCGACCGGTTCCGGGGGCCGGAGCGGCGCCACGTTCATGACTTCCAGTGGCTGCCCTTCGAGCGGCTAAAGGACGAGTATTTCTATCCCCTCTTTTTGAAAACGGACATATATCACCTGCCCGAGGGGCTGACGTTGCGGACGGACCGGGAGTGAGGCGTCTATGGAGATCATTCGACTGGAAAGCGCGGACGATCCGCTGTTCGAAGCGGTCTACGACTGGAACTATCGCTGGTGGGGCGTCCGGGACGGCGTCAGCTCCGCCGAGGTCCGCTGCACCCTGGAACACTCTTTGAACCGGACCCGGCTGCCCCAGACCTTCGTGGCCGTGGAAAAGGGCCGGGCCCTGGGCATGTACCAGCTGTCCATGATCGATGATCTCTACTGCCGGCCGGACCTGTACCCGTGGCTCATCGACGTGTACGTGGCCGAAGCGTTCCGGGGCCGGGGCGTGGGCCGGGCCCTGCTTGAGACCGTGCCGGACAACGCCCGAAAAGCGGGCTTGACCGAGCTGTACCTCTATACCGCCCACGCGGGCCTCTATGAGAAGTTCGGCTGGACCTATGCGGGCGAGGTGGAGACCTTCCGGCCGGAGCGCCCGAAGGAGCGGCTGTATCATTTGGCGCTGTAGTGCGCAGCCGAGGCAAGCCCCTCCCCTGCGGCAGGCCGCGAAGGTTGGTCCACAACATCCGCAGGGGCCGCCCGCGCGTGCGCATTTTGCCCGTCCCGCCCCCCTTGTCATCCTGACCGAGAGAACGGAGTGAGCGAGCGGAAGGATCTCTGAACGGCGCCGGGTGCGGCGAGCTGCTTTCCCCTCCGCAAGCTTTTGCGTTCAGGGGTCCTTCGACTCCGCCTCCGGCTCCGCTCAGAATGACAAGTTTTTTCGTTTGTGCGAAACGAAAACGGAACTTGAGAACTTGGGCGGGCGATTCATGAATCGCCCCTACGGCAGAACGCGAAAGTCACGCTGCAGCGCTGTAGGGGACGGGCTTGCCCCTCCCGTCGAAAAAAACAGGACCTGGCGCGATGCCGGGCCCTTTGTTTGTATGCGGTTTCAGTTGTTCGCCGTGAAGCCCCTGCCAACGACCTCCTTGGTGTCGATGACGGAGATGATGGCCTGGGGGTCGTGGGTGAGGACGATGCGGCGGATGGTGGCCACCTCCACGGTCTTGGCGATGATGTAGACGATCTTCCGCTCCGCGTTGGTGTAGGCGCCCCGAGCCGGGATGTAGGTGACGCCCCGGTGAACGGTGCTCATGACCTCATGAGCGAAGGTGTCCCACTTGTCGGAGATGATGAACAGGGTCTTGTTCCGATTGAGGCCCATGAGGGCGTTGTTGAAGGCCACGGAGCAGGTGAACAGGGCGATGATGGACAGGGCCGCCACCTCCATCCCCTTCACGAAGGCCAGGGCCCCCACGATGACCATGTTGAAGGCCATGGAGATGGTGCCCATGGGGAAGGACACCTTGCGGCTCAGAACCAGGGACACGATGTCGAAGCCGCCCGTGGACCCGCCGTTTCGGATGACGATGGACCCGAAGACGCCGTTGAGGACCGCGCCGAAGATGACGCTGATGAGCGGCATGACCGGGTTGGTCATGTCGAAGATCTGGGGCTGGGGCAGGTTTTCGAGGACCGCGTAGATCAGCGAAAAGTACAGGGTGCAGAGGGCGGTATAGATAACGAACTTGAGATGCAGCTCCCGATACGCCAAAAAGAGCAGCGGCGCGTTCAGGGCCACCATGGGGATCCAGCTCTGGATGTTGCCGCCGGTGGCATAGTTGAGGAGCATGGCGATACCGGTGACGCCGCCGGAGACGATGCCCGCGGGCCGGTAGAACCACAGGATGGACAGGGCCTGCAGCGTTACCGCCAGCAGCGCCATGAGGATGTGGCGGCTTTCCCGCCGCAGAAACAGCTTTTTCTTGGCCTGGCCCAGCTTGACCGGGCGATTTTTCTTCTTGAATATGCTCATAGAAGCAGTATATCGAAAATCCCCCAAAAGTCAACTTCCTTTCCGGCTGTGGAAGAAGGCGGCTTCGGCCGTTGGCGCCGGACGACTGCGATTCTCGATTTTCCTCTGAATTGACTATGGTTGTTTCATTGTATCTATGGTACAATCAAGTATTCAAATCGGAATTTGAAGGGTTACAGGAAGGGTGAATAGAATGAGCAACATTGAAAAATACAAAAAATATTTTACAAAAGAGTATTTGATGGGGCCCAATTCATTCAGACTGCTGGATGAATTGATCCGCAGAAGTCCGAAAGACGTACGATATG
This sequence comes from uncultured Eubacteriales bacterium, assembly GCA_902802575.1. GTDB lineage: Bacteria > Bacillota > Clostridia > Christensenellales > CAG-138 > RUG472. Next base: position 163 of record CADCMN010000004.1, on the reverse strand, counting down.
GCCGGACGTTGGACCTTGGATGCGGATATGCCCTGACCTCCCTTTTTGTTGCCAATGAAACGGATGCAAAACATGTCTATGCGTTCGATCTTTGGATTCCCGCAACGGAAAACTATGTGAGAATACGGGACAACGGGCTTGAAGACAAGATCATACCGATCCA
>CADCMN010000003.1 GCA_902802575.1 uncultured Eubacteriales bacterium | reverse complement strand
TCGCCGTTGTTCTCGCGGATAGCGACCCTATCCTTCATTTTGTTCCGAATCGCTGCAAGTTCCTCAAGACTTTTCATAGTTTTTTTCCTTTCGTAGTTTTTGGTTATGTCGTAAGCTTTCGCCTAAAAACCGTATTGTTCGTTCAAACTCTCTCTGGCCCATTCCAGGACCTCAAAGCTGTTGAGGGGGATCTCGTCTCCCAAAGCTTCCCTCATCTCCCGCGTGTCCAGCTGGACCGTCGTCCCGTTGGGCAACGTATGTTCAAAGAGAAAATCCACCTCCGGACAGCCTTGGATGAGACTGATCAATGTGGATACCACATCCCCCAAGGGTGTGAAATCCATATGATTCTTGTAGAAGAAGGCTGAAATGACGGTGCCGTGATCGTCAGGGCTCATATCCCTCGTTTGGGAAGTGATGGTGAGCTCGCCGCCGGTCTGCTCCGCCGCCAGCTTGAACAGGGGTATGCCCATGCCCACTTTGCGGGTCTTGCGCGTGGTGGAAAAGGGGTCGATCACCGTAGAAAGGAATTCCGGGGACATGCCTCTGCCGTTATCCTCGATGGTGATGCGCAATGTTTCGTCCGTTTCGGCCAACAGGATCTTGATTAGGGTAGCCTCCGCAGAGATGGAGTTCTGCACGATATCCAGGATGTTCAGCGACAGTTCCTTCATGATTTCTTCTCCAGCATGACAAACAGTGCTTTTCGAACGGCTTCCTCTCCCGCCTCCGGATCGATGTCCAGATGCACGCAGAAGCTGCCGTCGCTGATCTCCCACAGGCGATGGGCATCCGAGGAAACCAGGATCTTTCGTCCTTCCGCCAGATCACGCTTGTCCTCATCATGGACCTCTGCCAGCGTGAACACCGGCGTTTCGGGAAAGGCGCCCAGGATGGCCAGGAGACCGTTGGCTTCCCGGTCGATATGAGCCGGATAGCAGATCCCGCCCATGTCCCGCACCAGCCTGGCCCCTTCCTCAATGGAAAGGGACGTGGCGGCCGGCAAAAACCAGGGATCGTTCCCGATGGGCGTATCCTCCTCCCCCATGATGACCTGCTCTCCGAAGATCGCCGGTTTGTTTCGGATCTTCATCCGCTTCTCCTCCACGACTTTGTCGAACGCCATGGCTGTTTCCAGTTCCGGGAACAGGCAGACCATGTGCACGTCTTCGGCGGTGGTCAACTCCATCCCCGCTACGGGTACGATGCCATAGGCACGGCAGGCGGCAAAGAAGGCCGGACAGTTCTTCGAAGTGTTGTGGTCCGTCAGCGCCATGATCTTCAGTCCATTCAGATATCCCATCCCCGCAATGTTGCAGGGCGTCATATCTTCCTCTCCGCAGGGGGAAAGGCAGGAATGAATGTGCAGATCAACAGCAAAGGCGTTCATGAGAGCAGGGCGGCTACCTTGGCGCACAGATCGAAGACCGACAGAGGAGACCCATAAAAGTTGAGATCGTTTTTCACGGCTGCTTCCAAGGCCGCATCGTCTGGCGTCACATCCTCCGCGAAGATGACCATGGCCACATCCGTCAGCGTGCAGACGGCCGGCACGTTCCTGTTGGACATGATGGTGATCCAACAGTCGCCGCTTTCGGCCCGTCCCATGACCCAGCTCAGCAGGTCGCCCGCGTAACCGCCGGTGACCGGCCGATCCTCCGCCTCGTGCAGAGGCGTCAGCCCCAAAGCATCCCTGATCTCAAACACGGTCATGATTTCTTCTCCATTTCGCTCATCAGATTCTTCAGCTGTTCCCGCATATGGACGATGCATTCGTCGATGTTCGCCTCGCCCTTCACCACATCCTCCGCAAAGGCGCGGCAGTTGGGCGCGCCGCAGGAGCCGCAGTCCAGCGCCGGCAGGCTTTCATGGATGTTCTCTATGTCAGCCATCATGCGTATGGACTCAAACCGGCTCACGTTCAGGGCGGAAACATTGGCGAATGTGGCCGGCTTCACCGTGAGGATATCCTCCGGCACATCCACATTCCCCATCTGTTTGGGTATGTGATTGAGGCTGACGGGCATGTACCGGCGCAGCGTCTGCAGGCGGACCTGAGCGATGTAGGGGTTTTCCACGGTGAGGACCCCGCCCACACAGCCGCCGCTGCAGGCGTCCAGTTCGGCAAAATCCACGCTGGGGAAGCTGCCCATCTCGATGCTGTCCAGCACGCGGATCACGTTTTCGATGCCATCCGCTGCCAGGTACCGATCGTTCATCAATGCGGAGCCCTCTCCGCCGGAGGAAGCCCAGCCCAGGCCGATCATACCGGTTTCACTGGTGATCTTCGGCGTGTTCTTGGGCTTAATAGCGTTGAGCAGCTTGAAATACACCTCGCTGATGGCCACCACATAATCGACGCAGGGCACATCGTCCTCCTTGTCCCCGTTCTTGACCCAGCTGAATTTGGCCGGGCAAGGGCTGATGAACACCGTCTTGATGTCCTCCGGTTTCAGCTCGGGATGCTTCCTCATGGCCTCTTCCTTCGCCATCCGTCCAGCCAGCTCGATGGGAGGCATCAGAGGGATGATATGGTCGATGAGGGACGGGAAGCGGATGGTGATGAGCCGCACCACCACCGGGCAGGCGGAACTGATGGCCGGGCGGGGAATGTCGGGACGCTTCATGTAGCGGCGGGTGTACTCCGTGATGATCTCCGCGCAGCGGGACACCTCAAACACGTCGTTGAAGCCCATGTCCAGAAGGCCCTGCAGCACGTAGTCCACATCGGTCACGTTGATAAACTGGCCGAAGAGCGAAGGCGCCGGAAGAGCGATCAGATACTTGGAACGGTCCAGGTCCTCCAGACTGTCGCAGATAGCCCGCTTGGCTTTGTAGGGGCAGACACGGATGCACTCGCCGCAGTCGATGCACTGAATGGCGTTGATCACGGCATGTCCGTCACGGATACGGATAGCTTCCGTAGGGCAGCGCCGCAAACAATGGGTGCAGCCCTTGCATTTTTCCAAATCCAGTGAAACGGAGTGCCTGTATTCCATGCTTTCCTCTTCCTTGCAGATTACCTGTTCTCAAATCCGAGCTCGATGGTCGTTCCCTGCCCCACAACGCTGTCGATGTTGAAGGTGTCGGAGTACCGCTTCATGTTGGGCAAACCCATGCCGGCGCCGAATCCCAAGGCGCGAATGTTATCAGGCGCGGTGGAATATCCTTCCTGCATGGCCTGTTCCACATCCTTGATGCCCGGGCCGGTATCCTTCAGCACGATCCGAATGGTGGCGTCATCCACAAAGATATCGGCGTCGCCGCCATTGGCATGGATGACCATGTTGATCTCTCCCTCGTACATGGCGATGGAGACCCGACGGATCGTTTCGGGGGAACAGCCCAGCTGCCGCAGCAGGCGCTTCACTTTGACGGACGCTTCGCCGGCGGAAGTAAAATTCCCACCATCCACATCATAATGAACATGCAATGGTTCTGCGCTCATGGGATCACCTGTGCAGTCCCGCTTCGTATAGCTTTCCGCTGGCCTCATACATGGTGAGGGCGGTGGCCAATACGGCGATATGGCTAAGTTTTGCAAGCGCTACCACTTCCTCCGCAGGTTCCTTGCCCCGGACGAAGAGGATGCAGCTCATATCCAGCATCAGCGCGGTACGAACGGCCTGAGGATTATTCAGCCCCGTGAGAAGCAGCGCCTGATCCTGCGCATAGGCAAGAACATCGCTCATCATATCGCTGCTGAACGCGGAATCGATATCCTCCTCCAGCATCTCCTCTCCCGTATATACCTTTGCACCGACCAAGCGGGCGACTTCTTCTAACTTCATAGGAGTGTTACTCGGCGCGAACTTTATCGATGATACCCTTCACATCGCCGGGGACCAGACGGCCATACACCTGATCGTCGATCATCATGACAGGCGCGAGACCGCAGCAGCCCAGGCACCGTGCGGCTTCCAGCGTGAACATACCGTCCGGCGTTGTGTGGCCGGAGGTCACGCCCAAAAGCTTCACCAATTCGTCCAGAATGTTCTGAGAACCCTTGACATAGCAAGCCGTTCCGAGGCAGACCCGGATAAGATGCTTGCCCTTCGGCTCCAGGCTGAACCAGGCATAGAAGGTGGAAACCCCATAGACCTGTTCGAGGGAGCAGCCCAATCCCTCTGCGATCATCGTCTGCACCTCTATGGGCAGATACCCATAGATATCCTGCGCTTTCTGCATCACAGGCATCAGAGCGCCGGGCTTTCCCTTGTGATCCGCAATGACCTTTTCAAGCTCCGCTTTCTGCTCGGCTGTGCCGGTGAATGGGATCGTGGTCTTCGTACTAGTCATACACATCCTCCTTGTTCTTATTGTTTCGGACTAACCAATGGTGCAAAACAATCGCCTTTCGCATAAAGGCACATTGTTACGAACGTATTTTATCACAAACAATCTCTCTTGCCAATAGATTAGCATCTGCTAACCGATCCATTTGATTGGAAATTTCTTCGCCTGTCCAAATAAAAATGCAAGTTTGACACAATTGGGTCTTTCAAAATGTCAAATAGTGGAGTATACTATGTCAGAAAAAATATAAACAAGGAAAGAGGAACGCATATGGCTAAGCGCAAAAAGCTGATTATCACTCGGGAAGGCTATCTGGTATTAGCTGCTATAGGAGTTTTGCTGCTGGCCCTCATCATTATTGCCGTCGCGACCAAAGGGTTCGGCGCCTGCAGCAAGGGCGAGGGAGCTCAGGCCGATGCTACCCCAGGAGCCTCTGAGTATCATCCCGCGCCGACCAACACGCCCAAACCCACGCAGGAAGAGGAACTTACGGGCATTGAAACGCCTGCCCCCGAAACACCCAGCGGCGGCGCCTCCGATTCTCCCGCGCCCACCGTTCCTCTGTCCGACGACCCCAACGCCCTCACGGCGCCCACGGCCGATATGATCGCCGGGGCTGCAGAGGGTAAGCTTATCAAGAGCGGCGTCCGCATGCGTCAAGGGCCCAGCACGAATACCACCATCATTGCCACCGGTTTGAAGAGCGGCACGAAGTTGACCGTGTATGCCGAAGACGAAGATTTCTATTTCGTGCTGGTGAATGATACGAAAAAATACGGCTACATCTCCAAGCAGTTCATCAAGCTCCTCACCCCGCTGGGAGAAGCCCCCGCGGGCAACGATCAGCCGGAAGGCACCGTTCGCGGGTCCGTTACCAACACCGCCATCCTGCGGGATGGGCCTGTCCTGACCGCAACGAAACTCGGGCAATATGAGGTGGGACAGATGGTATATGTTTTCCATCAGGAGGGCGAGTATTACTATGTTCAGATTGCCGGCACTGACTTGAAGGGCTACCTGTTCGCTCAGTTTGTCAAGCCCGAGGGGACCGTCCCCCAGAAGGACGCCTGAATCGCGCTTTCAAATGACAATCGACCCCCTTGCAACAAGGGGGTCGATTTTTACTCTGTATCATCCATGTCCGCCGGAATGATCTTTTCCGTTTCTGTATCATCCATGTGAGCCGGAATGTTCTTTTCCGTCACGGGGCCTGAAAACAGAGGGTGATCGTATCTCAGGCGCATCCTGTCCCATAAGCCGTATTTATCCGTATTGGCAATGGCATGGATCATCTTCTCCTCCACGTCCGGCACCAGGGTGGACAGATGCCGGATAAGCTCCTTCGCTTCCTCCCGCTTCGTGTGGCCCGCCGCAGGACAGTTGGCCTTCTGCACAGGGTATTCCCGCTGTCGGGCCACGGACAGGGCATGCTTCTCCGGGAGGAACACCAGCGGTCGGATCACGGTCACGTCGGAACGGGACAGATACGTCACCGGCGCGAAGGTGTTCACCCGCCCTTCGTACAGCAAGCTCATGAAGAACGTCTCGATCACATCCTCCCGGTTGTGTCCCAGCGCCACCTTGTTGCAGCCTCTATCCCGGGCGGCATTGTTCAGGGCGCCCCGGCGAAGCTTGGCGCAAAGCGCGCAAGGGCTTTTCTCCCGGCGGATGTTGAAGACTACGTCCCCAATATCCGTTTTGATCAGGGAGAAGTCCATGCCGACCCGCTCCGCAAACGCGATCACCGAAGACCAGTCCTGCTCCACGATGCCCAGATCCAGCGTGACGGCGCACACCTGAAACTCCGTCCGGGAGAACCGCTGATACAGCTTCAGCGCCTCCATCAGCAGCAGGGAATCCTTTCCGCCGGATACGCCGATGCACACCTTATCCCCATTCTCAAAGAGATGATATCGCTCATCCGCCCGACGGATGCTGCCCAAAACCCGTTTCATGACGATTTCCTTCCGGTTCGATTTATTCAGTATACACTTTCCCCGCGCACCTGTAAAGAAAAACCGCAGTATGTTATAAATTTGTCAACTTTTCTATAACTCATGCATTTTTCGCCGAAACATGCTATACTATGGGATCGAACGACAAAGGAGGGGCCAAGGGTATGGATCAAGACAGGACTGCGCTGAGGCGGCATATGCCGATCCTGTTTCTCTGCATCCTCCTTGTGATCCTGTCCATTTTGGGGGCAATTCTGCTGCGCCGTCGCCATGTGATCTCCACTTTTGGCGCCTCCCCCCTCCCCAGCCCCACAGAGGCTGCCCGACGGCAGGTCTATCACTCTCGATATGCCGAGACGCCGATCCCCACCCTGCCTTCGCCTTACCTCAGCTCCCCCGCCCCCACCGTGGCTCCGGACGCCCGGCCCACCCCGGCTTCGACAGCGGCCGGCCTGCTGGGCGGAAAGTATGCCTGGCGTTTTACAAAGGAGGAGGTCCTGACCGACCATACCTACTCCAATCCTTCCATCTCCATCACCTGGAATGCGTACCGGGATGAGCTCAGCTACAGCAGACCGGTGACCTTCTATGTGGCCGACGTGCTGCTGCAGGACGTCACTTCCCTGACCACCGCCTTTGCCAAAGGATCCTATTCGGCGGGGGGAAGAAACACCATGGAAGCCATCGCCAAGAAGAACAACTGCATCGTCGCCATATCCGGTGATTTTGCCCGCTGGCATAACCATGGGCTCATCGTTCGCAACGGAGAGGTGTTCCGTCAGCAAAGGTTTTCCTGGGACCTGGGCGTGCTGTACAAGAACGGCGTGCTGGAGACCTACGAACCGGGAACGATCTCTGTGGCGGAGATCCTGGAGAAGGACCCGTGGCAAAGCTGGCACTTTGGGCCGGAGCTGCTGGATCACAACGGCAAGCCGAAAACCAAGTTCAATACCACCGTGGGAAGACGCAATCCCCGTTCCGTCATCGGATACTATGAGCCCGGGCATTATTGCCTGGTGCTGGTAGACGGACGGCAGGGCAAGTATTCCGCCGGTCTCAACATGATAGAGCTGAGCCAGCTTATGTATACGTTGGGCTGCGTGCGGGCGTATAATCTGGACGGCGGCGCCACCGCCCACATGTCCTGGATCGACAAAGTCATCAATTCTCCCAGCAAAGGCCGCAAGCTCAACGACGTGATCTGCGTCTGTTTCCCATCAGGTTCCTAAGACGATCCGGCAGCCGAAACCGTTTGTAGAATCATCTGGCTCATGGTATACTGTGTTCAAATCTGCTCTGGAGGCTTTTCATGGTTTTAGCCGTTTTGATCCTTTCCGCTCTATGTCTTGTCGCCCTCGTTGTGCTGATCTTTCTGGTGTGGCAGCAGCGATCCGCCGACCGCTATGAAGACATCCTGGACAAGCTGTCCGATCAGCGGCGCGAGCTGAACGACGCGGTCCATTCCGCTTTGGGCGGCTTTGGGCAGCTCATGGACAACGGGCAGCGCAGCTTTGCCCGGCAGCAGAACGATAATCAGCGGGGCTTCCAACAGAGCGTAGAGCTGCGGCTGGACGCCTTTGAAAAGGCCAATCTGGAGCGGTTGGGCTCCTTTGAAAGGACCAATGCGGAACGGCTGGACGGCATTCGCACCACCATGGAAAAGCGGCTCTCCTCTCTGCAGGAGGACAACAATAAGCGGCTCGATCAAATGCAGCAGGTGGTGAATGAAAAGCTCCAATCCACCTTGGAGAATCGGATCAGCAAGAGTTTTGAGATGGTCAGCAAGCAGCTGGAAGCCGTCTATAAGGGCCTTGGGGAGATGCAGCAGGTGGCTGCCGGCGTCACCGATCTAAAGAAGGTGCTGTCCAATGTGAAGACCAGGGGCATTTTGGGCGAGATCCAGCTGGGGGCCATCCTGGAGGAGATCCTCTCCCCCGAACAGTACGATACCAACGTGGCCACCCGTCCCGGCAGCGCCGATCGGGTGGAATACGCCGTCAAGCTTCCCGGCTCCGGCGAAACGCCTGTGTATCTGCCCATCGACGCCAAATTCCCCGGCGACACCTACGCCGCCCTGATGGACGCCTACGACGCAGGCGACTCCGCTGCCATCGCCGCCGCGGCGGCGGCCCTCACCACCCGGCTCAAGCAGGAAGCCAAGGACGTGTCCGCCAAGTACATCGCGCCGCCCGCCACCACGGACTTCGCCATCATCTTCCTGCCCTTCGAGGGGCTCTATGCGGAGGCCGTGAACCGGGGCATGGTGGAAGAGCTGCAGAAGCGCTACAAGGTGAATCTGGCCGGTCCCTCCACCATGGCGGCCCTGCTCAACAGTCTGCAGATGGGGTTCCGCACCCTGGCCATCGAGAAGCGGTCCAGCGAGGTATGGGAGATATTGCGCTCCGTCCGTACGGAATTCGACAAGTTCGGGGACGTGCTGGAAGCCTCTCAGCGGCACCTGCAGCAGGTGTCCGGCGATTTGGACCAGCTGGTGGGCGTCAGGACCCGGCAGATACAGAGCAAGCTCAAGAACGTGGAAAAGCTGGAGGACGGGCAGTGAGCCCGTCCTCTTTTCATCTGTTGCTGCCGGTTATGCCCAAGGCATCTTCAGCGTGAAGGATTCACTCTTTTCGTCCATCTCGTACCGGTGATCCTTCTCCGGCGGATGAGGTTCGTCCAGCCAGTCGTAATCGTTGAAATAGGGAGAGTAGTTCACGCAGCGGATCTCGTGGGCCGACTCATCGAACTGCATGAGCCGCAGATACCCGCCGCCGCCTATGTCGCCCGCGGCCTGGTAGTTCATCATGATCTCGTAGACCGTGCGCTCCTTCACCCCGTCCCCATCGTCATCAAAGGCGTCCTCCAGGGTGTAGAGCCCGTACCGGTGGCCGCAGAGGACCATGTACACGTTGGGGCACTTGGCTACCACCTGTTCCCTAAGCTGTTTGCCCGCCTCCGAAAGGGTCCCTTCCGTGGTGATGAAATCGTGGACGCACAGGATGCCCACTCGATCCGGATACTTCTGGAAGCTCTTCAGGATGAACTGGATGGCCTTCTTGTCCGGCGCATGGCTCATGTAGACAAAGATGTACTCACGGCCGCAGATGGTGAGCAAATCGTAGTGGCCCCGGTTGTTCTCAAAGCTTTCGCCATAGCAGGCCTGTTGGCTGTACTGCTTTTCTCCGAAATATTTACCGTAGTTTTTATACCCCCCGCCCTTCTTGGTCATATCATGATTGCCTGCCAGAACACCGGTGGGGATATCCCGGATCAGATCCATGGCCTCCCGGGCGTTTTTCCAATTCTGCTCGTCTCCGTTCACGTGGACCAGGTCCCCCGTATGCACCACATAGACCAGGTGCATCTCGTCCGCCTTGTCCCGCAGAAAGCCGGTCACGGTCCGGTACATCTCGGGGGGCACCTTCATGTTGATATGATAGTTGGCGTAGTGTTGGGTATCGCTGAGCCAGGCCACGGTCTCAACTCCCTCACCCGCCACATACTTTTCTGCAGCAGGCGTCTCTGCAGGGACGGCCGTGGGCTCCGGCGTGGGCGGCTCCGTCGTGGGCGGCTCCGTCGCCACGGGGACGAACAGATTCTCGTTCGATGGGTAGGGCCAGGGCGTTTCCGACGGCATGGCGGAAGGGGCCGGAGTGAGCGCGGCGATCTCAACATGGACGCTTTCGGCCGGCGCGGTCATGGTCTCCTGCTCCCTATTGCGGCAGCCGGACAGGAGCAACAGCAGCGATATACAGATGATTACTGACCTTTTCATGCCCCAATGATACCACATCGCCTCTCTGTTTCCAATCCCTGTTCACGGGATGTTAACAGAGAAAATGCGTTTGTGTTGCAGTTTGCACAAACTGACGCCGCATTTGTCCCCTATACTGTAGCCATCCCGAGAGGAAAGGAGGAATGCTCACCGCATAAACGCAGCCATGCATGTATTGTTTGGGCTCCTGCCTTGCCCCCGGTGTGAGTACGTACTGCCGGAAAACAGGCAGCCTACCAGTTCTCCGCCAGACTCCCAGCCCATGAGGAGCAGCAGGCGGCCATCATAGCGAACGCGCCGGTTCCCCCTCCTTGCTTTCCGGCGCGTTCTTTGGTATTATTTTAGTATGAAACTATATCTGCTCTCCTGCCAAAACATACAGATGCATGAGGCGCGCATCCTGCCCCGGCTCCCGGAGCGGCGACGGCTTGCCTTCGATCGTTCCCATTCCGGGCTGACGCTGGGCGCGGGCCTGCTGCTGGCCGGCCTTTTGGGCGTTCATCGAGACGACGATCTGCGGCTCGGCCCCTACGGCAAGCCCTTTTTAGCGGCGGGAAAGCCGGAATTCAGCCTTTCCCACAGCGGGGAACATGTGCTTCTTGGGATCAGCGACGAGCCCATCGGCGTGGATATGGAGCAAAGCGGCCGCCACGTGCCCTTGGCGGTCCGGGAAAGGATTTGTTTGCCCGCTGAAAAAGGGCTCGATCCGCTGGTCGTGTTCACCCGAAAGGAGTGCGCCATGAAGCTGACCGGGTTGGGCTTCACCCTGTCGCTTACGCAGATCGACACCACGGTCGATTACCTTTGGCGGGATAGGGCCTATCATTTCTTCACGACGAAGCAGGATGGGTATACGATCTCCGTTTTGACCGCTGAAGAAGCGTTGCCGGAGATTCAACGGCTGACGCCGGAGGCATTGCTGTAGTTCCGTTCCACGAAGCGCTTCATCCGCGCCGCCGCTTCCAGCAGGGCGTAGATGTCCTTGGTGTATGCCAGCCGTATATATCCAGGGCAGCAGAAGGCGCTGCCGGGGGTGAGCGCCACGCCCTCACGATCCAGGAGCTTCCGGCAAAATGAAACGTCGTCATCCCACGAGGACACGTCCAGCCACAGATAGAACGCGCCGGCGTTCTTTTTTATTATCAAGCCGTCGATGGCGGAAAGAGCCCGGCAAAGCCTGTCTCGCCGGTCGCGGAAGATGGATTTCAATTGTTCGCCATAGCTGTCATCCATGGTGAAGGCCGCCATGGCCGCCTGTTCCGATGTGGAGCAGGGGCAGCCCAGAGCATGGCTCAGATATGCGCCCATGGCCTTCGCTACCGATGCGGGAGCTGCGGCATATCCCAGGCGAAGCCCCGCCATGGCATAGGCCTTGGAGGCGCTGTTGACCAGGATCAACCGATCCCGCACCGCCGGAAAGGCATATGCGCTGACGAAGGCTCCCTCATACACGAAGGCGCTGTAGACCTCGTCCACGATCAAATACAGATCATGCTTAAGGCATACGTCAATGATCTGCTGCAAAGCCTTGGGGCCGTACACCGCTCCGGTGGGATTGACCGGGTTGTTCAGCAGGACCGCCTTGGCGCGTCCCGTGATACACCGTTCCAGGGCCTGGCCGGACACGACGAAATCCCGACTTGCTTCCCCGAGGACCAGGATCGGTTTGCCGCCCGCCAGGCGGACCGTCTCGGGATAGCTGGTGTAACAGGGGGCGGGCAGGATCACCTCATCCCCTGGTCCGCAAAGGCAGGCCACAGCCGCGTTCAGCAGAGGCTTTGCTCCGGCGGAGATCAGCACCTCCCCCTCGTCCCAACCCATCCGTTTTCGTACCGCCGCCTTGACCTTAGGCGAACCGGTTGCCGGGACATAGCCGGTACGATCTTCGATCAACGCTTTTTCAATGGCTCGCTTCCCTGCCTCCGGCATAGGCAGATCCACCTGCCCGGCCGTCAGGTTGATCACATCCCGCCCGGCTGCAGCAAGCTCTCGCGCCTGCTGATCAAGGCCCATGGTCACGGAGGGCTGCACCTGTCTGTACAAAGGTTTCATCGCTTTTTCTCCCATCTGTCGATCAGCACGTTGGCGGTCACGTCCCCGGCCACGTTCAAAGAGGTGTACGCCATATCCAGGAGACGGTATATCCCCGCGTACATGCCCAAAAACAGCTCCGCATGCTCCACGCCCAGCATGCCGAGATAGGTGGCCCCCAGCACGATCCCCCCGCCGGGGATGCCCGGCGCCGCCATGTTCAGCAGCAGGGAAAAGAGGAGCATGGCGAGGATAGTCACCAAGGAGACCTGCTGCCCCGCCATCTGCATGACGAACAGGCCCAGCAGGCAGAAGGACACCGCTCCGCCGCACATGTGCACCGTGCACCCCAGGGGCGCCACGATGCCGACGATCTTCTCCGATACCTGAAACTCCTCCCGGCAGGTCCGCATGGTCTCCGGCAAAGTGGCCGCCGAGGAACAGGTGGACAGGGACGTCAAAAACAGCCTCCCGGTTCGTTGGAAATATTGCCGTGGGCGTACCCCGCACCAAACCCACAGGGGCAGGATCATCACCACAAACAGCACCAGCAGGCACCCTGCATACGCCCAGGCGATATAGATCCCGGAGGAAGCGAGGGCTTTCAGCCCAAAGCCGGCCGTGCATGAGGCCATCAGAGAGAACACGCCCAGAGGCGTTGCCATCATCACCCAGGAAAGAAGAGTTTGAAAGAAGCGCTCCCCTGCCGCCGCTCCTTTTTCCAAAGCTCTCCAGCCTAACCCTGCGCACAGAAGACCCAATGCGAAGGACAGGAGGATGGCCGGGAAATACAATGAATTGACGCCGGTAAGCCGCCTGGGAGAAAAGGTGTTTTGCAGTATGCCGCCCACGGTGAGCGAAGCTCCCTCCCCCTGCCAAAGGGTCGTCCCCATTTGGGAGAAACCCCTGCCGGGTGAGAAGAGGGAAAACGGTACGGCGCAAAGCAGGAACGAGGCGGAGAACAGGGCCACAAACAGGGCCAACGCGCCAAGAAGGGTCCCGGCCGCGTTGCGCCCGCTCCCCAGGGCGGCGCGGAACACGGACAGGATGAGCGCCGGAAGCGCCATATACTTCAAGACCGTGACATATGCGCTGCCGATGCAGCCAATGGCTCGCGCCCAGTCCGGCCGGATCAGGCCCAGCGCCGCTCCGGCAACAAAGCAAAGCAGCGTCATCCACGACACGATCCGATCCCTGGCTTTCATGTGCTTTCCCCCCAGAAAACTTTGTGTGTATTATACTCCCGAATCCACACCCATTCAAGCTAAATATATTTCTTCAGCCGCTCCAGCGCCCCCTTTTCCAGCCGCGATACCTGGGCCTGAGAGATGCCGATCTCCCGGCTCACCTCCATCTGGGTCTTCATCTGAAAATATCTTAGCTTCACGATCCGTTGCTCCCGCTCGTTGAGATGGCTGATCCCCTCTTCCAAGGCTATGCTGTCCAACCATTTCCCTTCGCCGGAGGCCTCGTCCCGGATCTGGTCGATGACGTACAGGGCGTCCCCATCCTCGTGGAACACCGGCTCGAACAGGGAGACGGGGTCCACCACCGCATCCAGCGCATATACCACCTCGCCTTCGTCCATGCCCAGTTCCTTGGCGATCTCACCCACCGTGGGTTCCCGATTCAGCACGTCGGTGAGCCTCTTCTTCACCTGCATGGCCTTCCCCGCCATATCCCGCAGGGAGCGCGACACCCGAAGCGCCGTATAATCCCGCAGAAAACGCCGTATCTCCCCCACGATCATGGGGACGGCATAGGTGGAGAATCGCACGTTTTGGGAGACGTCGAAGTTGTCGATGGCCTTCATGAGACCGATGCATCCCACTTGAAAGAGGTCGTCTGCCTGCTCGGAGCGGTTGGAAAACCGCTGGATCACGGAAAGGACCAGCCGAAGGTTGCCCGTCACCAGCCGTTCCCGAGCCGCTTTATCTCCCCGCCCCGCCTGTTCCAACAGCTCTCGCATCTCCCCCTGCCCCAACGTGGGCAGCGTGGAGGTGTCCACGCCGCAAATCACTACCTTGTTCAATCGCATTTCCTCTCTTTCGGCTTATCCCCCCTGCACAGGATGACCCGAAAGCCGGTGTTTCAATCATGCTGTTGCATGAATCGCGACAGTTGTGCTATACTCTTTGCCGATGGATCGTAAAAAAGAAAAAAGGCGCCGTCAGCGCATACTATATGAAAGCATCCGGACCGCAGCGGCCACGCTTCTGCTGCTGGGCGTTAGTCTGTTGTCCTTTGCATGGTTCCACCACGGCCGATCCTTGGAGCGCAAAAGCGACGGCATCGCCACCGTAACGCCCACGCCGTTGGCCATGGCCTCGATCATGGATCTGGAAACCGCCTTTACCCCTGCCCCCGCGGATACCGCTCCTGCCGGCATGCCCCTGTCCACGCCCGCCCCCACAGCGGTGTTCGTCCCCTGGGTGGAAAAGTTTGCCGATCAGTTTACCGCCGATATCGTCTCCCAAGAGCAGGGGTATTCCAGCCCCGACCTGTGCATACGCATCAGCAAGGTCCAGTACGGCAAGGCGAAGACCGCCATGTACTATCTGGCCGACATCTACCTGACGGACATACGTCAATTCGAAACCGTTTTGGCTAAGGATAAATATGGCAGTCTGAGGGAAAGCGTGAAGAGCATGGCCCAGCGTCACGACGCCCTTCTGGCCATCACGGGGGACTACTACGGCAACCAGAAAACCGGCGTCGTTATTCGCAACGGCATCGTCCACCGGCAGGAGAAAAGCGCCTGTGATGTGTGCGTCCTGTACTATGACGGGACCATGCGCACCTTCTCCCCGGATGCTTTCTCCCTGGAGCAGGCCATCTCCGACGGCGCCTACCAGACCTGGTGCTTCGGCCCCATGCTGCTGGACGAGCAGGGACGTCCCATCCCGGATGAAAAGCTGAACACCAGCAAGAACATCCGTCGCGCCAATCCGCGCTCGGGGATCGGATACTATGAACCGGGCCATTATTGTTTTGTGGTGGTGGATGGTCGGACCGACGACGCCTCCGGCATGACGCTGGAGGAGTTTTCGAAACTGTTTGCCGAGCTGGGCTGCAAGGCTGCCTACAACATGGACGGCGGTCGATCCGCGGAAATCTACTATGGCGGCACTATCCTCAACGACCCCTACAAGGGCGGCCGCTCCGTGAGCGACTGCCTCATCATTCGAGAAACCCTCGGAAAGGAACCGTAAATGCGTCTGTTCGTCAAAACCCTGCAAGCCATTCTCATCGTCCTGTCCCTCATGATGATGATTTTCCTGGTGCTGGACCCGTTCAACCCCAACATGGACTTTCTGAAGAACAGCATCACCAAGGGGCTGCTATGGATCTTCTCCCTCCTGTCCCTGGCCAACGGACTCCTCGTCATGGCCTCCGTGATCAACGGCCGCTTCCACACGGGGAAGAAAAAGCATAGCCACCGCAGCCGCGGCGAAGAATGATCCTATGATTTCTCTTCTGTTTTCAATTCTGATGGGCGCAATCATCGGCTATGGGACCAACACCCTGGCGGTGGAGATGCTGTTTCGCCCCTATACTCCCAAATACCTGGGCAGATGGAAGCTGCCCTTCACGCCCGGCCTCATTCCCAAGGAGCAGGAACGTATCGCGGAGAGTCTGGGCGAGCTCATCGAAAAGGAGCTGTTCTCCTGCGAGGTGGTATCCGCCGCCCTGGATACGCCTGAAGCAAAGGCATCTGTCTGCGCCTGGCTCGATCAACTCATAGCTTCGGCCGCCGCCTCGGAGAAAACGCCTCGGGAACTGCTGATAGAAGCATTGGGAGAAGAGGAGTATATCCAAAAAAGAGAGGACCTTTCCGCCCTTCTCTGCTCCTATCTGGTGAAAAAAGCCGCCCAGGCAAAGCTCGGCGACTCCTTTGCCCGGCAGCTCTCCCACAGGACCGACGAAAAGGTCCCCTTCCTGCGCAGCGGCAGTCTGGAGGAGATGTACGCCAGCACATTGGGCAAGCTCATCGACAGAGAACTGGAGAAAAGCCTGCCGGATATCGTGCGGCAGTATGTGTATGCCGAAGCCGGCGCCTTTTTGGGCACGCCCCTGTCCGTCACCATGCAGAAGCACGAATCCTCCCTGCCGAAAATAAAGGACAACCTTTGGGGGCTGATCCACGCCGCCATCCTGGGCGCCTTGCCTCAGCTGTTGAGCTCCGGCGAGATCAAACGTCTGGTGGTCAATCGGATCCGCTCCCTGCAGCCCCGGGAGCTCAACAAGCTGCTCAAAGGGCTCATGAAAAAGGAGCTCGCCGCCATCGAATGGCTGGGCGCGCTCCTGGGCGGCATATTGGGGGCAGTCACCTATTTTGCCGGAAGGCTGTTCTGATCCTCCACATATCGTTTGACGGCACGGCCCCAAATGGCCATGGACCATTTTTGCGGCATGAGCTTGCTCCAGAGATGTTCCTGTTTCACAAACAGGGAGCAAACGGACATATCCCTTCCTTTTTTGGCGTCCCTCATGGCTTTTTTGACCACTTTCTCCGGGGAAACCATGCCCGGGAACCTGACCTTGTTCCCGTTCTGCGTCCTGCGCAGCATGGGCGTATCCACCCATCCCGGGCATACGGCGGTACAGGAGATGCCCCTGTCCTTCAGCTCATAATTCATGCTTCTCGAATAGGACCTGAGATACGCCTTCGTAGCTGAATACAGGGCGATATAGGGGTTGGGCTGAAAGGACGAGGCGGAAGCGATGTTCAGTATCCTGGCGCCACGGGTCATATACGGGAGGGCGTACTGGCAGATCAGCGTGGGGGTCTTGCAGTTGATCTCGATGGTCTTCGACAGCTCGTCGTCGGAAAAGCCTTCGATCTTTCCCATTCTGGCCACGCCCGCATTGTTGATCAAAAACCGGATATCCGGCTTCTGTTCCGCCAAAAGAAGGGCAAGTCCCCTCACCTCTCCTTCAACGCCTAAATCGCAGCGCACCGGGACCGCTTTTGGACCGTAGGCGGCGCAAAGGTCCGCCAGCTTGGCCGGATTCCTTCCCACCGCCCATATCTCCTCCAGATCCTCGTGCATCAGTTCGTTCATAAATGCCCGGCCCAATCCGCCGGTGGGCCCGGTCAATACGGCAATGCGTTTCATGGCAGGATATCCGTCACATGCTTGAGCAGGATCGCCGAGGTCAAAGCGCCTACTCCGCCCTTAAAGGGACACAGGTTCTCCACCACAGGCTCTACTTCCTCCTCCACAGCATCACCGCCCACGTTGATGAGGGTCTGCCCCGGACGCACGCAGTCCCTGCCCACCAACCCCTCCCGGCCGGTGGCGCAGACAAGGATGTCCGCCTGACGGCAGATCTCCGGCAGGTTTATCGTCTTGCTGTGGCATAGGGTCACCGTGGCGTTCCGATCCAGCAACAACATGGCCAGGGGCCGCCCTACCGTCAGGGACCGACCCAGGATCACTGCATGCCTGCCCGACACGGGCACGCCGTAATAGTCTAACAGCCGTACGCATGCCTCCGCCGTGCAGGGCGTGGTGCGGGGGTAGTCTTTGAGGCCGCCTTTATACAGGACGGAGAAGCTGTTTGCGCCCGTTCCATCCACATCCAGCTCGTCCGGAATGGGGATAGGTTCCGGCGTCTTGCTCAGCACGATCATGCCGCCCAGAGGTTCCCGAGGCCGCTGAACGCCTTCAGAGAAGGACCGAGCATAGACCGGGATGCCATGGCTGGCCCCCGCTCGCTGGATGCTTCTCAGATACCAGCCCGCAGGCTTGTCATCGGGATCATAGAGGGCGAACAGACCCGGAACGGAAGGGGCAAGCTGTATGCGCCGGTCCATCCCCTCATAGAGTTGTTCCGCCGGTTGTTTACCGATGAGCAGCATCAAGCATCCTCCTCCAGGAGGCAAACCTCCTTAAAGTAGGGCAGCTCCTCGATCATATGGCAGAAGTCGTGCCACTCGGTGAGCTTGTGATCCTTGCGGGACCAGTACATATGGAGCAGCACCTCATAGTTCAGCTGTACCGTGGCCCGCATGCAGTAGCCCTCTGGCAGCAGCTCGATGAGGGCCCGCCAATACTTTTTCTCCTTGGTGGCGTTGAAGTCCAGCCGAAGCCGCTCGCAGGCTTCTATGACGGCGCTCAGAGCTTCCTGGGCATAGGGGACCTCGTCGATGCCGTCATGAGCGAAATCCGCCGCGGTGAAGGTCTTGGCATGGATCTTGTGCATCTTGGAACAGGAGTTGCGAACGGTGCCCACCTTGTAGGTGTCGAATTCAAACCACCAGGGCTGCATGGCCGTGATGTCCATGCTGACGTTGATCATTCTCAGATACTTCCTGTGATCGCTGCCCGCCTTCCTGAGACGCTTCATCAGATCCAGGTCGTTGGGACCGATCTTGGCGATCTCCTCTCCGTTCTCGTAGGTGATGGTGCTGTCGCTTTTCTTCCAGCTGTTCAGCGGGTTGCGCATGCCTCTGAGCGCGGCGGCAAAGCCGGAAACGCAAATGTTTTCAATGGTAATCATGTCTCTTTCCCTTTCTTTTTCGGATAACTCACAGAAGCTTGGATCTGATCTCATCGGCCGGCACGGGCGAAAGAAGCCCCAACGGCACGTCGAAAACGGTGAAGCAGCCGGTCTTTCCCCGGGCATGGAGCCCATAGCAAGCCCGTCCGAAGGCGGCCATGACGGCGCCGGTGAACATGGGGTTGGAGCTGAGTTCCAGTTTGAATTCCATCAGCGAATCATACTGATGGGCCGGCCCCAGCTTCCCGCTGCGGATCACAAATCCGCCGTGGGGCATGGCCGAATGCTCCACCGCCATCTCCTCTGCGGAGATGAAATGGACCGTGGTGTCGTATTCGTCAAAATAGTTGGGCATAGTGATGATGTCTCGGGCCACCCGCTGGGGATCGGCGCCCTCCTGCAGCACCACGTAGACCTCCCGGGTGTGCTTCTGCCTAGCGGTGAACCCGCTTTCTCCCCGGCGGACCGCATTCACCGTCTTCTGCACAGGAATGGTGTACTGTCGGGCGTCCGCCACCCCTTCGATGCGCCGAACCGCGTCGGAATGGCCCTGGCTCACGCCGGGGCCCCAGAAGGTGTCTCCCGTGCCATCGGGCAGGATGGCGGTCCCCAGCAGCCGCATGAGGGAAAAGAGGCCGGGGTCCCAACCGGTGCTGATGATGGCAGCGGTCCCTCCCGCCTTCGCCGCCGCATCCACACGGGCAAAATGCTCGGGGATCCGGGCGTGGGTGTCGAAGGTGTCCACCACGCAGTACCGCTGCGCCAGCTCCGGCGTCTGCGCGGGCAGATCCGTGGCGCTGCCGCCGCACAGCAGCAAAACATCCACATCCGCTCCCCGCTCCATGAGACGCGAAACAGGCAAAACGGGCGTGTCACCCTGGGGCCGTACCGATTCCGGAGACCGCCTGGTGAAAACGCCCGTCAGAACCATATCTTTACTTTGCAGCACGGCGGCTTCCGCGCCCCGTCCCACATTGCCATAGCCAACGATACCTACACGGATCATACCTGTTCCCTTCTTACGCTTGTGATCAGGAACAGTATATTATTTTGCAGCGGCAAAGTCAATCATCTGCCCGAAGCATTTTCCTTTCCTTCATCTGCCCTCCGTCAGGACCGGCAGGATGAACGGCGCGTTGGCCGTGATCCGTCCGTCTCCGGCGAGGGAGATCGGATCGCCCAAATACGTGGGGGCTGGCCGGAAGGCGGCAAAGGCCACGTCCTTTACCCGGGCCAGAGCCTCGCGGGCCTGATAGTATCTCATCCTATCATACACGCCTCTGTCAGCTTTCACGCCGTATGCCTGCATATCCATCTTCTCAGCCAAATATACCGCTCGATACAGGTGATACGTCTGTGTGACCACGACGCAGCTTTTCACTCCAAAGATAGTCGACGCTCTATACATCGTTTCATAGGTGGAGAACCCGGCGTGATCCAGAAAGATGTCCCTTTCCCTCACGCCCTGCTTCACGGCGTACGCCTTCATAGCCGAGACCTCGTCATACCCCGCCGTTCCATGATCCCCGGACAGCAGCAGCCGATTTGAAACTCTGGCATGATAGAGACCGATGGCTGTATCCATACGATCTTTCAAGACGGTGCAAAGCGTTCCGTCCTCATACACCCGCGCGCCGGGAACGATGATGCAGTCCGCCGCCCCATCCTCCAGCGCGTTGGGCCATACGATCCTGGACGCCGCCGCATTCACGACCCTCGCATTGGCCAAAATACAGAGTAAACTTGCCGCCATACAGATTCGCAAGCAGATTTTTATGATACGTTTCATTTTGATCCTCTCCTTTTGTCACGACCAGCATAGCATCCATATTCGGACAAAATGCGTCATAAACTCGTCCAAAACGCGGAATGAGTTTTAACAAAAGGAAAAACCGCCAAAAAGGCGGTTTCAGCTTGTCAAAAAACCTTTTGACAAGCCGAGCAGTCTGTCAGCAAAGGCTGCAACTGCTGAAAGGGCGGTTCAGATAAGCAGGCCCCTCATATCCGGCGGCAGGGGTGATTCCCGTTCGATCCTCTCGCCCGACAGCGGATGGATGAATATCAGGCGGTGGGAATGCAGAGCGGGCCGGTCGATCACGCCGCATCGTTGCCCATACAGCCAATCTCCGGTCAGAGGAAATCCCAGGTATGCCATATGGACCCGCAGCTGATGGGTGCGTCCCGTGTGAGGCGCCAGCCGGAGCAGGGTCCGTCCGTTACCCGTGGCCAGCGTCTCATACACCGTGAGGCTGCTTGCGCCGTCCGTCCGGACGCAGTGCCGATAGGCGGACCCGTCCTCCAGACCGATGGGGGCGTCCACCGTGCCGGCGGGCGGAGCGACGATCCCCTCCGCCACCGCCAGATATTCTCGATAGAAGGCGTCTGTGTGAAGACGCCGTTTCATCAGCTCATGGGCATACCCGTTTTTGGCCGTCAGCATCAATCCCGTGGTCCCTTTGTCCAGCCGGCTCACAAAATGCGGATACACGCCCTCGGGGAGGTACGCCAGCAGCCCCTGTTCCAGATTCCTTTCTTGCGGGTCCCTGGTGGGATGCACCGGTATATTGGCCGGTTTATCCAGCAGCAAAAAATCCTCATCCTCATAAAGAACGGTCAGTTCCATCTGCACAGGTTCCAAACGGCGTGGAGGCGCCTCATCTCCCACCAGGGCCGTGACCAGATCGCCCGCCTGCAGTATGCGGGTGGCATAGGCCCTCTGCCCATTGACGCAGATGCCGTCCTCCCGTCTTTTGAGTCGAGACAACAGCCCGCGGGAAATCTGCAGCGGGCCGAGGAGCACGGACTCCACCCGTTTTCCCGCGTCCTGCTCCCTGGCCTGATAGCGTATGATCCGCGGACTGCCGGCCTCACATGAATGCCGTTCTCCCGGGGCGATCTCTCTTCTTACCATCGTTTCCTCTCCGACTTTTTTGATATTCTATCATACCCACGCCGAAAGAGCCACGACTTTTTCTCTCCTTGACACGCAAAAGAGATTGGGTATAGTATGATATTGGAAAGATCGATCTTTCCCAATACGATCTTGAAAGGATAAACACCATGCATTGCACCAATTGCGGCGAGCTTCTTCCCGATTCCGCCAAATTTTGCACCTCCTGCGGTCATCGCGTGCAGACCGTTTCGGAATCGCCGATCCAGGAGAACGTGACGGCGGACCCCGAACCCGCATCGGAACCGGCTGACGCTGCGGTGGAATCCCCCGCGGCTCCTGTCTATGCTTCCCAGGGGTATACATCCGCCAACGCCCAGCTGCCTCCCTCCTGCTCCGATCCCAACTATTCCTCCCAGCCAAAGGCCGCCGCTGCCGTTGCCGCGCCTCCTGCCAGCAACGGCCTGGCCATCGCCGGTTTCGTGTGCTCTCTGATCCTGCTGCCCATCTTCCCCATCGGTCTTTTGTCCTCCGTAGCCGGCTTTATCCTGAGCCTTATGGGGTTGAGCGCCGCCAAGAAGCTGCCGGAAAACAAGGGCCACGGTCTGGCGCTTGCCGGTACTATCATCAGCGCCATCCGCATCGCCCTCAGGATCATCTTCATCATCTTCATGCTGGCGCTGGCGGTGCGGGGCATCGGCTATGCGGGACACGAGCTGTTCACCAACTGGTCCGAGTACATGCCCTACTCTTTCTGAACGATCCATACAAAAAAAGCCCTCACGGGCTTTTTTTGCTTTCTTCGATCTTATGTTCGGTGTCCAGGCGCATCTGCTCCCTGAGGGCGGCAAGATAGGGGGAGAATGCCGCCTGATCGAAACCGTAGCTTTTGTTCAGCTCATACTCCCGGGGTATCCAGGTGGAAAGGGGCGCTTCGTTGTGCTGGAGCACCGCTTCCATCTTGTCAAGGGCTTTATAGATCTTTGCCTCCTGTGTCGCGAGGGCCGCCATCTCGCCATAGAGCTCACGGAGCCTGGCGGCGTATGGCTCGGGCAGGGACCTGACCCATGCCATGAGCAGCTGTTCCTCACGCCCCTCATCTCCGTTCGTTTTCAGAAAAGCGGGGATATCCCCCGTGAAGCATTCCCCCAGGTCATGGACGAGACACATCTCCATGACCTTGTTCATATCCGCATCGGGAAACTCATCCTGCAGAAAGTAGGCCATCAGTGCGAGCCGCCAGCTGTGCTCCGCCACGCTCTCCCGCCGACCGCCGGAGGTATAGCTGTGACGTACGGTGTCTTTCAACCGTTCCGCCGTGTGCATTACCTGTAAAAAAGTCTGAACGTCCACGGCTGCCTCTTTTACATCCTGTCCAGATAGGCTGCGCCTATGGTGCCCGCATCATTTCCCAGGGTGGCCCGAATAACGGGCGGCACGCCGATCACATCTGAGGCGAACACATATTTGGGCAGCAGGGCGTTCAACTTGTCCATCAGGTATGCCCGTTGGTTGGACAATCCCCCGCCGATCAGGACCACGTCCGGTCGGAAGGCGGTGACGAGGGAGCCGATGGACCGGGCCAGATACCGGCAATACGCCTCCACCACTTTTGCGGCGGCTTTGTCCCCCATTTTGGAGCATTCAAAAGCCGTGCGTCCGTCCACCAGTCCCGCTTCCCGGGCGTACCCGTGCATGGCGGAGGTGGGGTCCGCCTCCATGGCGCGGCGAGTCTGCTTGACCAACGAGGTGACCGAGCAATACGCCTCTATGCAGCCGTCCATCCCGCACCCGCACGTTTCGCCGTCCATATGGAGAACCATGTGCCCCAGCTCGGCGCCCAAGCCATGACCCCCCGTGAACAACCGCCCGTCGGTGATGATACCGCCGCCCACGCCGGTGCCCAGCGTCAGCATGACCACGTTTTCATTGCCCTTGGCGGCGCCGGCCAAGGTCTCGCCAACCACGGCGCAGTTGGCGTCGTTGCCCACCCGAACCGGTGCGGGCAAGAGATTGCGGATCTCGTCCAGGAAGGGAACGTCCCGCCAACCGTTCAGATTCGGGGCGGATACCACCACGCCCGTGCGGGGATTCAGCAGCCCCGGGATGCCTATGCCCACCAATGCGAAATCCTTTACGCTGCGACCCGCCTCCCGGGCCGCCAGCTCGGCTACACGGGCAATGTTCTGTACCACCGGACGGTATCCCGCGTCCCCCTCCGTGGGTACGCTCACCTTATGGACGATGGCATATGATTCGTCCACCACGCCGGCTTTGATAAAAGTTCCTCCCACGTCGATCCCCAAGCGAAGCATCGTTCCTACCTCCTTTTACTCGTTCCAATCTTCCAAAGCCTCGATCACATTTGTGGCTCGAAGCATCCGTTCTTTCAGCAAAGCAAAGGCTCTGACCGCCGAAGCACCCAGCAGATAGCTGCCCAGACACGCGGCCGTGAAGGGTTCCGTTCCCTGACTGAGCAGGCCCGTGATGATCCCCGTCAGCACGTCTCCGCTGCCGCCCTTGCCCAGGCCCGCGTTCCCCTCCGCTACCAGCCTCGTCCGCTTGCCATCGGAAACCACAGTGGCGGCCCCTTTGAGCAGCACCGTGCAGCCCCATAGATGAGCAAACTCGTCAGCCAGGGAAAGGGGATCCTCCAGCACCCTGCGGGCAGGAAGCCCCGTGAGGCGCCCCATCTCACCCGGGTGAGGGGTCAGCACCACCTTTTCATGGAGCAGAGAAAACAGCTCCCGGCGTCGGGAAAGGCAGTTCAGTCCGTCAGCGTCCAAAACCAGCGGCAGCCCTGTTTTCAACGCCGCTTCCAAGAGGGGCGAAACGTCGCCGTCGCCGACGCCGCAGCCAATGCCCAGGGCTTGCTTCTCCGCCATGGCACGGATGGCCGGGCGGCAGTTCTCCCGATTCCAATCCGATCCAACGGGTATGCCGATAGCCTCCGGCAGCCGCCGCAGAGCCGCTCGGACTTCATCGGGACAGGCGACGAACAGGATGCCGCAGCCTGCTGCAAGACATGCCCGGGCGCTCAACAGGGCTGCCCCCACGTATCTGGGCGAGCCCACGCACAGCAGCGCCTTGCCGGAATCTCCCTTGTGGGCGGTCCGCTTGCGCGGCGGCAGCGATCGCTGAGCGTCGGACGCTTCAAATCGAAACGTGCCTGCCGCGCCCTCAGCCTCTTCCCCCACCGGCCGGATCTCTCCGCAATGATCGAGACCCTCCCGGAGAAACAGGCCCGGCAGATACCCTTCCAGGGCTATGGTGATCCGCGCGCATACGGCCTCATGTTCGACCGCTCCCGTGTCGGGGTCCACCCCTGCCGGAATAGCCGCGCTGAGAATCGGCCGGCCGGAACGGATCACGGCTTCGATCCAGGCGGCCCGCTTTTCACGGACCGTCCCGCGGCCCACAGGGTCAAGCAGCAGGTCGCAGATCAGCGAGCCGGCAAGATCGGGAAGATCGTCCGTGTTCAACGCGGCGGCGGTGGCTTCGACCCCGATCCCTAAGACCAGCTCAAGGGAGCGAAGGGCGACGGGGCGCAACGACTCGTCGAAGAGGACCACCAACCGGTTTAGCCCGTACCGCGCCATCAGCTCCCGCGCCGAATGGGCCACGGCGGCAGCCGCTTTTTGTGTCTGCTCCTCAGAAAGGCTCTCCAGGAGCCGCGCATATTCCTTTGCAGCCAGTATTCGCCTCAATCCGCTTCCTCCGCCGCCTGCCGGATAGCGGCCAGACTGGCCTCCGTGGAGAACCCGCGGCTCATAAGGCGGCGCAGCACCCTTTCCCGGCGGATCGGCTCCTCTATGGCGCTCATTTGCCGCCAATACTTGATGGCCACCTCCCGAGCGTTGTCCGCTTCCGTTTCCTCGGGCAATTCGTTCAGGACCGTTTGAATCAACTCTTCCGGCACCTTGTGATTCTTCAGGTCCAAGTACAGTTTCTGCCGACTGACCGGTTTGGAGGCCAACCGGGAACGCACGAATTCCCGGGCATACTCTTCATCGTTGAGGAGGTTCAGCTCCTTGAGCCGCTCCACGGTGACGAGGATATCCCCTTCCCCATATTGAAGGTCGTCCAGCTTGTCCTCTACCTC
This sequence comes from uncultured Eubacteriales bacterium, assembly GCA_902802575.1. Taxonomy (GTDB): domain Bacteria; phylum Bacillota; class Clostridia; order Christensenellales; family CAG-138; genus RUG472. The sequence goes on along the minus strand of CADCMN010000003.1, from coordinate 26,817 downwards.
GCGCACGGTACGCATCCGTGCCGAAAGATAGGATAGTGCCGCGTCCATGGGACTCATGTCGGCTGGTTTGGAATGGTGATTTTTCCGTATCATGGGAACAGCATACCATAAAACCGACGATTTGGATAGTCAAACGTCACAAATTTGTAACTTTGTTGTAAAGCATGGCAAAAAGGTATAGCATTCCCCTTAAAAACCGATAAAATGATTACGATGTTATAAGGAGGCTCTATGAGCATTTTGAACGGAAAACAGAAATATTGGATCCTTGGCGCCTGTGCCGGCGTCTTGGTTTTGGCCGGCGGGCTGTGCGCCATTCTGCTGAGCGGAAAGGAATCGACGCTCTCACGTACCCTCCAAGGCAACGCGGTCGCGCCGCCGTCTCAGGCCGTTGCCACATTGAGCCAGGCCAACATCGTCGTGGGGACCCCCGAGGTGGACCCTGTCGTTGAACAGCACAAGCGGGAGATAGAAGCCATCGTCATCCGCGACACCATGCTGCCCGGCACACGCATATATGGGGTGGATGTGAGCGGTATGTCCCGGGAGGAGGCGCTGTCCGCCGTGACGCAAAAGCTGACGGATGAGCCTCTCACAATCAATCTGCTTCTGTTCGACGGGACCAACATTTACCCCACCTCCGCGGAAGGCATCCAGGCTCTCTCCGCCAAAGCCGCCGAGCCTCAGGAGGATGATGACGACGACGCCGTAGACCCCGACATGGTAAAAGCTGAGGCGGAAGGCGATCCCGACCCCAATGACGATCCCGGGGATCCGGCGGACAAGGGACCGGTGGGCATTCAGCTGCAGTTCGACATTAACAACGCCGTCAATACGGCCTTCTCCCTCATGCGGGACACGTCCGTGCCCTATGAGGACTTCATGCTTCAGGTGACCGAGATCGCCGCCGGAAAGGACGTCGCGCCTGCGCCGAACTACGACACGGAATCCGTGGATCGCTATGTGGGGTATTTGGCTGATCTGCTGGATACGCCCGCCGTAAACGCGACCATCACTATGGACGGCAATCAGCTGGTGTACACGGATGAAGCTGTGGGCAAGGGTATCGACAGGGCAGCGCTGACAGCCACGATCCTCAGCACCGACCCGCTTTCCGGTGAAACGATCGACATTCCCATGCAGGTGCTGGAGCCCACCGTCACCAAAGAGCTGCTGCAAAGCAAGTATGTAAGGCGCGGACGGGGATATACCACCAGTTTTTCCGGGAGCACCAAAAACAGGAAATACAACATCCGCTTTGGCGCCGAGAAGATCAACGGGACCATCCTCAAGCCCGGCGAAGTCTTCTCTACCAACGAAACCCTGGGCAAGCGAACCCGTGCCAATGGCTGGAAAAACGCCGGCGCCTATGAAGCCGGCGAGGTTGTCCAGCAGGCCGGAGGCGGCGTGTGTCAGCTCTCCTCCACTCTCTACAACGCGGTCCTGCTTGCCGATCTGAAGATCGTGGAACGGCGCAACCACAGCATGCCTGTGAGCTATGTATCCCGCGGCAGGGACGCCACCATCAATTCCGTCGGCAATATCATCGACTTCAAATTTGAAAACAATACCTCGGGCGATATCATCATCGTTGCTTATACGTCGGGGAACACCCTGACCATGGAGATCTACGGCATTCCCTTTGAAACGGATGAGTATGATCGGATAGAGATCAGGACCAAGAATGCCGGTTCCACGCCCATCAAGACGATATACACCTATATTGATACCAAGCCCACGACCTATTCCAAGGTCATTTCCAAGGGAAGCAAGGGATCTAAGGTGCGCACCTTTAAGGACTACTATAAAGGGAATCAGCTTGTCAGATCAGAGGACCTGGGCCTTTCGGTTTACACCATGTTCCCCAAGAAGGTCGAGGTGGGTACCATCGAGGTCACGCCTCCGCCCAGTCCCCCCAGCGATGACGGCGGCGAATGATCCATCCGTCCTTTCCCCCTCTTCCTCGCGAAGAGGGGATTTTTTGTCAAAAACCGATTTGCAATGTGAAAAACATGAAAACCCATGTCAAAAAGGCGTCTGTGGTAATTGACATCACCGCCTCCAAAAGCGTATGCTATGCAAGTAGATTTATATTTCCCGGACGAAAGGAGGGGTTGCGATGGAATTCGAACAGATGGACAGCGCATTGAAAGCCAGTTGGCAGAGCGTGGCGCAGAACATGAACATGGTCCGTCTGCTGCTGCTGACCCATGAGCACAGCGAAAAAACGCACGCCCTTCTTTCTCGTTCCGAAGCCATGATGCAGGCGCTGATGCAGGTGAAGGGCCTGACCGCGGACACCTACGCCCTGGGGTATCTGCGCCCCGGAAACGACATGACCATCTGCCGGGTGGAGGTGAAGCCGGAAGCTATGCCCGAAGTCCTCATGCGGCTCACCATGCTCAACGGCGTCCTTGTCTCCCTCATCGTCAATCAGCTGACGACCAAAGCCAAATAACGATCATCAACGACCGATCTGGAGGTGCCAAATGGCGGCGCTTTGTGCGCGATGCAAAAAAAATCAAGCCGTCCTCTTCGTCTCCCGCATGGAAAACGGGGAAATGAAGAGCGAAGGCTATTGTCTCAAATGCGCGAAGGAGCTGGGCATGAAGCCCATCGACGACGTGCTCAACAACCTTGGTCTGCGGGAAGAGGACCTGGATGCCATCTGTGAGCAGGCCAACGAGCTGCTGGGCGGCGAGCTCATGAACGTGGATCAGAGCAACGACAATATCGGGGAGACCGGCACGGATAACATCCTGCGTCGGCTCTACGGGAATCTGTTCCCCCATGCCATGCAAAAGAGCGAAACACCTTCCCGGGAGCAGGCAGGTCCTTCCGGTCCCAACCCCAACCGTCAGCGGCAAGCTGCCAAAGGGCCGGAGAAAAAGTATCTGAACGCGTTCTGCATCGACCTCACCGCCAAGGCCAAGGCCGGTCAGCTGGACGGCCTCATCGGCCGGGAGACGGAGCTGCAGCGGACCATGCAGATCCTGAATCGGCGTCTCAAGAACAACCCCTGCCTCATCGGCGAGCCCGGCGTGGGCAAGACCGCCATCGTGGAGGGCCTGGCCCAGCAAATCGCCCGGGGGAACGCCCCCTATAAGCTCCTCGATAAGGAGATCTGGCAGCTGGACATGACCGCGCTGGTGGCCGGGACCCAGTATCGGGGCCAGATGGAGGGCCGCATGAAGGGGCTTTTGGACGAGATCAAGGCCTTGGGGAACATCATCCTGTTCATCGACGAGGTCCACTCCATCGTGGGCGCCGGCGACGCGGAGGGCGGCATGAACGCAGCCAACATCTTGAAGCCCGCCCTGAGCCGCGGCGACATCCAGGTCATCGGTGCCACCACCTTCACGGAGTACAGGAAGCACATCGAAAAGGATTCCGCCCTGGAGCGCCGCTTCCAACCCGTGACCGTGGAGGAGCCCTCCATCGAGGACTCCATCGCCATCGCCAGGGGCGTGGCCCACTATTACGAAGCGTATCACTCCGTCGTTATCCCCAAGGCCATGGCCCGGCAGGCCGTGCTCCTGTCCGAGCGGTACATCACGGATCGGTACCTTCCCGACAAGGCCATCGACCTTTTGGATGAAGCCGCTGCGGATTTGAATCTCAACAGCCCCGTCTGCCGGGAGATGGAAAGCCTGAACGGCCAGCTCAACGCCCTCAAGGCCGAGGCGGCCCAGCTCTTGCTGGGCGACCTGTCCCCCGAGACCGAGGAGCGGCTCTCCGCCGTGAAGGAGAGCACGGACATGCTGGAAGCCAAGCGCAAGGCGTTGATCGACGCCGGGCTCCCGGAGCTCACGGTGGACAACCTGGCCCGGATCATTGAGCTTTGGACCAAGATCCCCGCCGGGAAGATCAAGGAGAAGGAGTTCACGCGCCTCATCCATCTGGCCGACCGTCTCAAGGCCCGCATCATCGGCCAGGACGCGGCTGTGGATGCGGTGTGCGGCGCTATCCGGCGCCGCCGGGCGGGCATCTCCGACTCCCGCCGACCCATCTCCTTCCTGTTCACCGGTCCCACGGGCGTGGGCAAGACGGAGCTGGTGAAGCAGCTCTCCCGGGAGCTCTTCGACGGGCCGGAAGCGCTGGTACGTCTCGACATGAGCGAGTTCATGGAAAAGCACGCCGTGTCCCGGATCATCGGGTCACCCCCGGGGTACGTGGGCTACGATGAAGCCGGCCAGCTGACGGAGACCGTCCGCCGCCGCCCCTACTGCGTGATCCTCTTCGACGAGATCGAGAAGGCCCACCCGGACGTGATGAATATCCTCCTGCAGATCCTGGACGACGGCCACATCACCGACGCCCACGGGCGGAAGGTGAACTTCGCCAACGCCGTCCTCATCATGACCAGCAACGCCGGGTCCAATGAAAAAGGCGCCGGATCCATGGGCTTCGACCGGTCCAGCAACGAACAGGCCAGGGACAAGGCCATGAAGGCCCTCAAGGACTTCCTGCGGCCTGAGTTCCTGAACCGATTGGACGACGTGATCTGCTTCGAGCATTTGAGCGAGGAAAGCATGGCCAAGATCGCCCACATCCTTTTGAAGGAGCTGAAGGCCTCCATGGCGGAGAAGGGCATCGGCCTCACCTGGTCTGACGCCGCGGCTCAATATCTGGCCCATCAGTCTTTCTCCGAGACCTATGGGGCCAGGAACTTGCGCCGCTGCATCGAGAACGAGGTGGAGGACAGGATCGTGGACCTCATCATGGCGCAGCAGGGGGCCGTCACCCGCATCAGCGTGGGCTGCCGAAACGGCAAGCTGAGTGTCCAGGCAAAATAAGGAGCATATGAAAAGAGGAGCGGTTACCGCTCCTCTTTGTTTTACTTGTGTTGCTCCAAATATCGGCGCAGGACCGGGCGAATGGGCGGGGAGATCATGTCGAGATCGATCTCGGAGGGGGTGAAGAAGCGCAGCTCCGTCATCTCGCCGTCGGCGTTTTTCGGCTCGCCTGTATAGTTGCGGCACAGATAGACGATCTCGAAATTGGAGACCTCGTCGCCGTTGGGGTAGACGTGATGGGCTTCAGGGCCGGAGTTGACACAGAAGAAGGTGAGTTCCAGGGCATCGAGGCCCATCTCCTCCAACAGCTCCCGTCGGGCGCAATCCTCCGCAGGTTCGTCTATCTCCACGGACCCGCCGGAGTACCCCCACAGGTGATCGTCGGACCGCTTGCCCAGGAGCAGCCGCCCCTGCGGGTCCACGATGATGACGCTGGCGGCGCACTGGATGACGGTCCGATGGCCCACCAGCCGCCGCATTTCGGCCATGTACCCGGTCATATCAGAGCAAGGCTCGGGCGAAATCCTCGCCGTCAAAGGGCTTGAGATCGTCGATCCCCTCCCCCACGCCGATGAAGCGCACGGGGACGCGCAGGGTGTTGCAGATGTTCACCACCACGCCGCCCTTGGCCGTGCCGTCCAGCTTGGTGAGGATCACGCCGTCGAGGTCGCTGGCCTCCTGGAAGGCCAGGGCCTGAGCGAGGGCGTTCTGGCCCGTGGTGGCGTCCAGCACCAGCAGCACCTGACACGGCACCCCGGGCAGCTCCCGGTCGATGACCTTGCGGATCTTGGAGAGCTCGTTCATCAGATTCTTCTTATTGTGGAGCCGTCCCGCCGTGTCCACGATCAGCAGGTCGCAGCCCTTGGCCTTGTAGGAGGCGATGGCGTCGAAGACCACCGCCGCCGGATCAGAGCCCTCCTGATGGCGGACCATGGGCACGCCGGCCCGCTCCGCCCAGATGCCCAGCTGCTCCGCCGCCGCGGCTCGGAAGGTGTCCGCCGCCGCCAGCATGGGCTTGCGACCCCGGGACTTGTATTCGTGGGCGATCTTGCCGATGGAGGTGGTCTTCCCCACCCCGTTGACGCCCACGATCAGGATGACGCCGGCCTGCTCATCCAAAGGAAAGGGGCCTTCGGGGGCCACACGCTCCGCGATCAGCCGGATCAGCGCCTCTCGGGCTTCACCGCGATTCTTGAGCTTGTCCTCCTTGATCCTCTTGCGAAGGGCTTCCACCAGACCGGTGGAGGTCTCCACGCCCATATCCGCCAGGATCATGCTCTCCTCCAGCTCGTCAAAGAACTCGTCGCTGATCCTGTCCTCGCCGAAGATGGCGTCGAACCAGCTGTTCCGGGTCTTCTTCAAACCGTCCTTCAATTTTGTGAAAAAATTAGCCATCAGACTGCCTCCTCAAATTTTGCGGATACGATGGTGCTCACGCCCTTTTCCTCCATGGCCACGCCGTAGAGGGTGTTGCACACCTCCATGCTGCCCTTGCGGTGGGTGATGAGGATGAACTGGGTCGTCTTCCCATACTCCCGGACGAACTCCGCAAAGCGGCCCACGTTGGCCTCGTCCAGGCTGGTCTCGATCTCGTCCAGAAAGCAGAACGCCGGGCTCTTGACCCTGAGCATGGCGAACAGCAGGGCAATGGCCGTCAACGCCCTTTCTCCGCCGGACATGAGGCTCAGCAGCTGCAGTTTCTTTCCGGGCGGCTGGGCGATGATGTCGATGTCGCAGTTCAGCACGTCCTTGGGATCGCTGAGCCGCAGCTCCGCTTGGCCGCCGCCGAACAGGGCCACGAACACTTTCTTGAACTCTCCCTGCACCCGATCAAACTCTCCGGCAAAGACCTTTTCCATGGTCTTGGTCAGCTTTTCGATAAGGGTGTACAGATCCTGGGCCGCGCTGGTGAGATCGTCATACTGCCGGCTCAGATTCTCGTATCTCTCAGAGACCTGGGCGTATTCCTCGATAGCGTCCAGGTTGACCGTGCCCAGGGCGCGGATCTGCTCCCGGAGCTTGGCCGCCCGCTGGGCGCTGGAAGTGATGGGGATATCCTCTTTCAGCTGCAGGGCGTTCTCATAGGTCAGACCGTAGGTTTGCCAGATCCGATCCTGCTGCTGCTCCAACGCCGTCTGGAGTTTTCCGAGGGTCATCTCCGCCCGCGTTCGGCTGTCCAGAAGGGCTCGGGTGCTGCTCAGCAGTTCATCCCGCCGGGTGCGACGGACCCGCAGCTCTTCCTTTTGCAGGGTGCACTGGTCCTCCACCTTCTGCTGCTCCTGCTGGGCGGCGGCAAGGTCTCCCTTCGCCTCCTCCACCTGCGATTGCAGTATGCAAATGGTTTGCGCCGTCGCTTCGGCTTCCTGCCGGACCCTCTGGGCATTCTCCAACAGCGCCGTCTGCTTTTCGGCGCAGCGCTGCATCTCCCGCGTTAGCCGTTCCCGCTCCGCTTCCCGGGCGGAAGCTTCCTTCATGACGGCGGTATAGCGGAGCCGAAGTTCCGTCAAGGCTTCCGCCTGCTCGTCCCGCTGCTTGCGCAAGGCAAACAGGGCCTTGCTCTGCGCCATGACCTCCTGCCGGGAAACGGTGCCGTGCTCCTCCAAATCAGTCTGTTCGCTGTTCAACAGCTCTATTCTTTCCCGAATGGAACGGACATTCTCCCCGTTGGCGGTCTGCTCCTCTTCCAGCTTCTCCCGGTCGGCCTGGGCCGACGCCATATCCCGCTCGATGATCGCCAGCTTATCGTTCTGCTTTTCAAGGTCGATATCCCTGTCGTGCAGATCCCGCACCAAGCCGTCCACCTGTACGGCCGCCAGGGCGACCTGCTGCTTTTTCTTCGTCAGCCGGTCGATGGCTTCCCTGCGGGCTGTTTCGAGCTCCGCGTATTTCTTTTTCAGCTCAGCGATCTCCCGCTCCCGGCCCAGGATGCCGAAGCTCTTGCGCTGATTGCTGCCGCCGGTCATGGCGCCGCCCGGGGTGATGAGGTCGCCCTTTAGGGTGACGATCTGGAAGACGCCGCCGGAGCGCTCCTTCAGACTCACGCCCACGGAGAGATCTTCCACCACCACGGTCCGGCCCAGCAGGTATTCCACGGCCTTGTCCATGCCGTTCTCCCAGCGGATAAGGTCGCAGGCCAGGCCGATGACGCCCTTTTCCTGCAAAAAGTGTCGGTCCTTTTCCCGCACGCCATTCTCTGACAGCAGATCCAGCGGCAAAATGGTGCAGCGGCCGAACTCCTTACGCCGCAGGGTCTCAATGATGTATTTGGCGTCCCGGCCGGTCCGGCTCACCAGGTTTTGCTGGGCGCCGCCCAGGGCCGTACCCACGGCCACTTCATACCTCTCGGGCACATGGATGAGCTCCGCCACCACGCCCACGATCCTTTGCCGCAGCTCCACGTCTCGCTCGGCATAGTCCATGATGAGGCGCACGCTGTTCTGATAGCCTTCCCGCTTTCTGGCCATCTCCTCCAGCACATGCAGGCGAGAGGATAGGGCGCCGCTCTCCTGTTCCCTTTGGCGCAGAGTTTCCGTCTCCACCTCCTGCTCGGATAGAAGTTGGGCTTGATTCTCGCGGGCTTGATGAAGTGCCTCCCGGCAGGCTTCACGCAGTGCGAAAAGCTGTTGCTGCTCCGTTTCTGCCTGGGCCTTCTCCTCCTGCAGCTGACCGTTTCGCTGTGCGTTTGATGCAAGCTCGTTTCGGATGACTTCGGCCCGTTCCCCCAAAGATTGTTCCAAAGCGGACAGCCGGGACAAGCTGCTCTTTTTGTCGGACAGGCGGTTCAGCTCCTCCATGATCCGATTCTTTTTCTCTTCCAGCGCCGCTTCGGCCTGCTCGCATTCCGTCTGCAGGGCAGACAGGGCGGCGTTCATTTCATCGATCTGCTGCTGCAGTTCTTCCCGTTCCTCATCGGACAGGTTCCCCATGCTGTCCAGGATCTGCTGGCGGTCAGCGGCCTCCTTGGCCTGAGCCTCCGCCTCTGCTAAAAGCCGTTCCCGCTCCTGATCAAGGGTCTCCTGACGGGCTTCCTTCAGCTTCGCCTCGCCCTGCAGACTTTCCACAGCGGACAGCAGTTCCATAAGCCGCTTCTGTCCCTCGTCCAGCTTTTCGTCCAGCGCCCGGATCCGATCCTCCAGCTCGTGGCTGGCCTCCTGCAACACGCTATCTTCGGACTCAATGCCCGAAAGCTTCTCCTGCAGCTCCTGCAAAACGGCCTGCTGCTCGGCGATCTTGGCCCGGTTCTTCTCGGTCTCATGGAGGAACAGGTTGACCTCCAGCCGCTGCAGCTCGCCGCGCGCCTCCTGATACCGGAGCGCCTTCTCCCGCTGCTCTCCCAGAGGGCCCACCCGGCTCTCCAGCTCGTGAAGGATGTCGCCGATGCGCTCCATGTTCTTCTGGGTGTTTTCCAGCTTCTTTTCCGCCTCGGTCCGGCGCACGCGATAACGCATGACGCCGGCCGCCTCCTCCAAAGCGGAGCGGCGGTCCGCGGATTTATTGGACAATATCTCATCCACTTTGCCCTGGGAGATGATGGAATAGCCATCCCGGCCGATGCCCGTGTCGCGGAACAGCTCCAACACGTCCTTCAACCGGCATGTCTTGCCATTGATGGCGTATTCGCTCTCCCCGTTGCGGTACACCCGACGGGTGACCGCCACCTCGGCATAGTCCACCGGCAGGGAATGATCGGTGTTGTCGAAGGACAGCGTCACCTCCGCCATGCCCAAAGGCCGGCGTTTCTGGGTGCCATTGAAGATCACATCCTCCATCTTGGCGCCGCGCAGGGCTCGGGCGCTCTGTTCGCCCAACACCCAACGTACGGCGTCGGAAATGTTGCTTTTTCCGCTGCCGTTGGGACCGATGACGGCTGTGATCCCGCTGCCGAATTGCAGCTCGGTTTTCTTGGCAAAGGATTTGAACCCCTGCATTTCCAGCTTTGTCAGTCGCATTTGCTGTTATACCGTTCTATGGCCATCTGAGCTGCCACCTGTCCGGCCGCCTGTTTGGACGGGCCTGAGCCGGTCCCCCATTCTTCCTCGTCCACCAGCACCCGCATGGTGAATAGTTTCTTATGGTCCGGTCCCGTTTCACTCACCAGCTCATAGCGGATCGCACGCCCCTTGTGATCGGCGTGGATCAGTTCCTGGAAGGCGGTTTTGCTGTCCTTGGTGGATGTCCTCTGGGGCTGATTTTCGGCGGACATAACGTACTCCCGCACCAATCTGTCGGCCTCTTCCAATCCGCCGTCCAGGTACACGGCAGCCAACACCGCTTCAAAGGCGTCGGACAGGATGGAATCCTTGTCCCGCCCGCCGCATTGCTCCTCGCCGCGGCTCAAACGGATGTATTTCCCCAGTTCAAGCCGTCTGGCTGCGAAGGCTAACGCACTTTCACAGACCAACGACGAGCGCAGCCGCGTCAACGCGCCTTCCCGCATCTCCGGATGGGTATCAAAAAGATGCCGGGAGACCAGATGCTCCAGCACTGCGTCCCCCAGATACTCCAATCGTTCGTTGTCCTCGCCCATGCGATGCTGCTCCACCGCCAAGGAGGAGTGAGTCAGCGCCCGGCGCAACAGACCTTCGTCGTGAAAACGATAGGAAAGAGCATCCATGCACCCAACCAAGTCACTCATGATTCGCGCTCCTATAAAAATGCCCGCATCCAAAGGTGCGGGCTGACCCATTCAAAGAAGGGGTATGCACAGTTTATTTGGCAAGATAGCCCACCACATCGCCTACGGTCTTGATGTTGGGCAACACCTCATCGGGGATCTCCACATCGAATTCCTGCTCCATATCCATGACCAGCTCCACGATATCCAGAGAGTCCGCATGCAGATCGTCGATCAGGCTGCTGGAAGGGGTGATAGTTTCGGGATCGATGTCCAACTGCTTGGCGATGATCGCGCGTACCTTTTCAAAATCCATTTGAAATTCCTCCTATAAAAACGCATTCTATCCAGAAAATTTTCTTGTTAATTGTAAAGCACGGGACGCAATCTGTCAACCAATTTTTTCTTCTGTCGAACGGGTATTTGCGCCTTGCACCGCCGCGGCGATCTTTTCTGTCACGCCGCCGCGCACCAGCTTCTGTGCCTGCCGGATGGCATTGAAAAACGCTTTGGCGTTGGAGCTGCCATGGGCTTTGATGACGCCGCCGTTGACGCCCAGCATGGGAGCGCCGCCCACTTCGGTATAATCCATCTTTTTCTTCAATGCAGCGAAAGCTGGCTTGGCGATGGCGCCGCCGATAGCGCCGCGCAGGGAGCCCATCAGCTCCGTTTTGAGCATGGCGGTGATGGCTTTGGCGGTGCCCTCGGTGCTCTTGAGGAGCACGTTTCCCGCGAAGCCGTCCGTGACCACCACGTCGAAATCGCCGCTCATAAGCTCCCGGGCCTCGCAATTGCCGGCAAAGCGTATGCCCTCCAGCTCCTTCAAGAGCAGATAGGTCTCCCGGGTGAGCTCATTGCCCTTTTCCGCCTCCTCGCCGTTGTTCAAAAGGCCCACGGCAGGTGCCTGTACGCCCTCCACCAGCTCCATGTAGGCGCTTCCCATCTGGGCGAACTGAACCAGATACAAGGGTTTGCTGTCCACGTTAGCGCCGGCGTCGATAATCATGGTATGCCCTCCCTGCAGATTGGGGATAAGGGGCGCCAGAGCCGGCCGCTGTACATCCTTGATGCGGCGAATGATGAGGGTCCCGCAGGAAAGGACCGCGCCGGTGCTGCCGGCGCTGATGAAACAATCCGCCTCCCTGTCCGCCACCGCCTTGGCCGCCAGGACCATGGAGGCGTTCTTCTTGCGCCGCACCGCCACGGCCGGCGCTTCCTCGCAGGTGATGACCTCCAAAGCGGGTTTGATCACAAGGCGTTCCGCGGGATAGGCCTTCCCCTCCAAACAGGCCCGAATCTGGCTTTCATCGCCGAACAGCCAGATGACGAAATCGTTTTCCAGTTCTTTGAGGGCCAGCAACGCGCCGTCCACCACCGCCTGGGGGGCATGATCCCCGCCCATAGCATCCAACGCTAAGATCATAGTCTGCTCCTTTATACGCTTTTTATGTAGTATACATGGAATCGGCTATGATTTCAACCGCAAAATGCCCGAGGATGCAGCGGCGTCAGACTTGCCTATTTCTTTTGCCGATCCAAAAGAAGCCCCTTCACCATAGCGCCGGCCATGCCGGTGGCGACGCTGATGACAAAATCGCCCGCCAGCGCCCAGGACGGGGATACGCCGCCCACGCATAGGCACAGCGCTGACACCATCATCACCTCGAACAGGGCGCCGGCGATGGCGCCCGTTACGGCTGGCCGTTCCGTTGTCCGCCGCAGAGCAAAGAATCCGGCTATGCATGGGCAGATCACCTTCAGCACGCCGTTCACAGGAGCGATGGCCCCCTCCCCCGCCTTCTCCCAATACAGCAGCAGCGACAGAAGCAACATCCCCACTACGGCTATCCCGCAGCCGAGAAGGGCCCCGGTCAACTGCCGCCAGGAAAAGTAGCTTTTCGCACGCCTTGTCCTCTTTTTCATTTCTTGCCTCCCTGTACTTGATAAACAATCGTATGCACAAGGTCTTTGAGAAATGAAAAAGCCGGCCAACGGCCGGCAAGGGATCATGAGAGGATCATTCCACCACGGACTCGCTCATGGTGTTCTCCGCGCCCTTCTCCTCGATCTGGGAGATGGCGCCCCGGGCAAATACCAGATGGATCTTGTCGGGGCCGACCTGCATGACCACATAGTCGTCCTTCACGGAGGTGATGGTGCCATAAATACCGCCGATGGTGCGGACCCGATCGCCGGGCCGGATGGAGGCCAACATCTCTTTGACTTTCTTTTCCCGCTTGCGCTGAGGAACAATCATGATGACCATAAGAACTACCATGATGAGAATCATGGGAAGAAACTGCATAATGGATTGTCCTGTTTGTGCTGACATTTGCTTCATTTCCTTTCCAAATTTCAACTATGATTTTACGACAGATTGTCCCCCGCGTCAAGATAGAAAAAAGCTCCTTCGCCTCCTATGGGTGCGAAGGAGCTCTTCTTCATTTGAGGAGCGAGCTGCGTGAGATCGCGCGAGCGGCCCTCTTGCCGTCCCGCTTCATCCGCCGCCATACGTCAGGATAGATGACGTTCATCGCTGTGACCGCCAGCGCCATCCCGCCGACCATGCCTAAACCGACACCTGCTGGTTTCATATCCATTGTACCGCCTTTCCTTCTCTATGGAGGGAGCGACATGCCGTCCCTCTCCTGGTAGTATTCAGGAAAGCAGCTGAAACCATGCAGCCATTTTTTGTATTTTTGCCTTTATCCGCGGAGCCGCCCTATCGTTTCCGGCAGAACGGCCAAAACCCGCTCGATCTCTGCTGCCGTCGTATATCGGCCCAGGGACAGCCGCAGCGGCGCGCAGCGTCTCCCGTCCAACAGGCCCATTGCCCGCAGCACATGGCTGGGTTCATTGGACCCGGCGGTACAGGCCGATCCGGCGGAGGCGGCGATCCCCTGCATGTCCAACAGCGCCAGCAGCTCGTCAGGGGACACGCCTTCAAAAAGAAAACTGACGATCCCGGGCAGTCGCTCCGTTTCATGGCCGGTAAGCCGACAATCGGGAACGCCGGACAGAACACCGTCGATCAACCGATCCGACAGAGCTTTGAGCCGCGTTTCCTCCTCGTCCATATCCTGGCATTGTTCCAGGAGGGCTTCCGCCATACCGACCACGCCGGCCACATTCTCGGTGCCGGCGCGACGGTGCTTCTCCTGCTCGCCGCCGGTGAGGAAGGGCGAAACGGCGGCGCCTTTGCGGATATAGACTGCGCCGACGCCCCGGGGACCGTGGAACTTATGGGCGGAGACGGTCAGCAGATCCGCATTCAACGCCTGCACGTCCACCGGCACATGGCCCGCGCCCTGGACGGCGTCCGTATGGAAAAGGATGCCTCGCTCCCGGCACAGATTCCCCAGACTGGAGATGGGCTGCAAGGTGCCCACCTCGTTGTTGGCCAGCATGACGGACAGCAGGACCGTGTCCGGGCACAGGGCCCCGAGGACGTCCACCACGGACACCCGGCCATAGCCGTCCACAGGCAGGACGGTCAACTGGATATCGCCCCGCTTTTCCAGATCAAACAGCGTGTTCAGCACCGAGGGATGCTCTACGGCGGAGGCGATCACATGGCTGCCCCGCCCCCGGTTCGCCTGGATAGCGCCCCGCAGCAGGCAGTTGTTGCCTTCGCTGCCGCCGGAGGTGAAGACGATCTCCCCCTCCTGGGCGCCGAGGCATCGGGCCACCTGGCTGCGCGCCCACTCCAATGCTTTGCGCGCTTCCCGGGCATAGCTATGGAGGGAGGACGGATTTCCCTGCTCCCCCTCCATATAGGGCAACATAGCCGCCAGCGCCCGTCGGGAAAGCCGGGTGGTGGCGGCGTTGTCCAAATAGATACGCTCCATCTGCGGCGATTACAGCGCCTTGTTGAGCATCTGCTCCAGGGCGGCCTTGGGACGGGCTCCGATGGCCTTGTCCACCAGCTGGCCCTGCCGGAAGAGCATCAGCGTGGGGATATTCATGATGCGGTACCGCTGGGCGAGCTCGCCCTGTTCGTCCACATCCACCTTGGCCACGACGACCTTGCCGACGTATTCGTCGGCGATCTCCTCCACGATGGGGGCGATCATGCGGCAGGGGCCGCACCAGGTGGCCCAGAAATCCACCAGCACGGGGGCGTCCCCGGCGATCAGCTTGTCAAAAGCCGCTTCGGAACCGATATGTATCACATTCTCGTTTGCCATGATTCTTCTCCTTTTTGATTTAGTCTTCCAGGTCCTTGAAGGAGATATGCAGCTCGTCCAGCTGCTTCTGCTCCACGGGGTAGGGGGCTCCGGTCAGCGGGTCGGAGGCGTTCTGCACCTTGGGGAAGGCGATCACGTCCCGGATGCTGCCGGCGCCGCAGACCAGCATAACCAGCCGGTCGAGGCCGTAGGCCAGGCCGCCATGAGGGGGCGTGCCGTACTTGAAGGCGTTGAGCAGGAAGCCGAAGCGCTGCTGGGCCGACTCCTCCGTGAACCCCAGGGCTTTGAACATGCGCTTTTGCAGCTCTGCGTAATGGATTCGGATGCTGCCGCCGCCGATCTCGTTGCCGTTGAGCACGATGTCGTAGGCCTTGGCCCGGACGGCGCCGGGATCCTTCTCGATGAGGTCCAGGTCCTCGTCCATGGGGCTGGTGAAGGGATGGTGCATGGCCATGAACCGGCCCTCCTCCTCGCTCCACTCGAATTGCGGGAACTCCACCACCCACAGGAGGGCGTAGGTGTTCTCGGGGATCAGCTTCAGCTTGTTGGCGACCTTCAGCCTAAGCGCCCCCAGGGAGGCCCAGACCACGCTGTTCTGATCCGCCACGATGAACAGCAAGTCGCCCTTCTCGAAGTTGGCCCTTGCCTCGATGGCCGCCGCCTCTTCGGCGGAGAGGAACTTGAGGATGGGGCTCTGGATGCCCTCGTCCTTGTAGTTCATCCAGGCCAGGCCCTTGGCCTTATAGGTCTTGACGAACTCGCCCTCGGCGTCGATCTCCTTGCGGGAGTAATGATGGGAGCCGCCCTTCACGTTGATGCAGCGGACGGAGCCGCCGTTTTTGACGGCGTTCGAGAACACGGAGAAGCCGCTGTCCTTCACAATGTCGGTGAGATCCACCAGCTCCATGCCGAAGCGCACGTCGGGCTTGTCGGAGCCGTAGCGGTTCATGGCGTCGATCCACTTGATCCTGGGCAGGGGGTTCGGGATGTCCACATCCAGGCACTCCTTGAAGACCCGGCGGAGGAAGCCCTCGTTCATGGCCATCACGTCGTCCTCCTCCACGAAGGACATTTCAAGGTCGATCTGGGTGAAGTCCGGCTGCCGGTCGGCCCGAAGGTCCTCATCCCTGAAGCAGCGGGCGATCTGCATGTAGCGGTCGAAGCCGGAGACCATCAGCATCTGCTTGAACAGCTGGGGGCTCTGGGGCAGAGCGTAGAAGCTGCCCGGATGGACCCGGGAGGGCACCAGATAGTCCCGGGCGCCTTCGGGGGTGCTACCCGTCAGAACCGGGGTCTCGATCTCCACGAAGCCGTTGTCCGCAAAGTATTCCCGGGCGATGTGGGCGATCTTATGCCGCATCATGAGATTCTGCTGCATGACGGGCCGACGAAGATCCAGATAGCGGTACTTGAGGCGCAGCAGCTCCCCGGCGTTGGTATCGTCGCTGACTTCGAAGGGCGGCGTCTCGCTGACGGACAGGATCTTGAAGTCCCTGACCTTCACCTCCACCTCGCCGGTCTTCATCTTGGGGTTCACCATGTTGCCCGTCCTGGCTTCCAGAGTGCCCCGCACGGCCAAGACATATTCCGAACGGATGGCGGACGCCCGATCATAGTCCTCCGGGCTCAGGGTGCTGCTGTCGAACACCACCTGCATGAGACCGGACCGGTCCCTGAGCTGGATGAAGATCAGCGCGCCCAAGTCGCGGCGCACATTGCACCAGCCCATCAGCGTCACTTCCCTGCCCACGTCCGCCTTCGACAGCTCCGTGCAGTAACAGGTGCGTTTCCATCCCTGCAGCAATTCACTCATTTTGATTGCCTCCTATCGTTTCTGCTATATCTTTCACCGTGAGCGAGACTTCCCGCTGCTCTCCGGTGGCCATGGTCTTGATGTTCCCTTTGCCGGCCGTCAGCTCGCTTTCGCCGATGACCAGCACATGCTTCGCTTCCGTCTTGCCCGCGTACTTGAAGTTGGCCTTGACGCTGCGGCCCACATGGTCCGTGTCGGCGTCGTATCCCAGCTTCCGAAGGCCGTTCACCAGTTCAAAGGCCTTTTGCCGCTCCCTGTCGCCCATGCCGAAGATCAGCACGTCCATGGGGTCAGGCTTGGGGATCTCCACCCCCAGCTGATCGAGGTACAGCAGCAGCCGCTCGATGCCCAAGCCGAAGCCCACCGCCGCTACCTCCGGGCCGCCGATCTGCTTGACCAGGCCGTCGTACCGGCCGCCGCCGCAAAGGGTCCCCTGGGCGCCCGCCGCGCCGGACACGATCTCGAACACGGTGCGGGTGTAGTAGTCGAGGCCCCGGACCAGCATGGGGTCCATCTCATAGGGGATGCCGATGGCGTCCAGATACCCCCGGAGCTGGTCCATATGGGCACGGCACTCGTCGCACACGTAATCCATGGTATGGGGCGCATTGGCGTTGATCTTTTTGCAGCTGTCCACCTTGCAGTCCAAAACCCGCAGCGGGTTCTTTTCCAGCCGGACCTGGCAGTCTTCGCAGAGCTCGTCCCTGTGCTCAGCCAAATAGGCCTTCAGGGCCGCCTGATACCGATCCCGGCACTTGGGGCAGCCGATGGAATTGAGCTTCACGGTCAGATCCCGAGCGCCCATGGCGGTGAAGATGTCCCAGGCCATGGCGATGACCTCGGCATCCGCGCTGGGCGCCGGCGCGCCGAAACACTCCACGCCGAACTGGTGATGCTCCCGCAGCCGTCCCGCCTGTGGCCGCTCATAGCGGAACACGGGGCAGTTGAGATAGTAGACCTTCAGGGGCATGGCCTCCGCAAAGAGCCCGTGCTCCACGAACATGCGCACGGTGCCCGCCGTGCCCTCGGGCTTCAGCGTGATGCTGCGGCCGCCCTTGTCGTTGAAGGTGTACATTTCCTTCTGGACCACGTCCGTGGTGTCGCCCACGGACCGTAAAAAGAGCTCCGTGTGCTCGATGACCGGGGTGCGGATCTCCTTAAAGCCATACCGGGCGGTGGTGCGGCGGATCAGCTCCTCCACATACTGCCAACGATAGCTTTCCGCCGGGGTAACGTCCCGGGTGCCTTTAGGTGCCTGATATGCCATACTCATTTCCTCCTGTACGAAAAAACGGCCCCGTCTCCCTGCGAGGGACGGAAGACCGCGGTGCCACCCTGATTAAGCGAAATTCGCTTCACTCTGGTTCCTAACGCGAACGACACGGCGGGCCATTTCCTGCCCGCGGCTCCCGGATGTCCTTCGAAACGCCCTCACCGCCCGGCTTACACCGTCCCGAACTCGCTTTAGGGTCTTGCTGCGCTTTTACTCTTCCGTTCTTAGCCTTTGCTGTAGTATACCCGCCTTTTCCCAGATTGTCAATCAGAAAACAGTCGTTTTTTCTCGACAAACAGCTTCTCCTGCTTCTGATACCAGGTGGGCACGTCCTTGGGGCTGGGCAGCCGCTCCACCCGCGCCCCCACGCCGTAGACCCGCTTGGTCATGGCGCCGGCGCCGTGGGACAGGATGCTGACCGTCTCCTCCATCATGTCGATGTTGTAGACGCATTCGGCGCCGGGCTTTGCGTACCCCACGTTCTCCAGGTTCCCCTGCATGTATTTTTGACGATACATGTAGTAGGGTTTCATGCCCATCTGTCGGGCCGCCTGGGCCCCCAGGCCCACCATCTCCTCCACCGCCGCGCCGTCGGGCAGGGGATATTCCTCCAGCCTGGCTTTCAGACGGGAGGAATGCTTGATGGCCAGGGTATGCACCGTCAGATTCTCGGGATCGAAGGCCCTCACGGCTTCCAATGTCCTGGCGAAGTCCTCCACGCCCTCCCCGGGGAGTCCGGCGATCAGGTCCATGTTGATGCAGTCGAAGCCCTCCTGCCGCGCCAGCTCGAAGGAGGCGGCGATGTCCGCAGCCGTGTGGAAGCGGCCGATGGCCCGGAGGGTCCTGTCGTTCATGGTCTGGGGATTGATGCTGATGCGGGTGACGCCGTGATCCTTCAGCACCCGGAGCTTATCCCGGGTGATGGTGTCGGGCCGCCCCGCTTCCACGGTGAACTCGCGGCCGCTGACGCCGTATGCTTCGTCCAGGGCGGACAGGACCCGATCCAATTCCGATGCGGACAGGACCGTGGGCGTGCCGCCGCCGAAATAAAAGGTGCGCAGGGAGAAGCCCGTCTCCCGCAGAAGATCCGCGCCCTGACGGATATCCAGGATCAGGTGATCCGCATACTCGCTGAGGACCCCCTCCTTCTTCGCCACCTCCGCCCCGAAGGAGCAGTAGAGGCACCGGCTCCGGCAGAAGGGGATGTGCAGGTACACGGAGGCGCTTTTGAGGGCCACGGACTCGATATGAGGCCGCTGGACGGCGGTTATCTCCTCCACCAGGGCCTGCTTTTCGGGGGACACGGTGAACAGCTCCCGGAAGGAGCGTTTCGCCTCCGCCTCCCCCTGCCGGCCCATGATCTCCCGAAAGAGCTTGGTGGGCCGGATGCCCGTGAGGGACCCCCAGGGGGTGGCAACGGGATAGAGGGTTTGCATGACCTGATAGACGCACAGCTTCAGCGCCCGCTTCTGCTGCCGCTTCACGTCCAGCTTGTCCGCCCCCGGCTGGACCACCACGATCCGTTCCACGTGCTGAGGCATGGCCAGGCATTTGGCTTCGCCGCCGCAAAGAAGGACATGGAGGCGCAGCTCCGCTTCGGGAGCATAGGGCAAGATGTCCGTCTGTCCCAGGAACAGACGGACCTCCTCGGTCATATCGTTGAAAAAGCCTTTGGCGTTGGTGATCAGCTGAACCATGGATGATCCCGATAGACGTTCAGGGGGTTGAATTGTTTTTCGTGCTCTATGGTGGTGCTCTCCTCGTGGCCGGGATAGACCGTGTAGCCGCCGAGGGCGTACAGCTTTTGGAAAAGGGAATCCATCAGCTGATGGATATCGCCGCCGAGGTCCGTCCGGCCCACGCTCTCACAGAAGAGGGTGTCGCCGGTGAACACGGTCTTTTCTTCGTCCACAGCGTAGCACACCCCGCCCTGGGTGTGGCCGGGGGTCTCGATGACCCGAAAGGTCAGGCCCGCGGCTTCGATCCTGTCTCCCTCCCGGACGAACTCGTCCGCCGTGCAGGGCTTGAGACCGTAGCTCATGGCGGAGAAATAGGCGGCTTTGCCCGCGGCCATGGAGGCGTCCGCCTCATGGAGATACACCCGGGCGCCTGTCTTTTCCTTCAAATCCGCCACGCCCCACACATGGTCGAAATGGCCGTGGGTCAGCAGGATATGGGTGCAGGTGAGGCCCTTCTTTTGAAGCTCGCCATAGAGGAGCGGAGCGTCCGCCGGGTCGATGACGGCGCAGGTGGGGCTGTCTTCCCGGCGCACGATATAAGAATTGGCCATGACCGGGCCGCAGGGAATGACGATTATCTCCATGGCTAAAACTCCTTTCGACTGTTGAGCAGGATGGTGAAGGGGCCGTCGTTGATAAGGGACACCTGCATGTCGGCCATGAAGGTCCCGCTTTCCACCGGCACCCCGCCCTCCCGCATGTAGGTCTTGACAGTCTCAAAAAGGGGCTTTGCCCTCTCGGGCCGTTCGGCGGCGATGTAGCTGGGCCGGCGGCCGTGCCGGGCGTCTCCCGCCAGTGTGAACTGGCTGACGGCCAGGATGCTGCCGCCCACGTCGCCCACCGCAAGATTGGGCACGCCGATGTCATCATCGAAGATCCGAAGGCCCACGCATTTGTCGGCGATATACCGGGCGTCCTTCTCCGTGTCGCCCACCTCTACGCCCACCAGGACCATCAGCCCCTTTTCGATGGACGCGGTGATTTCGCCTCCGATGGAGACGGAGGATGTGAGCACCCGCTGCACAACCGCTCGCATAGCTTTACCTCCCGTTGACCCGTTTCACTTCGATGACGGATTTGAGCTTTCTCAGGTTGGACATGATGTGATTGAGCTGATCGGTGTCGGAGACCACAAAGGTCACCAGCATGGTGGCCACGCCGTCGGCGGTGGTCTGGGCTTTCATGTCCGAAATATAGACGTTCATGGTGGTGAGCAAGCGGCTGATCTCCAAAAGGGAGCCCGTCTTGTCCACCACATGGATGAACACCGTGGCGGAGAATTCCTCCGTGGAGGAGGCCGCCCACTCTACGGGCACGAACCGCTCCGGTTCCAGGGAAAGGCGGGGCATGTTTCGGCAGTCCGCCCGATGGATGGATACGCCCCGGCCTCGGGTGATGTACCCCACGATCCTGTCCCCCGGCAGGGGGTTGCAGCAGTTGCTGAAATGGACCGACATGCCCGGATCTCCGGCTACGATGATGCCGTTGGTGGGTTTGGGCCGGCTCTGGGCGGCGGGCTTATGGGACGCGTGAGGCGCTGAAGCAGCCGTCTGGAGCCGCGCCTGCATCTCCTCCAGCTTGTCGGCCTTGCGCTTCATCTCCATGAGCTTGTGGAGCACCTGGCCGGAGGAGATGCCGCCGTACCCGATGGCGGAATAGAGCTCGTCCAAGGAGGGCAGCGTGAGCTTCTTGAGAATGTCGCCGTAGAACTCCGGTTTCATGAGCCCCGCGATGTCCACGGCCTGACGCTTGGCGGCGTCCTCCAACATCTCCCGGCCGCGCTGGATGTTCTCCTCCCGATTGGCCTTCTTGAACCACTGCTTGATCCGGTTTTTGGCGGACTGGGTCTTGACGATGTTCAGCCAGTCACGGCTGGGGCCGACCTGGGTGTTGGAGGTGATGATCTCCACCACGTCGTTGGTTTTCAGCGTATAATCCAGGCGCACCATATTCCCGTTGACGCGAGCGTGCTGGGTATGGTGGCCCACATTGGTATGGATGCGATAGGCAAAGTCCAACGGCGTGCTGCCGATAGGCAGGTCCAAAATCTCCCCTTTGGGCGTCAGCACGTAGACATATTCGCCCAAGTAGTCCTTCACCACATTCTCGGCAAACTCCGAGTTGTCCTCGCTGTTGTCCCTGGCTTCATCCACCACCTGCCTAAGCCACTTGGTCCGCTTGTCCAGCTCCGTCTGGGCGGTCCGCCCCTCCTTGTACATCCAGTGGGCCGCCACGCCGTATTCTGCCGTCTCGTGCATCTCGTGGGTGCGGATCTGCACCTCGAAGGGGATGCCGTTCTTGTTCATCAGCGTGGTATGCAACGAACGGTACAGGTTGGGCTTGGGCATGGCGATGTAGTCCTTGAACCGTCCCGGCAGGGGCTTCCATTCGGCGTGGATGATGCCCAGGGCCGCGTAGCAGTCGTTCACCGTGTTCACGATGACTCGGATGGCGATCAAATCATATATCTCGCTGATGCTGGCGTTATTGCGCTGCATCTTGCGATAGGTGGAGTAGAGATGCTTGGGGCGGCCGGACAGCTCCGCTTCGATGCCCGCCTCCTTCATCAGCTCCCGCATGCGCTCCATGGCGGTGCCCAAGAGCTTGAGGCGCTCCTCCTGCTGCCGGGAAACCAAACTCTTGATGCGCTCATATTCCTCAGGCAGCAGGTATTTGAAGGACAGATCCTCGAGCTCGCTGCGCAGCACGCCGATGCCAAACCGATGGGCCAGGGGGGTGTATACCTCCAGCGTCTCCTTGGCCTTGCGGATCTGCTTCTCCCGGGTGCAGTACTCCAGGGTATGCATGTTATGGAGCCGGTCGGCCAGTTTGATGATGACCACCCGCACGTCGTCGGCGATCGCCAGGAAGAGCTTGGTCAGGTTCTCGTTCTGCTCCTGCTTCTTGGTGACGTATTCCTTCTGTCCGGACCGGGTCAGCTTGGTGACGCCGTCCACCAGGTGGGCCACCTCCGGGGAGAACCGCTTGGCGATCTCGTCCACGGTGACGCCCTTGCCGTCCTCCACCGTGTCATGGAGGACGCCCGCAATGACCGTGGCGGCGTCCATGCCCATGTCCAGCAGGTATTCCGCCACTGCCAGGGGATGGATGATATAGGGCTCGCCGGACTCCCGCTTCTGCGTCGCATGGACAGCGGTAGCGAAGGCCACGGCTTCCTCCATGGTCTTTCCCTTCTCCGGGCCAAACTTGGCGTTGAATTTTTGAAGCAGCTCTTCCTTTGCCATTTTGTGCAGAAAAGGGGATCAACGCTGACGCTGATCCCTGTTGTGCGCTCCTATTCGATTAGTATTTGAGTACGGTGTCTACCTCGTAGTCCTTCAGGGCTTCCCGACCGGGCAGGTCGGTGAGCTCGATGGCGAAGCAGCAGGCCGCCACGACGCCGCCGGCCTTCTCGCAGAGCTTGGCGCAGGCAAGGGCAGTGCCGCCGGTGGCCAGAAGGTCGTCCACCACGGCCACCCTCTGACCGGGCTTCACGGAGTCGATATGCATATGCAGCTCATCTGTGCCGTACTCAAGGCCGTACTGATAGCTGACGGTGGTGTAGGGGAGCTTGCCGGGCTTGCGGGCCAGGACCATGCCCACGTTCAGAGCATAGGCTACGGAGGCGCTGAAGATGAAGCCGCGGGCTTCCGGGGCGATGATAAGATCGATGTTCTTGTCCCGCAGGAAATCCGCCATCCGGTTCACCATCTCCTGAAAGGCGTCCTTGTTTCCCAGCAAGGGCGTGATATCCCGAAACAGAATGCCCTCTTTGGGGAAATCGGGGATCGACCGTACGTAGTCCTTGAGTTCCATAAATTATCCTCCTTAACGGCGGCTATCGCATGGACAGCGCCATAAATAACTGACTTTCCGCACAGCTGCGGCGTTTGACGTGAGCGGCAAGGGTCAGCCCCGCCGCCGGCTCGAAGAAGCCCAGCTCCTTAAAGATGAGGGCGGCCGCCAGCTCTTCATCCCGTTCCGGCATTCGTCCCTCCCTGGCGGACCTGACGAGAGACAGGTAGATGGGTCTAAGCTCATCCTCGGACAGTCGGAAGGGGAAAAACCGCAGCAGCTTCTGGACTAACCCCGGCAGCGCTGTTGAATCCTCCGCCGCCACGGCCCGCAAAAAAGCGGTTTTTATTATAGTATACTCCCGGGAAGATTGCAAGCTTTTCCGGGGAGAAAGGCCCAAACAAATGAGCTCGCAGGCGGACCTGGCCCGAAAATCGTTTCGCTGCAGGGTGCAAACGGCTTCCGCCCGCCCCGCATGCTGCCAGCGGGCGTACTCGGCGCCCTGGGAAAAGCCGACGATCCGCAGGCGACTGGTCCCGTCGCTGAGAAATCCCGCCACATGCTTCTTTCCCTGGCCCAGATAGGCAACGCCGCTCAGTTCTCCCTGAACCAGGAACTGAGGCTCCGGATTCCCCTGGCCGAAGGGCGCGAAGCGGCCCAGCTCTTCGATAAGCTCCACCGTGCAGGCTCCAAGGGGCAGGGCTTCCTCAAACCTTACGCTCTTTTCCGGCGGCCCCTCCGGCAGCTGATGGGCGTAGGCCGTTTTCAGCAGCGCCCGTACCGTCTCTATCTCCTCCCCGCGCAGGGTCAGCCCCGCCGCCCCCGCATGGCCGCCGAAGCGGATATAGTGATCCTTCCCTTCGGAAAGAAGGGCAAAGAGGTCGATCTCCGGGATGCTGCGGGCGGAACCCGTATAGACGCCCGGCTCCACCTCTGTCAGAAGGATCACCGGCTTATAGAACAGCTCCGTCAGCCGGGCGGCCACGATGCCGATGACGCCCACGTTCCAGCCCCGTCCCGAGAGCATCAGAAAGCTGTCTTCGCCGCCCGTAGGCGCCAAGGCCAGGCACTCCGTAAATATACGCTGCTCCTCGTTCCGACGGGCCTGGTTGTTTTCGTCCAGGGCCCTGGCAAGGTATGCGGCCATTTGGGGATCGTCCTCGACGAGCAGCCGAAAGGCGTCGTCCGCCTTGCCCATGCGGCCGGCGGCGTTGAGCCGGGGCGCGATCAAAAAGCCCAGGGTGGCCTCGGTCACGGGGCCGTCCCCCGCCCCGGCAGCCTCCAGCAGGGCGGAAAGCCCCGGCTGCCGGCGCACCAGGGGCATGCCCCGGGTCACCAGCGTCCGATTGGCGCCCGTCAAAGACACAATATCGGCCACCGTGGCCACGGCCACAAAGGGGAGATACGCCTCTCCCTCACCTTCCTCCAGAGCGCAGGCCAGGAGCCAGGCCACGCCCGCCCCGCAAAGATCCCCCACCCGGTCGCGGAAGTCCCCCTCGGAAACGGAGACGAGGGCGTCCGCTTCCGGCTGTTCCTCGCCGCTGCGGTGATGGTCCGTCACGACGACCGTCATGCCCAGGGATCTGGCCAGGGCTGTCTCCCCAATGGCGGAGATGCCGTTGTCCACGGTGACAAGCATATCCGTGCCCGCCTCGGCCAGCTTTCGGACGGCGGTCTCGTTAAGTCCATACCCCTCCAAATGACGGGAAGGGATATAGCAGCTCACGTCCGCCCCCAGCTTCCTCAGGCATCGGTACAGGATGGCGGAGGCGCTGACGCCGTCGGCGTCGTAATCCCCGTAGACGCAGATGCGCTTCCCATCCTGTACGGCCTGCCGAATGAGCCGGGCGGCCTCGGCCACGCCTTTCATCTCCCGCCAGTCGGGCAGGGGCTGCGCTTCGGGATGGAGAAAGGCCTCGATCGCTTCCGGCGTGTTCAAGTTCCTGCGCAGCAAAGCCCGAACGGCCACGGGCGACAGGGAGAAACGGGCGGAAAGACGCTCAACCAAAAAGGGATCGTATGCGGTTGTATCGCTGCAAACAAAGTTCATGGGTATTATCCGTTTCGTTTATTTGTATATTTTATGGCATCAAATCTGGTAAACGACCCTTTATTCTTGATGCTCTTTCCACGTCCAGGTATACATATCAAAACCTTCCCGCCAATGCACTTCGTTGACAGCATACGGAGTACAATAAAACACCGTTTTCTGCTTTCTGTTTTTCATCCTCTTTTCACATTTTGCGATGCGATTCATCGCTGATCTCTCATGCGCATAAACCCCTAAAAAAGATTCGTACGCCACATAATTCGCTTCATCTGTGATCCTTTCAGAGGTGACTTCAAAAACAGTGTCCGGCAATGAGTTCCCTTTTATATCGGGAAGCCTGTCTATAAATACGCGAAAAGAATCGGGATGATCACAATACCCCGGCATAGGCAGCAAGCTGCGAACCGTTTCCCAGCATTTGGTCTCCGAATCAAAATAACCGATCATGATCGAGTTTTCATTCCAGCCATACGGTGACCACCCTATGCAATGCATAAGTCGATAAACTACCATACATCCCAATCCCCTTCCTCTCACATTGTATCGAAAAAGGGCTCCTTCCGCAAGAGGAAGAAGCCCACAGACTGCCAATAAAGGTGCCAGACCATTTGCGGCGGGATGGAATCCTGAACCAAAGCATAGGTGGAAAGGGCTCAGCGCCCTTTCTCTTCAAACCTGTCGCCGCAAATTAGCCGCGTTTTCGCCCTCTCGCGGTACCTTTGTACAGCTTCGGGGCGAATAACGCGGCTTCTGACACACCTTCTTGGCAGTCTGATCAGCTTGTCAAAAACCTTTTGACAAGCTGAGGACATTCGTTATTTGCAGGCGATCTCGGCGGTGTCGCGGGCGATGGCCATCTCCTCATCCGTGGGGATGACGAATACCTTGACCTTGCTCTCAGGCTTGCTGATGCAGATCTCCTCGCCGCGGGGGCCGTTGCGGTTGTACTCCACGTCGGGGATGACGCCCAGGAATTCCATGTTCGCCAGGACCTTCTCCCGGACGCCCCTGTCGTTCTCGCCCACGCCGGCGGTGAACACGATGGCATCCACCCCGCCCATGGCGGCGGCATAGGCGCCGATGTACTTCTTCACGGCATACACGAACATATCGAGGGCCAGCTGCGCCCGCTCGTTGCCTTCGGCAGCGGCGGCGCCCAGATCACGGAAGTCGGAGGACACGCCGGAGATGCCCAGCATGCCGCTCTTCTTGTTCATAATGGTGTCCATCTCGGCGGCGGTGATGTTCATCCGCTTCATGAGGTAGGGCAGGATGGCGGGGTCGATGCTGCCGCAGCGGGTGCCCATGGGCAGGCCTTCCAGGGGCGTGAGGCCCATGGAGGTGTCCACGCACTTGCCGGCAACGGAGCAGGAGATGGAGGATCCGTTGCCCAGATGGCAGGTGATGACCTTGGCGTTGGGATTATCGAGGAGCTTCAGAGCGCGGCCCGTCACATACTTGTGGGAGGTGCCGTGGAAGCCGTAGCGGCGGACGCCGTACTGCTTGTAGAGCTCATAGGGCAGAGCGTACATGAAGTGGGAGGGCTCCAT
>CADCMN010000002.1 GCA_902802575.1 uncultured Eubacteriales bacterium | reverse complement strand
TGGCGAGGACGCCAATATGCCGCTGCGCAAGTCCCACGAGAACAAGGAAGTCCAGAAGCTGTACAAGGACTACCTGGGCGAGCCCTGCAGCCACAAGGCCCACGAGCTGCTGCACACCACCTACACCAACCGCGGCCTCTACAAATAAGGTCAGAAAAGCGGCATAGCCAAAGCAGGAAGTCGAAAGGCTTCCTGCTTTTTTTGGATTGCGCAACGGGATCGTATTTGGTATAGTACAAACAGATATCGAGTATCAGGAGCGGACCATGGCCAAGGTATTGCTGTTCAACATCACGGGGGATAAGAAAAAGAAGCTGCATTTTTTGCTGATGCAGTTCGGGATCACCGCCGTCGAGGGCGGGGCGGGGGATTGCAGCCGGTCCCTGGGGAAGCTCCTTGGCCGGGAGGGGCAGTTCCCGGCCTCCACCATGGACGCGCCTTTCTCGGACGAGATGTTGGTGATGGACAGCCTGGATCCGCAGCAGTTCTACGGCCTGCTGAACGGCATGCAGATGCTTCAGGCGACCGTCGCCTATAAGGCGGTGACCACGGAACACAATCTGAAATGGACGCCTGCCCGACTTCTGCGGGAGCTGATGGCGGAGCACGAAGCCCTTCACACAAGATAAAAACAGACCCTGCGTTAGACAGGGTCTGATGTCATATTTGATGCTCATTCCTTGGCCTGGGGCAGGGCGAAGTTGACGCCGCCGGGGACGATCTCCACCGTGAACCGCTTCCGCTCGATGACCTCTCCGTCCAGCGACACGGGCAACAGCCCTTTGACGCTTTCCACGGTCAGTTTTTTGGCCTGGATGTAGAGCACGATGTCCTTCATCCGCGGGTCCTCCAGATGGGTACCCGCCGTGTAGGTGCCGATCAGCTTCACGAAAGAAAGCCGGGAGATGGGCTTCACCAAGCAAACTTCAATGAGCCCATCGTCCACTTTGGCGCGGGGAGCGCATTTGAATGACCCGCCTACGTACTGAGCGTTGGCAAAGGTGCAGAGGAGGATGTCTCCGGCAAAGAAAGGCTCTCCGTCCACGGTGATGGTGCAGCCGGTGCGCATGGATTTCATGAGCGCGTCCACGATGCCCACATAATAAGCCCGCTTGCCGCCCATGAACGGCTTGCGCTTGACATGATTCATGGTCTTCAGCACGCCGGTGTCGAAGCCGAAGCTGAACACATTGATGCACCAGCGGTCATCCACCTTCAGGATGTCGATGGGCGCAGGTTCCGCCGCCAGCAGCGCGTCTATATCCAGGAAGCGCTCCCGGCCGCCGAAGATCTTCACAAAGTCGTTGCCGCTGCCGCAGGGGTAGATGGTAAAACAGACGTTCTCGCGACCGGCAACCCCGGAAGCGACCTCATTGATGGTGCCGTCGCCGCCGCAGGCTACAAAGCAGAGCTGTTCCTCCGGTTCCGCGGCGATCCTCTGCTGAATGAAGATCGTGGCGTCCCGGGGACCCTTGGTTTCATATAATTCGCAGCCCTCATGCTGAGACACGATCGCTTCCAGATGGCCTTTTATGCCGCCCTGACCGGCTGCGGGGTTATAGACAAAGATGTGTTTCATAGGCGCGCCTTCTTTCAAAAAGTATTAGGGAAGCACGGAAAAGCTCAGGGCGACCAGCATCATGCCGAGAAAGTAGCAGGCGGTGTTGGTGCGCAGAGCGCGCTTCCGTTTGGTTTTGAATTTATAGACCACTAAAAAGTAGTCGCTGATCATGAACAGCCCCAGGCCGATGCCCAGCAGCAGATAGTGGGCCCCGGGCAGGAGAACGGCAGCTAAAAGCCCCATGAGCTCGTGAAGGGTGACGGTGAGAAGATAGAACAGCGCCAGGCCGGTCTTGTTGCCCAGGTCGATCCATTCAGACCGCGTAGCTGAGAAAAAGAGAACGAAAAACGTTGCGATACCCAGCCCCAGCCAGGGAAGCGCTTTTAGAAACACCCCGCCGGCATGGAGCGTGCAGAAGGTGTACCCGATGAAGCACAGATTGGCCACGGCAAAAGCAGCGCCGCCGGCGCCGAAGCTGAACAGCAGCAATGCGTCACCCATACAGGCATAGAACAGCCCCACCAGCGCCAGATACTGCCAGCCGTGAGCAAACCCGCCGGTCCAAAACCAGAACTGACCGAAGAACAGGAACAGGGAGGACAGGAGGATCTTGTTCACCGCTCGCCGCCGAAAGCTGTCCCCGACCTCCACGAACAGATACAGCCCCAGCAAGGCAAGATAAATGATCACAAATACCGTCCTCATGGAGCGCCTCCTTTTATTTTTCACAGTATATCATGTTCGCAGTGGAAAGAAAAGTGGTATACTATAGAAATAAGGAGGGAATAGCATGCAGCGGGTACTGGATATAGATCTTGATTTCTTTTTGGCAGAGTGCTGTCCTCTGGCCGAGGTGGGACACCGGCCGGCCCGGCAGGGCCACGAACCCTGGGAGTCCGATGCGGTGCGCGCTTTTTTGGAAGGGAGCTGCCTGTTGACGCGGGAACACCCCATACCGGGACGGGTGTTCGAGACCCACGATGGGGCGCTTTGTTACTGGAAAGAGCTGATGGCGGCGGGAAGGCTGCAGCCTCCTTTTCATGTCACCCATGTGGACGCGCACAGCGATCTGGGCGTGGGCTATCCCGGGCCGGGGTATGTGCTGTATAACGTGATTGCCTTGCCCCCAAAGAGAAGGTTGGAGCTGGACCGATTCTATCAGGAACGCAAGCTGGATGAAGCCAACTACCTGCTGTTTTCCCTGGCGGCGCGGATCGTGGGCAGCTTGGAGAACGTGCGCCGTCCCTTCTCTCGAAACGACGTGCCGCCACAGCTGCTCACATTGGACGGAGCCCATCTCCGCCTGCCCCAGTCCTTTCCGGACCTGTTTGAACGCATCAACGGGCCGGAACCTTTGATCCCCTACAAAGAATATAAGGAGGACGGCAGCTTTCAGGCCGCCGCCCCCTATGACTATATGTCCCTGGCCATTTCGCCCCGCTATGCGCCGCAGGAGGCGGATGCGCTCATTCCCATGTTTAAGGCGTATATGTGCCCGGATTAACCGCGAAGGGTGGCCTGATAGAATCCGGCGTACAGTCCTTTCTTCGCCAACAGCTCTTCGTGAGTGCCTCGCTCCTGAATGCCGTGCTCATCGATGACGACGATCTCGTCCGCATTCTGCACGGTGGAGAGCCGGTGAGCGATGACCAACGTGGTGCGGCCCTGGCTCAGTTCGTCGAAGGAATGCTGGATATCGGCCTCCGTCAGAGTGTCCAATGCAGAGGTGGCCTCGTCCAAAATCAGCACGGGCGGGTTCTTCAGGAACAGACGGGCGATGGAGACGCGCTGCTTCTGGCCGCCGGAGAGCAGCATGCCCCGCTCGCCCACGTTGGTGGCATACCCGTCCGGGAAGGTCATGATCTCCTCGTGGATGTGGGCCCGTTTCGCCGCTTCCACCACCTCCGCATCGGTGGCGTCCAGCCGCCCATAGCGAATGTTCTCCAAAATGGTGTCCGCAAACAGGAACACGTCCTGCTGCACGATCCCCACATTCTCCCGAAGGGAGCGCATGGTCACGTCCCGTATATCGTGGCCGTCTATAGTGATGCTGCCATCGCGAATGTCGTAAAACCGAAGCAACAGATGGCACAGGGTGGTTTTGCCGCCGCCGGAGGGCCCCACCAGCGCCAACGTCTGCCCCGCGGGGATGGACAGATTCACATCACGCAACACCTGCTGGCCTTCGTTGTAGGCAAAGGACACATGGGAAAAGGCGATGTCGCCCTTTACATCGTGCAGAGAAAGAGCGTCCGGTTTATCCTCGATGGCGGGCTTGGTGTCCATGATCTCCAGGAAGCGGGTGAACCCGGCCATGCCGATCATGTACTGCTCCGCAAAGGAGGCCAGCCGCTTGATGGGGGAGGTGAAGGTGGAGATGTACAGGGTGAAGGTGATGAGCGTCACCGTGTCCAGCTGCTTTTTGTAGATGAGATAGCCGCCGCAGGCCAGGACAGCCACATTGAACATAGCCAGGAAAAACTCCGTGCCGCTGTTGAAAATGGCCATGACCTTATAGAAATCCTTTTTGGCCGAGAGAAAGTTTTTGTTCCCCTTTTCAAATTTTTGAATCTCGTAGGTTTCGTTGGCGAAGGCTTTGGCGGTACGGGCCCCGGAAATGGAGCTTTCGATATCCGCGTTGATCTCCGCCATGCGCTCCTTGACCATGCGGCTGGTCCGCCGCATTTTGAGACGGGTATGCATCACAAAGTAGATGATGACCGGAAGCAGGATCAACAAACACAGGGCCAAGCGCCATTCGATGGTGAACATGGCGATAAAGGCCCCCAGTATAGTCATGGTGGAGATGAGCACATCTTCGGGACCATGGTGGGCCAGCTCCGTCACTTCGAACAGATCGTTGGTCACCCGGGAGAGGAGTTTTCCGGTACGTATCCCGTCATAAAAGGAGAAGGGCAGGGTTTGAATGTGGGTGAAGATATCCCGCCGCATGTCCGCTTCGATGAAGGTGCCCAGCCGGTGGCCCCAGTAGCCGATGATGTACTGAAGCGCGGCTCGGATGAGGTACGCACAGACGAGGCAACCGATGAGCAGCACAAAGAGCCGCACCAGAGCGCTGTTGTGGGCCATGGCGGGCAGAAGCGTACGCAGCAGATATTGGGTCACCAGGGGGAAGGCCACATCAACGGCGGCGACCACCAAGGCACAGGTCAAATCAAGGATGAAAAGACCCAGATGGGGCCTGTAATAGGCAAGAAAACGACGTAATTTTTCCATATGTTCAGTATATCGGATATTCGCCGGTTTGTCTACGTCAATTCATCAATATACGAACATATCCAACGCCAGCATCAGCAGGTAAACGGTTTGCCCAAGAAGCAGGAGCAGTTCCAGGATCGCTTCATGCAAGGGCTTTTGGGCATAGCGCTTCAGCGCCGGCGCCAGCGGGAACAGCATGGCAAGATATCGGGGCCCGCTCAGAAGCCAGGTGGCGCCCACCGAAACGGCATAGTATACCAACGCCCACAGCAGATAACTGACGCGCATCCGCTTTCGATCCGCGCACAGCAGACCCAACGCGCCGAAACAACAGATCATATTGGGCAAACTCAGGGAAAGCACCGATTCCCAATCCAAATCACGAAAATAGGACAGGGCGTATTCCGATTGATAGGCGGCGGTGTTGAAGAACAATCCCAGCTCCTGGGTCCAGTTCTCCCGCTGATAGATGAGGAAGGTGAAGGGACTGCCGCTGACCTGCCAATTGATGGCCAGATACAGCAGCGTGCCCACGCAGCCAAGCAGCAGACAGCCCACATATTTGGGGATCAGATGAAGCGATGCCTGTCGGTCTTTTCGCCAGGCATCGGCAAAGGCAAACACCATCTCTATGAACAAAAGACTCAACAGCAGGACGCCCAGGGAACGGGTAAAGGCGGAGAGGGCCGTGAGGAAGCCGGCCAGCCAAAAGCGACGTTTACGGGCGGCATACACGGCCAGCAGGGTGAGAAACAGGAACAATCCCTCGCTCATGGGCACGCGCAGGAAGGCAGCGCCGGGGAGAAGGTACAATATCCTGGCGCATGCCATAGCAGCCGGGCGATTCATGTCCAAGCGAAACAGCTCATAGGCGGCGGGCAGACAGAGCAAGGAAAACAGCTGAGCGGCGATGAAAGCGCCTTGAAAATAGTTGCCTTGCCATGTCAGCAGGCGAATCGCCAGGGAGTATAGGGGCAAAAACACCAATCGCAGCCGCTCGTCTCCCTCTGGGACGTACCAATCCTTGGCGATGCCCATATAGTGAGCCACATCGCTGCGATAGTACAGCTCGGAGAAGCTGTGCAGAAAGTCGTTTGAGGAGTTGGAGAGCAGATACACAAGAACGAATTCAAACGTGCTGACGGCGACGCCGAAT
Source organism: uncultured Eubacteriales bacterium (assembly GCA_902802575.1). Taxonomy (GTDB): domain Bacteria; phylum Bacillota; class Clostridia; order Christensenellales; family CAG-138; genus RUG472. The sequence continues at coordinate 57,658 of CADCMN010000002.1, read as the reverse complement.
CCCAACAGGACAGCCCACGCCGAGAAACGCTCCCGCTTTGTGTCGGCAGTTTCAGGGAGAATGGCGTGATCTTCAACAACGCTCGCGGCCCAGCGGGATAGGGCCGAAATCAGAGTGAGGGTGAACAGGCATATGCTGATGAGCGCGAAAACCGGGCCGGGAAACAGGGGATTTGCCCGGGACCGGAGCCACAGGCAAAACATGGCGACGGCCAAAGCGGGTATCCCTATTCGGATGGCACGGACAAGCTTATTCATGAGCATAGTATACCACTAACGATCCCGGATGAAAAGAGCCCCGCATACCTCGGCGAAAATTGCATACAGTGAGATATAGAAACACGCGGAGGAACGGTATGAGAGATATTTATCGAGATATGGCGGAACGGACCGGCGGGGATATCTATATCGCCGTGGCGGGGCCCGTACGCACCGGGAAATCGACTTTTATCAAACGCTTCTCGGAACTGCTGCTGTTGCCCAACATGGAAAATGATTTTGAAAAGGAGAGATTGATCGACGAGCTACCCCAAAGCGGCGCCGGTCGCAGCATAATGACGACCCAACCTCGGTTCGTACCGGCGGAGGCGGTGAATGTCACCTTTGAGGAGGGCGTATCCTGTCGGTGCAAGCTGATCGATTGCGTGGGGTACATGGTCCCCGGCGCGGTAGGGGATCGGGAAGGGGAAGGGCCGCGCATGGTCACCACCCCCTGGTTCGACCACGACATTCCTTTTTCTCAGGCCGCCGAGGTGGGCACCACCCGTGTGATTCAGGAACACGCCACCATATCCATCGTCATGACAACGGATGGGTCCATCACGGATCTTCCTCGGGGAAGCTACGAGGAAGCGGAGCGCCAGGCTATCGAGGCGGCCAAGGCGGCCGCCAAGCCCTTCGTGGTGGTCGTCAACAGCACAAGCCCGGAGGGGGAGATCGCTCAGACGTTGTCAAAGGATATTTCCAACCGCTATGGGGTCACAGCGGTACCCCTGGATGCGAAGAACATGTCCGGCGGGGAGGTGCGCGAACTGATCACGCAGATCCTCTATGCATTTCCCGTCAAGCTGGTGGAGATCAGCATCCCCGGCTTTCTGCGTGCATTATCCGGGGAAAGCCCTCTTATGGAGGGCGTGCTGTCCATGCTGCGAGAGCTGTCGCCCCAGGTGCAAACCGTCGGCGACTGCAACAAGCTGGTGGAGGGCATGCGATCTTTGGATCATTTCAAAAAAGCGGAATGGGAGGGAGCGGACCTGGGCACAGGCACGGTAACGCTGGCGTTGACGCCGGAGGAAAGCATGTTCTATACCCTGCTCAGCGAGGAGACCGGGGTGGAGATCGCAGACGATTTTGCCCTCTTCTCCGCCATTCGGGAGTTTGCGGCCGCCAAACATGCATATGATCGGCTCTCCAACGCGCTGGAGGAAGCGGAGCAAACGGGCTATGGCGTGGTCACGCCCTCCATGGAAGAAATGGAGCTCATGGAGCCAGAGATGTTTCGCCAGGGCGGTCGCTGCGGCGTGCGGCTCAGGGCCAGGGCGAAGGGTCTGCACATTGTGAAGGTGGATATCGACACGGAAGTCAGTCCACTCATCGGTTCGGAGGAGCAGGCAAAAAACCTGATGGACCACCTGAACGCCGCCCGTCAGGAGGATGTGAACGCCCTGTGGCAGACGTCCTTCTTCGGAAAAACCCTGCAGGATATGGTGACGGAGAACATGCAGGGGAAGCTGGGGGGCATGCCGGTGAACGTGCAGCAGAAGATGCAGGGCACCATCGAACGGATGGTCAACGAGGATTGCAACGGTCTCATCTGTATTCTGCTATAAAAAATTGGTTACGCTAACTACCGGCTCGAAAGGGCCGGCAGTTTTCTTTTTGGGAGGTGGACCCATGAATACCCGCACCGATATGGCACATGAGGCGTTGCAGCGCTGCCCTGCGCTGGGAGGGGTAGAGGAGGAAAATGAATCCAAAGGACGGATGCGCATATCCAGGATACGGGTGTGTACCCAGGATGCCGAGCGAAAGCTGGACAAGCCTCGGGGCAGCTATATCACGCTGACACTGCCGGAAGGAGGCCTTTCCAGCAAGGAGGTTCGCCGGGAGGCGGGGCGCTGTCTTGCCATGGAACTGTCTCTCCTGATGGGCGAGGTGAAGAGTGTGTTGGTGGTGGGCTTAGGCAATCGGCATGTGACCCCGGATGCGCTGGGCCCTCAGACCATTGAAAATCTCTTCGTCACTCGTCATGTTCAGAATCATTTCCCGGAGCTCCTGCCGGCCGGGACACGTACCGTAGCCGCCTTCGCGGCCGGCGTCATGGGGATGACCGGAGTGGAAACGGCGGAGGCCGTGACCGGCATCGTCTCCGTACTCCGGCCGGATCTGGTGGTGGCGGTGGACGCGTTGGCGTCCTCCGAAAGCGACCATGTGGGGACCATGGTCCAGCTTAACGACACAGGCATTTCGCCCGGGGCGGGGGTGGGCAATTTCAGGATGGGGCTCAGCAAGAAGACCTTGGGCATACCGGTGATCGCCGTGGGCATTCCGCTGGTGCTGACGGCAGAGGCGATCCTCTATTCGGGACTCCTCCGCATGAACGCACAGGACCTGTTTTTGAAAGCCAAACGTTTGCTCGGCGCCGGCTTTCTGTCCATGTGCGTCACACCCAAGGATATCGACGCCATGGTCAAGGACGGCGCGTCCATCCTGTCCTATGGGCTGAATCTTGCGCTTTTCGGGGAGAATTATGGGGCGCTGGAGGGGCTCATGCGATAATCCCTCTCGCCCATGCATAGGGTTATGACAGGGAGGTGTAAACAGGATGCATCGAAGGATCAAACGACCCCATGCCGGGCAGGAGCGGTTTTTTCTGACCCTCTTTCTTATACTTTTGGTATTATCCGTCCTGCGCATCATCGATCTGCTGCCCCCGGCGGATACCGGCCTTCGACCGGTGTTTTCCGTGACCACCCCGGAGGCAACGATCATGCCGGAAGACGGCGTGAGAGCGCTTGAGCCGGCTCAACCATCCGAGCCGCTCCGCGTCACTTGCGCGGAGGCGACGGCTGTATTCCAAAGCCTCGATCTGAGAGGCGAAGCCCCAAAGATCCTGATCTACCACACGCATACCACGGAAGCCTACACAGCCACGGCCGCCGCCCCCTATATCCAAACGTCCGCTTACCGAACCGCCGATGCCAGCAAAAGCGTATTGGCCGTGGGAGAGGCTTTGGCAGAACGGCTGCGGAGGGAATATGGCTTTGCCGTTCTGCACGATACGACGGACCACGAGCCTCCCAGCCTGAAAACTGCCTATGATCGCAGCGAGATCACCATGCGCCGGTATTTGGAGCGATACCCTTCACTGGTGCTGTTCATCGACATCCATCGGGATGCCAGCTCCGATGCTTCAGACTATGTGATGGTGGACGGGCTTCCCACCGCCAGGCTCATGTGCGTGGTAGGACGGGGAACAAAATACGAGGACAAACCGGATTTTGACAGCAACTATGCGTTGGCCGCCTCCCTGACAGAGCACCTTAGGCACATTGAAAAGCGGCTGTGTCGGGACGTACGGATCAAGACCGGACGATACAACCAGCATGTGGGACAGTTGAGCCTGCTGATCGAGGTGGGGCACAACGCCAACACCCTCGAACAGGCGCTGCATGCCGTTCCGTCCCTGGCCGAAAGCCTGGCGCTGACCTTGGCGGAGACGTATATTGCGGATCACACAGACGATACCGCGCTGGCCTTCCGTCGATCACTGATTCCGAACAGAGCGGTAATTGACAAAGAAACATGAAAAAGGTACAATTAAATCAAGACAACGACAACGGAGGGAAGGCCTATGAGCACCATTTTCAAAGGTTCGGGCGTCGCCCTGGTCACACCGTTCACCAACGGGGAAGTGGATTACACCGCCTTGACGCGGCTGATCGAGCTGCAGATCATCAGCGGCACGGATGCCATCATCGTTTGCGGTACCACAGGCGAGGCGGCTACCTTGTCCCAGGAGGAACGGGTGGAGGTGATCCGCTTCGCGGTGGACAGGGTCAACCGCCGGCTGCCAGTCATTGCCGGCACTGGCGGCAACAATACCGCCGCGGTCATCGACTTCTCCCGCACCGCAGAGGCACTGGGAGTGGATGGGCTGCTCATTGTCACACCGTTTTATAACAAGACCACACAGAAGGGATTGGTAGCCCATTACGGGGCCATCTGTGAGCAGGTCCACATTCCCATTATCGTCTACAACGTGCCTTCCCGCACGGGCCTCAACGTCCTGCCCGCCACCATGCGGGAGATCATGGACGTCTGCGAGAACGTGGTGGGCATCAAGGAAGCCAGCGGCAACATCGAGCAGATCGTAAACCTGGCAGCCCTGTGTCCCGGCTTGGACATCTATTCCGGCAACGACGACCACATCCTGCCCGTCCTGTCCGTCGGCGGCAAGGGCGTCATCTCCACCATCGCCAACGTGGTGCCTTCCGAGGTCCACAATCTCTGTATGGCTTTCTTTGCCGGAAAGCTGGACATTGCCCGCAAACTTCAATTCAGCCTTTTACCCATCTGGCGTGCCGCCTTTTCGGAGACCAATCCCATCCCCATCAAAACCATGATGGGCATGATGGATCTGTGCTCCTCCGAGCTGCGGCTGCCGCTCGTGCCCCCTTCCGCGGAGAACGAAGCCAAGATGCGGAAGGCGTTGAAGGACTTTGGCCTGATTTCATAAAGGGGACAGCATGAAACAACGCGTTTTGATCAATGGTGCCATGGGTCATATGGGAAAGGCGATCCTGACCGCCATGGAAGATGGGACGGGGGATCTGGTTCCTGCTGCGGGTGTGGATTTGCAGGCCGGGGAATACCCGGTCCCGCTGTTTGCCTCCGCTCAGGCGGTGGACGTACCCTTCGACGTAGCCATCGACTTTTCTCGTCCCGCGGCGACCATAGCGGTGATGGAGCTGTGCTTGCGCGAAGGCAAGCCCCTCGTCACCGGGACCACGGGGCTGGGGGAGGAGGACATGATGCGTCTGAAGGCGGCTTCCCGGATCATACCCGTGTTCTATTCCCGCAATATGTCCTTGGGCGTCAACTTGCAGCTCGCCTTGGTGCAGGCGGCGACCAAGGTGCTGGGGGATGCCTTTGATCCTGAGATCGTGGAGACCCATCACAATCTGAAGGTGGACGCGCCCAGCGGGACAGCCCTGATGCTGGCCGAAGCCATCGAACACGCTCGCAGCGGGGAAAGCGAACTCGTCTTCGGTCGGCATGAAAAAAACAAACGCCGCGCCAAGGAGGAGATCGGCATCCATTCCCTGCGGGGCGGAAATAAGGCCGGAGAGCATGCAGTATACTTTTTAGGCGACGACGAGGAGCTCATCATCACCCATCGCGCCGGCAGCAAGCGGGTCTTTGCCCAGGGCGCCCTCAAGGCGGCGGCCTTTCTGGTACGGCAGAAGCCGGGATTCTATACCATGGCGGATGTTATATGCATATAGGATAAGTATGCAAAAGACTTATGCAGCCTTTTTCTGACAAATGACACGGAAAAAGGCTATTTTATTAGCGTGTTCACAGAAATTTCACATTTATAACGCTGTAATAATTTCATAAATTATGGTATAGTTTACATGTATTATCCGTAGAATTCGGGCGATTATGTGGTAACACAACATATTGTGTCAGGAAAGGGGAGTACACACAATGAAGAAAACAATCTGTTTGTTGTTGACAGCGATCATGGTGTTTGGTCTGCTGCCGATGATGATCGCAGAGGATACTTCCGCTGAGGCCAAATTGACCCTGACCGGCGGTTCGTATTATTACGACGGCCATGCCAAGACGGTCCATGCGGAAATGAATGAAGCGGGGTGGACCATCCAGTATTCATACTACTCTGTGTATGAGAAAGCGACTTGGACCGAGGATGCCCCCACGATCACGAATCCCGGCACGCTCGTCGTCTATGCACGCGCTGTTAAGAACAATGATATAAAGCATGCCGACAATGCGGTCATCCTCGAGGTGGTGGGCAACGCTCCTGTTGGGAGCACCGTCAAGATCATTGCCAACGGTTCCGTCACCAAAGCGTCCGTGTATGCCGGTCCCAGAACCAACAGCGATAAGCTTGGCGAGCTTGACGCCGGAGACGTATGCAGCCTGCTCAGTCAGGAAGGCGACTGGTTTGAGGTCTCCAACGGTGCGCTCACGGGCTTTGTCTATTTCGAGCATATTTCGATCACCTCCCGGCCCAATGGCCAGGGCGGCGGCGGCCCCAATATGTCTTTGGTCCAGATCAAGGCTAAGGGCGGCACTTTCCTGTATGATGGGAATCCCCATTATGTGGAAGCATATCTCGTGAATGGCGACGGTTGTACCATCGAGTTTTCCACGGACAATGGAAAGACCTGGACGACCGATGTTCCCGGACTCACGGAAGTCGGCACGCTGACCGTAAAGGTCCAGGCCTGCAGTGACACGGAAAAGAAGCTCTACGATCAGGATGTGGTTCTGCGGGTCATTGCCACTCTTCCCAGCGGAACGAATGTCAAGATCATAAAGCATGGCTCCAATGATACGGCCCCCGTCCGGCAGAAGGCTGCCACCAATGGCACCAAATTGGGTTCCGTTGATGCAGGAACGGTGGTGCAGTATCTTTCCCGCGAGGGAGACTGGATCAAGATCGCTCATGGAGACCTGGTAGGCTATGTGTACTATTGGTTCGTCGATCTTGAGAATCTGGAGCTCAAACCCACGATCACTTCCCAGCCGCAGGACACTTGGGTCCTCGACAATGAAAATACGAACTTCAAGGTGACCGCTTCGGGTATGGACCCCATCACCTATCAGTGGGAGAAATATGATACGGGCACCAATTCCTGGGTCGCGATTGCCGGCGAGACCGCTGCCACCTACTCTTTCAAGGCGGTTTATGCGACGCACAACAATATGAAGGTTCGCTGTGTTGTGACCGATGCAAACGGTGAGGTCATTTCCGGCGAGGCCACCCTGACCGTCATCAACAGTAGTCCTACAGTGGATCCGACATATCCTGTGGACACGGGCAATATGGTTGGGAAACCCGCTGTGTTCTCCGTCGTTGCTATCGGTGCTGAGAGCTATCAGTGGCAATATCGGAAGAACAGTTCCGATGCCTGGTCGGATCTCTTGGACAATCCGACCGCCCAAAAGGCCGCCCTCATGGTAACGGTCACCGAGGAGAACAATGGATACGAATACCGGTGTATGACCGAGAATAAATTTGGCACCAAGCCAAGCAATGCGGCCAAGCTTATGATCGTCAAAGAAAAGGTCCAGATCAAGGTAAAACCCTATGCTGATAAGCCCAGCTATAACGAGGGAGATACTGTGACCCTGACCATCGGAGCTACCGGAGACGCCCTGACCTACACTTGGCAGCGCAGGCTCAAGGGCGGAAAGTGGGAGGATTGCACCGGTACCGGCGCCAAGTCGGATGTATTCAAGCCGGTGGCCGAATGGAATTGCGACGGCGCGCAGTATCGCTGCGTCGTTCGGAATCCGTTGAAGCCCAAGGGCGTTACCTCCAAGGTAGTCAAGATCAAGGTGGTAAGCGCTGGACCGGAGATCGACACGCCGACCACTGACGTTACGTTGCATGCCGCTGTCGGCTCCAAATTGGAGTACAGCCTGACCATGAAGGCGCATGCGGGCGGAAAGCTCAAATACGTGTGGGAGTATTACGATGTGAACAAAGGAAAATGGGTCAAGTACTCCACAACCGAAAAGCTCATCATCAAGAAGGCCACAACAAAGTTTGATGGAAGGATGTTCCGCTGCAAGGTATACCGCAACAACAGCGTTGACTTCGATACCAGCCATATCATCACCGTCAAAGTGCCTTGATCCCCTATAGTGGCTTACACGAGCTGCCGCAGTTCAACTGCGGCAGCTCTTTTCATATCCCCCTTTTTTTGCGGCGAAGTATGTGGTATAATTACAATGATTAACATGGGGAGGTATGTGATGTCTATTCCCTTTGCCCATCTGCATGTTCATACGCAATATTCCCTGCTGGACGGTGCATCCCGCATTCCGGCCCTGGTAGCTAAAGCCAAATCCCTCGGACAGACCGCTATGGCCATCACGGATCATGGCGTCATGTACGGTGTCATAGATTTCTATCGCGAATGCAGGAAGCAGGGCATCAAACCCATTCTCGGCATTGAAACCTATGTGGCGGCCCGGGGCTACACCGTCAAGGACGGAAAGCTGGACAGGGATTACGGGCACCTTATCCTGTTGGCCAAGAATGAGACAGGGTATCAGAATTTGATGCGCCTTTCCTCCGAGGCGTTTATACATGGGTTTTATTATAAACCCCGTATCGATTATGATCTGCTTTCCCAGAACTGCCAGGGCCTGATTTGCCTGTCCGCCTGCATCGGCGGAGATATCCCCCAGCATCTGCTGCACGGCCGGGATGAGGAAGCCTATAGATTGGCCAAACGCCTCAAAGACATGTTTGGCGAGGATTTCTATATTGAACTTCAGAACCACGGTATCCGGGAACAGAAGATGGTCCTGCCAAAGCTCAAGAAGCTGGCGTACGATCTGGGCCTCAAGACCGTGGCAACCAACGATATCCATTACACGGACCGGGAGGACGCCGAGGCCCAGGACGTGCTGCTATGCATCCAGACCCAGCGATTTGTGGATGAGACCGATCGGATGCGCATGGGGGCGGAGGAGTTCTACTGCAAATCTGCGGAAGAGATGCTGCAATTCTTGCCCGGGGAGGAACAGTCCCTGCGCAACACCATGGAGATTGTGGACAAGTGCAACGTGGAGATCGAGTTCGGCAAGCGGCGGCTGCCCAAGTTCACGGCTCCCAACGGCATGGACAACCGGACCTACCTTCGTCAGCTCTGCGAGGAAGGCATGGCCAGGAAGATGCCGGGCGCCGGAAAAGAAGCCTGGGACCGTCTCAACTACGAGCTGTCCGTGGTGGAGAACATGGGCTTCGTGGACTACTATCTCATCGTTTGGGACTTCATACATTTCGCCAAATCTCATAATATCATGGTCGGCCCCGGCCGGGGCAGCGGCGCCGCCAGCCTTGCCGCCTATTGCATGGGCATCACGGACATCGACCCTCTGAAATATGCCCTGCTCTTCGAACGGTTTTTGAACCCTGAGCGGGTGTCCATGCCCGATTTTGACGTGGACTTCTGCTATGAACGGCGGCAGGAGGTCATCGACTATGTGGGGGAGAAATACGGCGAAGGCCATGTATCCCAGATCATCACCTTCGGAACCATGGCAGCCAAGGCTGTGATTCGCGATGTGTGCCGGGTGCTCCGGGTGCCCTACGCAGAGGCGGACAAGCTGGCCAAGCTGGTGCCTAACATGCTGAAGATCACCTTGAAGGACGCCCTGCAGATGCAGCCGGAGTTGAAGAACCTGTACGATTCCGACGAGACCACCAAAAAGGTCCTGGATCTTTCCATGAAGCTGGAGGGATTGCCGCGACACAGCTCCACGCATGCGGCCGGCGTGGTGATCTCCGGCGTGCCGTTGGAGACGGTGGTGCCCCTGCAAAGCAACGACGGCGTGTTGACCACCCAGTTCCCCATGACCACATTGGAGGAGCTGGGCCTGCTGAAGATGGATTTCCTGGGCCTTCGCACCCTGACCATCATTCGGGACGCCCTCGCCTTCATCCGGGAGCAGGGGAAGGAAGCGCCGGATTTCTCCACCAATGATTTCTCCGACCGAGAGGTATACGACATGATCTCCCGGGGGGACACGGACGGCGTGTTCCAGCTGGAATCTGCGGGCATGCGGCAGTTTCTCATGCAGCTTAAGCCCGACTGCTTCGAGGATATCATCGCCGGCATCGCCCTCTATCGTCCGGGCCCCATGGAGAGCATTCCCCGCTATATCCAGGGGAAGCATGACCCCAGCTCCGTCCACTATGAGGACAAGCGGCTGGAGCCCATCCTCTCCACCACCTACGGCTGCATGGTCTACCAGGAGCAGGTCATGGAGATCGTGCGCACCCTGGGCGGCTATTCCCTGGGCCGCGCCGACATCGTGCGCCGCGCCATGAGCAAGAAGAAGCACGACGTCATGGCCCGGGAACGGGAGTATTTTGTCCACGGCACGGAGGGCGTGGAAGGCGCTGTGCGTCGGGGCGTGAAGGAGCAGGTAGCGGACCATATCTTCGACGAGATGATGGACTTCGCCTCCTACGCTTTCAACAAAGCCCACGCCGCCTGCTACGCCGTGACCACCTATCGGACGGCCTACCTGAAGCATTATTTCCCTGTGGAGTTCCTGGCCGCCATGATAAACGGGTATATGTATAACTCGGATTCCGTGGCCCAGTATGTCTACTCTGCCCGCCGCAGCAGCATCCGGGTCCTGGGCCCCGACGTGAACCGATCCCGTCCCAAGTTCTCCGTGGAGAACGGCTGCATCCGCTTCGGCCTGGCGGCGGTGAAGAACGTGGGCGAGGGGGTCATGGAGGAGCTGGCGCGGGAACGGGAGCAGCACGGCCTCTTCAAGGACTTCTGGGACTTCTGTGACAGGGCCCCCGGCCTCAACAAGCGCATGGTGGAGAACATGATCTATGCCGGCTGCTTCGACGCCATGGGGTACACCAGGACCCAGTTGTTGAAGGTATATGACCAGGCCATGGACCTGGCCGCCAAAACGAAGAAAAACCGGGATGCAGGCCAGATGTCCCTCTTCGACTTTGACGATGGGGAGGACGCCATCTCCATTCGTCCGCCCATCCTGCCGGCCCCGGAGATGCCCCATAAACTGCTGCTGCAGAAGGAGCGGGAGGCCACCGGGTTATATCTGTCGGGACACCCGCTGGATGACTATATGAACGTGTTGTCGAGCCTTTCCGTCAGCGTGATGGATCTGGTGGAGGCGGACGGCGCCACGGATCTCGCGGACAACGCCTCCGTGACCGTGGGCGGGTTGCTCACCGCCTGCAAGACCCGGCCCACCAAGGGCAATACCGGCATGATGGGCTATGCCAATCTGGAGGGCGTTGCGGGCTCGGTGGAGACGGTGATCTTCCCCCGGACGCTTCAACTGTACGGGCGGTACTTCCATGACGACGCCCCGGTTCTGGTGAAGGGGCGGTTGAATATTCGGGAGGATCGGGTGAATTCCCTGCTCATAGAGGAGCTGTCGGATCTGGAAGGCGCTTCTCATAAGCTCTACATCCGACTCCCGGTCCTGTCCGATTCCTATAAGGTCCGAAAGATCATCCAGAACTACCCGGGCCAGACCCCCATCGTCCTGGTGGACGCCAAGCGCCAGGCCAAGGGCGCGCCCCGGGATTGGAACGTGAAGGTGGACGATGAGCTCATGAGCACCCTGCAGGCCGTATTCGGCAAGGAGAACGTGATCTTACGATGAACAGATTGCCTGTGGAAAAGAATGAGGAATGGGAGCTGACCATCGACAGCGTCACCCTGGAAGGGGCGGGCGTGGGCCGGGTGGACGGTTTTGCCTTGTTCGTGCCCGGCGCCCTCGTCGGGGAGCGGGTGCGGGTCCATGTCATCAAGGCCACGGCCTCCTATGCCGTGGGAAAGCTGCTGGAAGTGGCGGAACCTTCCCCCCATCGGATGGAGCCGGCTTGTCCCGCCTATGCCCGCTGCGGCGGCTGCGCCTTCGGCCACGTGTCCTATGAGGAGGAGCTGCGCATCAAGGAGCGCCAGGTGAAAGAAGCCCTGACGCGGCTGGGCGGCCTTTCTGAAGTGCCTTTGCGGCCCATCCTGGGCATGGACGTGCCGGAACGGTATCGGAACAAGGGCGCCTTCCCCTACGGCAGGACGGACAGGGGCCCCGCCTTTGGCTTCTATGCCCCCCGGAGCCATCGGCTGGTGCCGGTGGAAGATTGTCTCATCGAGCAGAAGGGTGTCTGCCACGCCGTGAGCGCCGTAAAAACCTGGGCCGAAACGTGCAGAATCCAGCCCTATGACGAGGGGACGGGGAAGGGTGTTTTGCGCCACGCCGTGGCCCGGGTGACCACTTCAGGGGACCTGATGGTCGTGATCGTCACCCGGGGCGACCTGCCCCATAAGAAGGAGCTGGCGGACGCGCTGTCCTTCGCCGACAGCGTCTACTGGAACCGGAACGATAAAAACACCAACGTGATCTTCGGCGACAGCTTCACCCTGCTCTTGGGCAGGCCCACCCTGCGGGAGACGCTATGCGGCGTTGCATTCGAGGTGAGCCCCCGTTCCTTCCTGCAGGTGAATCCGATCCAGACAGAGAAGCTCTACGGGGCCGCTCTGGATCTGCTTTCGCCCCAGCCCAGCGAAACGGTGGCGGACGTCTACTGCGGCATCGGCACCATCAGCCTGCTCCTGGCCCAAAGAGCCGGAAAGGTCATCGGCGTCGAGGTGGTCCCCGAGGCGGTGGAGAACGCCAGGGAGAACGCCAGGAGGAACGGCATCCCCAACGCCTCCTTCCTCTGCGCCCCCGCCGAGGACGCCCTGCCCAAGCTGGTGGCGGATGGCCAAAGGATCGACTGCCTCACCGTAGATCCGCCCCGTAAGGGCTGCGACCCCCAGGTCATCGACGCCATCCTCGCTTCCGGCGCCCGGCGCATGGCCTATATCTCCTGCAGCCCCGCCACCCTGGCCCGGGATGTGAAGCGCCTCACCGCCGGCGGATTCACCGTCGAGGCCGTCCAGCCCGTGGATATGTTCCCCCGCTGCGGGCATGTGGAATCAGTAGTGGCGTTGACTCGAGCCGGGTTGTGACAACAAGCTTTATTTCATATCCATTATTAATAACAATTTGGACAGGAAAGCCTGGGATGAAGAAGTACCATATTATAGATATTGCGATACATGCGGTGCGTTTGAATATTATCCTTGGGACTAACCGCAAGACAAGGCGTTTGCAGGCACACCGGTTGCCTTTTGAATCGGGGAGACATTCTCCCAGTCAATCCAATCTAGGCCCAAGAAGCTCTGCAAGGCCGTCCAGCTCGTGGACACGCCCCCCGCTGCGGCCATGCAGTTCGTCCGAACATGAGTTGAGATTCATCCTGTACCCTGATTGAGCGTTTGTTGATACGCGTTGTAGTTTAGGATAAAATGCATTTTGTAGACGCCAAAGGAATACTGACCGGCAGCGGCGGGCATCTCGGTATGAACATCTACCGAGGCTGCACCCACGGCTGCGTCTATTGCGACAGCCGGAGCCGTTGCTATCAGTTCCCCCACCTGTTTGAAGATATCGAGGTGAAGCAAAACGCGCCGGAGCTGTTGGAGAAAGCCCTGCAGTCGAAACGGAAGAGGTGCATGATCGGCACCGGTTCCATGTCGGACCCCTATATGCACTGCGAGGAACAGCTGGGGCTCACCAGAAGATGCTTGGAGGTAATACATAAATACGGCTTCGGCGTGGCCATCCAGACCAAGTCGGACCGCATCCTCCGGGACATCGATCTTTTGGACGAGATCAACCGCTCCGCAAAATGCGTGGTGCAGATGACGCTGACCACCTATGACGACGATCTGTGCCGGATACTGGAGCCCCATGTGTGCAACACCAAACGGCGCATCGAGGTGTTGGAACGGATGCGGGAGCGGGGGATCCCTACGGTGGTATGGCTCACGCCCATCCTGCCCTTTATCAACGACACGCCGGAGAACGTCACGGCCATCTTGCAGGAGTGCGTCCGGGTGGGCGTCAAGGGGGTCATGGACTTCGGCATGGGTCTTACCCTGCGGGAAGGGGACAGGGAATACTACTACGCCGCTCTTGACCGGCATTTTCCGGGCCTGAAGGAGCGGTATATACGAACTTACGGCAACGCTTACGAGCTGCCCAGCCCCCGGGCCAGGGAGCTGACGGCGCTGTATCAACGGATCTGTCGTAATAACGGCATCCTGTACACACCGGAGGCGTGCTTCGCGTACATGAACGACCTGCCGGAGCGGCAGCAGCAGATCAGCCTTCTCGACATGATGTAAGGGAATCCGTGAGAGTACTATGCAAAGGATGGGACGACTGTAGATGACGGACAGGGAGATGTTGTTATACAATTCCCTCAAGGGGCTATATCTGCTGGACAAGGCGGACGCGCACACGGTGGCGTCGGACCTCATGGGCCTGCAGGCTCAGTTTGCCAACTATCCCAAGGCGTCCTTGCAGATACGCGCTGTGGACTATGATCCAAAGGAACCCTTTCGGGGCCTGGTCAAGATCTGGTCTCATCGGGGTACCATGCACCTGGTGCCGGAGGACGAGCTGGGGCTCCATCTGTCGGCTTTTGATAACGGCGGTCCCTTCATCCATGGATATTGGGGCATTTCCCAGGCTGATGCGGACCGGTGGGCCCCCTTCATCGAGGAGGAGATAGGGCAGGGGAACCACACCCGGGACGGTCTCAAGGCTGCCTGCACGCGGGCGGGCATGGGAGAGAAGCTGCTCCACCAGGTGTTCTACGGCTGGGGCGGCCTCATCCGGGAGATGGTCTGCCGGGGGCGGATCGTCTGCGGCACGGGAACGCAAAAGGAGTATTATTTGCCGAAGCCCGTCCAGCGGGTGGACCGGGACCAGGCCCGGCGGGTTTTCCTCAGGCGGTACTTCGAACACTACGGCCCGGCAACCGTGTCCGACTGCCGATACTTCTTCGGCAACTGGCAGAAGCCGGATATGGACCCGCTGCTTGACGAGCTGTTGCCGGAGCTGGTCTGCACCGTGATCGATGGCAAGAAGTACTACAGCCTCCATGAGCCAGAGACTGACGGTCTGTTGCCCGACTGCGTCCTTATTCCCGGGTTCGATCAGCTCATCCTTGGGTATAAGGACCGGGACCGCATGATCGACCGGCGGTTTTTGAAGGAACTGACCAACATCTCCGGCATCGTCTCGCCCTCCGTCCTGCTTCGCGGCCGTATCCGTGCCCGGTGGAAGCTGGACGGCAGCAAGATCATCGTCACCTCCTTCGACAGGCGGCTCAAAAAGGACGAGGCGGCCATACGGCGAAAGGTCAGGGAAGTCTTCGCAAAACAGGTGAACGAGGTCGTTTTCACAGAAACGGAAGCATAGGAGGATTCGACATGGGAAAGGTGAGATTGACGATCACGGAGAGCCGCTGTCGGGACGGGCTATGCCGGGCCGGGGACGTGTTCGCGGTGGAGGGCCTTTGCCCGCCTGTCTGTCATGAGCTGTGGCACGCCATCTACCCCCAGGTGTTCGCTCTTCTCAACGGCGCCGAGCTGGACCATGGGGAGGGCAAGGCTGTCTGCTTTGACGGACAGTGTCCCGACGGCGGACGGGTGAAGGTGCATGGGGAGCTGATCCAATGAAACTGACGCTGTATGTGCCGACCCTCGATGATTTGTGGTTCCGGCGGCGGATGCTGGAAGACCCCGAGACCATGGCCTATAACCACGCCTGGGGCGGGACGATCCCCTGGCCTCGGGAAAGGTGGGCGTCCTGGCTTGACTGGTGGATCGTCCGTTCCGAAGGGAAGCGGTTCTATCGCTATCTGAAGGAGGAGGACACGGGCGATTTCGTTGGCGAGATCGCCTACCATTGGGACGATAGGGAACGAATGACGCTGGCCGACGTGATCGTCTATGCTCCGTTCCGGGACCAGGGATATGGGCGAGAGGGGCTGCGGCTCCTGTGCCGGGCGGCAAAGGAAAACGGGATCCATGTACTCTATGACGATATCGCCAGGGACAACCCGGCCATAGGTTTGTTTCTCAGCGAAGGGTTTACGATCGCGGCGGAACGGGAGAGAACGCGGCTGCTGAAAAAAGATCTGTCCATTTTGCCATAAAAGCTGTTCAAATGGGAACGCAATGGTGTAAGATAGAAAAAACGAAACAGGAGAGAGAAGATGAAGAACATCACCCTGGGAAGCACCGGCATCACCGTACCCCAAAATGGGTTCGGAGCTCTGCCCATCCAGCGCATATCCAAAGAAAGCGTGGTGAAGCTCCTGCGCCGCGCCTACTTGGGCGGCATGCGCTATTTCGACACCGCCCGCGTGTACACGGACAGCGAAGAGAAGCTGGGCGCGGCCTTTGGGAACGGGTGGCTGAAGCGGGAGGAGATCTATATCGCCACCAAGACGGAGGCGGAGACGCCGGAGGAATTCTGGAAGGATCTGGAGACCTCTCTGCGGCTGCTGAAGACGGAGTATATCGACGTCTACCAGTTCCACAACCTGCCCCGGTGCTTCCGCCCCGGCGACGGAACGGGCATGTATGAAGCCATGCTGGAAGCCAAGGCGCAAGGCAAGGTTCGCCACATTGGCGCCTCGGCCCATAAGATCGGCGTGGCTCGGGAGGTCGTGGAAAGCGGGCTCTATGAGACGCTCCAATATCCCATGAGCTATTTGGCTGAGGAGAAAGAGCTGGAACTGTTGGCACTGTGCCAGAAAAGCAACGTGGGCTTTATTTGCATGAAGGGTTTGGCCGGCGGCCTCATAACCAACGCCCGGGCGGCCATGGCCTTCGTGAGCCAATTCGACGGCCTCATCCCCATCTGGGGCATCCAGCGGGAGCGGGAGTTGGACGACTGGCTGAGCTTCATGGACGAGACGCCTGCTTTAGATGACGAGCTGCGCGCTTTCATCGAAGGGGAGCGCCGGGAGCTCATGGGCTCCTTCTGCCGGGGCTGCGGCTACTGTCTGCCCTGCACGGTGGGCATCAAGATCAGCGATTGCAACCGCATGTCCTTGATGATCCGCCGGGCGCCCAGCGCCGGCTGGCTCAGCGACAAATGGCAGGCGGAGATGGCGAAGATCGACGAGTGCGTGGAGTGCCGTCAGTGCGTCGGCAAGTGTCCCTATGAGCTGGATATCCCGAACCTCCTCCGGAAGAATCTGGAGGACTATCGGAACGTGCTGGCGGGGAAGACCAAGGTCACAGACTGAGAAAGGAAGAGGAACATGGAACAGATCGAGCGCATTCGTGAGATGGAGAACTGCCTTGATGTATCGGAAAAGGCCATTCGGGAGCTGTCGGAGGCCCTGTCCGAATTCGAGGAGATCCAGCCGCAGTTTCGTCAGCTCAACGACTACTATGGCAGCGATCAATGGATGCAGGATTATAGCGATGACGAAGCCGGGAAACTTCCTCAGGATCTGAAGCGGGGCGTGCTGTCGGAAGACGCCGTCTACGACCTCATCACGGAGAACCGGGAGCTGCTGGTGCGGATGCTCCGGCTGGTCACCGGCGCGATTGAATCGGATGCGATGTAAAACGAGCAGGAGGAAAAATACATGCTGGAATATAAGTACGACACACAACTGCTGATCGAAGGGACCGACCTCGACGAGGACAAGATCAGCGACTATTTCACCGAGAACTTCAAGGGCGACTGCCTCCTGTGCGTGGGGGACGAGACCCTGATCAAGATCCATTTCCACACCAACGAACCCTGGCTGGTGCTGCAATACTGCGCCACGCTGGGAGAGATCTTCGACATCGTGGTGGAGGATATGGACCGCCAGGCCCGGGGCCTCCAGGGCTGATGACGGATCTGCCCGCCTCGTTCTTTCGGCAGGACGCGCTGATCGTGGCGCCCCAACTGTTGGGGTGCCGTCTTGTGGTAGGCGGAAAAGCGCTGTCGATCACCGAGACGGAGGCCTATCGAGGGGAAGGGGACACCGCTTGCCACGCCCATCATGGCCGCACGAAGCGGACAGAGATGCTGTACCAGCGGGGCGGCTTTGTGTATGTGTACCTGTGCTACGGCATCCACAGCCTGCTGAACATCATCACCGGCGAGGAGGACGATCCTCAGGGCGTGCTGATCCGCTGCTGCGCGGGCGCAGCGGGGCCGGGGAAGCTGACGAAGAGGCTGGGGATAGATCTGTCCTTCAATGGCCTGGATATGCTGACCACAGACAGAATAAGCTTGTGGCAGGGACCGGAATGCGCCTATGATACGGCGCCGCGGGTGGGCATCGGATATGCCTCTGAGGAGGACCAGGCGCGCCTCTGGCGATTCATTCGGAAAGGAAACTGATTGCTGTACGTTCTGTGCTTCATTCTCATAGCGGGCATGGGCCTTTTGCTCTACGGCTGGTGGGACACCAATCGGTTCGACGTGCGCAAAACCGAGATCGAATTGGAACGCTTGCCCGCTGCTTTCGACGGGTTCACCATCCTGCAGGTGTCCGATCTGCACAACCGGGCCTATGGACGGGACGGCCGGGACCTTATTCGGGCCGTGGAAGGCCTTTCCTTCGACTGTATCGCCATTACCGGTGACCTGCTGGACCGGCATTTGCCGAAGCACCGGAAAAACGGGTATCGGTTTGCTATGGAAGCAGCCAAGTTGGGCCCCACCTATTGTGTCGAGGGGAATCACGAGTGGAACATCGGCTGGGCGGAGGTCATGAAGGATCTGAGAAAGCGCAGCGTCCGTGTGCTTAACAATGAAGCCGTATCGTTTCAGCGGGGAGACGCCGGATTGGAGCTCATTGGCAGCAGAAACATGGCTACGGACGAGGAGATCCGGGCGCTGGTTACGCCGAACACCTGTTCGGTGCTTCTGGCCCATCACCCGGAGCGGATCGAAGACTATGCCCGCACGGGCGTAGACCTGGTCCTGTCCGGCCACGCTCACGGAGGCCATGTGCGTCTCTTCGGACAGGGCTTATATAGCCCGGACCAGGGGGTGCTGCCCCGCTACACGTCAGGGGTATACACGTGTGGCAAGACTAAGCTGTATGTTTCCCGAGGCGCGGGCAACCACAGCTTCCTGCCGCCCCGCATCTTCAATCGTCCCGAGATCGACCTCATCACATTAAAAACGCCTTCCCGCTGAACGGAAAGGCGCTTTTTTCATCTATATATATCATATCACACATGTCGTTTGCTTACAAGACTTGCATGGAAGGAATATATCCTGTACTATGCTATTGAAAATAAACGAAAGTGAGAACGCAAATGCTATATCACGGCAGCGTGGTCGGCGGCTTGACGACCATATGGGCAAAATCTAAGTCCCATTCCTCCGGCGAAATGGTAGCATACTTCACGCTGGACAGGGTGTACGCCCTGGTGTGCTGCCGAATGCCTACGGAAAACTTCGTGACCATGGGGCCGGACAGCAGCGGCAAACAGCACTACTTCGAGCGATTCCCCGATCAGCTCAAGGTCATGTACGCAGGCAGGGAGGGGTATCTGTATACGCCCGTCTCAGAGGAAGGTTTGGTTCGTACCAGAGGGCGTTCCTTTGAGAGCGTGACAGACGTGCCGGTGACTCTTTTTGAACATGTACAGGACGTGTATGCCGAGATATTGAAGGAGGAACGAGCGGGCGGCGTGATCATCCACCGTTACGCGGACATAGATCCGCAGGAACAGCGGCAGATGACCCTGGCCATTCGGGAGGGATGGAAGAAAGGAGAATTTGCCGAATACAGCGACTTCGTGTATGAGCATTTTTCTCCCTTATGGTGACACAAAAAAGCCTCTGACGATCGGTCAGGGGCTTTTATATCCGAATCAGCTTAGCCTTCGATGATCTTTTTGGAGGAGCTGGCGCCGATGCGGCTGGCGCCGGCGGCGATCATGGCTTCGGCCGCCTCCTTGGAACGGATACCGCCGGAGGCCTTCACGCCCAGCTCGTCGCCAACCACGCCCCGCATGAGGGCCACGTCCTCCACGGTGGCGCCGCCGGTGGAGAAGCCGGTGGAGGTCTTCACATAGTCAGCCCCGGCGTTCTTGGCGCAGAGACAGGCGTTGACCTTCTGCTCATCGTTGAGGAGACAGGTCTCGATGATGACTTTCAGGAGGGCCTTGCCGCGGATGGCGTCGGCCACGGTCTGGATATCCTGCTCCACATACTCCCAATCGCCTTCCCGAGCCGCGCCCACGGAGATGACCATGTCGATCTCCTGCGCCCCGTTCTCCACACAGAGCTTCGCCTCGGCGGCCTTGATGGCGGAGGGCGTGGCCCCCAGAGGGAAGCCCACCACGCAGCAGGTCTTGATATCCGTACCCTCAAGCTCCTTGGCCACGAAAGAGGCAAAGATGGGGTTCACGCAGACACTGGCCGTGTTGTAGGCTTTGGCCTCCTCACAGACCCGACGGATGTCCTCATGGGTAGACTCGGGCTTCAGCAGGGTATGATCGATGTATTTATTCAAGTCCATCATTTCGCATCTCCTTCTTCAGTGTAGGTGATAACATTGCGCCCATCGTCCCACAGGCGTTCCAGATTATAGTAGGTGCGCTCCTCGGGATGGAACAGATGCACCAGAAGATCGCCGAAGTCCAACACGATCCAGCGGCCCTCCTGATACCCCTCCTTGCGGCGGGGGAAGAGGCCCATTTCGGCGGCTTTCTCCTCCAGCTCATCGCTGAGGGCCTTCACCTGGGGCACGCCGCGGCCGCTGCAGACGATGAACCAATCGGCGATGATGGTTTTGTCCGTCACTTCGATGGCCCGGATGTCCATGGCCTTCTTGTTGTACAGGATCTTGCAGAGCTGAAGGATTGTTTCCTTGTTCAGGGTTTCCATGTATGTCTCCTTTGCTGTAGTCTTGCGCATCAGGTAGTCCCTGGCGCGGAGCGTGGCAGGATTGAGGGCCTGTCCGCTGTTTTGAATATAACAGATATTGTCGTTAAATACAAGTAGCAGACCCTTTTCAAAGCTCATTTGATCTTTGGCGGCCAAAAGCAATGCGCGATGCTGCTCCACGGCGGGATAGTCGCGGCCCGGCTCGATGAGGTCTGCCGCCCAAATGATCTCGTCCAGCAGCGTCATGCCCTCGGCCCCGGTGGTGTGATAGCGGATTGCCTCCAGCACCTCTTCGTCCGCTATGCCGTACCTCTCCCGGGCCAGAACGGCCCCGGCCGGCGCGTGGAGGATCATGCCGTATCGCCGGGGGTCCAGATCGCTGCCGTCCCGCTTCGCCAGAGCGGCCTGCTCCTCGATGGACAGATACTTGGCGCAGTCATGGAGCAGGGCGGCCAGCCGCGCCTTTGGACCGTCCGCGCCCAGGTTTTCGGCCAACTGTACTGCGGTCGATTCCACGCCCAGCACGTGCTGAAAACGGTGGGGTTTCAGGGTGGTTCGCATGGCGTCGGTCAACGTCACGAGCTGCGTCCCAACATATAGGGCCTGCTCATAGATATACCATTCCACCGCTTGGGGCACCAGACCGGAGATGGGACGGCCATGGGCCAGGCGGTTTCGGATCTCGGTAGAGGATAGTTCCCGCACCGGCGGCAGCAGGGTGACGTTGGCTTCAAATAATGCCTTCACCTGCGAGACGGCTTCCTCTTCGCCCCCGTCCTGTCCAGCCCGGCAGATACAGACCAGGTGCGCTTTTTCGCAGACGATCTTCGGCTGATACCAGGTGGTGAGAGAGCGGAGCATATCGCTGCCCATGATGAAGAACAGTTCATCATCGGGATGCTCCTCGGCCAAATGGGTCAAGGTCAGAGCCGTGTAGCTGGTACCCTCCCGATTCAATTCCCAATCGGAAGCAACGAATCCCGCTTCACCTTGGCAGGCCAGCTGCACCATTCTGAATCGCTGCTCGCTGGCGGCGCCCTGAGCCAGCTCCTTGTGAGGCGGAATGCGGTCCACCATGAGGATGACTTCATCCAGCCCCAGGGCGTCTCGGGCGCTGCGGGCCATATCCAAATGTCCGTTGTGGATGGGGTGGAAGCTTCCCCCTAAAATACCTATCTTCATGTATTGTAGTATAGTATATCTGCCAGCCTGTAGGCAATACTGAATTTGAAAATGAAAGGGTCCATTGAGCGCGCGTACAAACAAAAATGCTTTCGGGGGCGAGGAATGGCCGCCCGTTGGCTGGACAGAGTCTTTTTTTCCGCCCTGGGCGCCATTAGCCTGCTCATCTGCACCGGTAAGCTCTTCTTATCCACACTCCTTTTTGCGGCTGCTTTGGCGATGCTCACCCTGTGGGATCTGCGTCGGTGGCGAACGTTCCGGCAGCAGGTATGGCGGAACACGGCGGACGAGCTTAGACGAGAGTCCTGGCTAAAGCAGGAAGCAATGACCATAGGTCAAACAGGGGGAACGATCCTCTATCCCACGCCGGATGCGGACACATTGATCGGCCATTGTCTGCAACAGGGCCGGGGATCATCGTTCCATTGCTTCGGAGCGCCCCAAAACGATCTCATCGCCGCAGCGGCGGCTTGGGGGTGCGTCTTGTCGTTTCATCCCTGGGGACGGGGAGAGGAACCGAACCGGGACGAGGTGAACGAAAGGATCATACGGGATGCGCCCAAGGGACGGCCAAAGCTGTGGCAAAGGATTCTTGAACTTTCGGGCAACCGGTATATCCTCGCGGGCTGTCTTTTGCTGCTGCTGTCCATGGGATTGCGCAAGGCGCTCTACTGGAGATTGCTGGGATCGCTGTGCCTCATGATAGGGGCCCTCCGACGAGCGTTCCGACAATAAAAGAGCCTCGCAAGGAGGCTCTGATGCGCGGGAATGATTTACTTGACAACGATCCTCTTGAGCTTTGCGAAGCGGGGGAGACCGTTCTCCAAAGGCAGGTTGGGCGTGCCCTGAATGAGGGGCAGCACATACTCCACAAATTCCTGGGTGACGCCGTTGCCGGCTTCGTTGATCCACTCCCGAGGCACCTTCTTCTCCGTGTTGGCGGCCAAGGACAGGTCCTGGGGGACCACTTCGCAGGCGTAGTCGCCGTAAACGTCCGTGAGACGGTGGAAGGCCATCATCTTGTCGCTCATGCCGTTAACGGCGGCCTTGACCGCCGCGCGACCGGCGGCAAAGGATTCGTTGATATCGGTGGCGGAAGCGAAGTGGGAGGAGCAGCGCTGCAGGAGGGACAGCTCCACGCCGCGGATCTTTTTCACGCCCAGCTTTGCCTTGACATAGCTCACCAGCGTGGAGGCGACGCCGCCCAGCTGCTTGTGGCCGAAGCTGTCGGTGTTCGCAACGGCAGCACCGTATTCCGCGATAAAGACGCCGTTTTTGTCGTGGATACCCTCGGAAACGACCACCATGCAGTCGCCTCGCTCATCCATGACCCGCTTCACGTCGACAAGGAACTGGCCCATGTCAAAGTCGGTTTCCGGCATATACACCAGATCCGGCCCATCGCCCGTGGCCGTGGCGACGCCGGCGGCGCCGGCCAGCCATCCGGCATGACGGCCCATGACTTCCACGATCAGAACGGAGAAATAATCATACACGTTGCAGTCGCGGCGCATCTCCATGCAGCTGGTGATCACATACTTGGCCGCAGAGGCAAAGCCGGGGCAATGGTCCGTGCCGCACAGATCGTTGTCCACGGTCTTAGGTACGCCGATCACGCGGCAGACATACTGCTCCTTCTGGAAAAACTTGCTGATCTTGTTGCAGGTGTCCATGGAGTCGTTGCCGCCGATATAGAAGAAATAGCGGATGTCATGTTTTTTGAACACCTCCAGGATGCGGCGGCAGTCCGAATCGTCCTCTTCATAATCCTTCAGCTTATAGCGGCAGGAACCCAAGGAAGCGGAGGGGGTGTTGAGCAGAAGGCGGAGCTCATGCTCGTCTTCCTGGTCCATATCGTACAGAATATCGTCCAGAACGCCTCTGATGCCGTGCGCGGCGCCGTAGACGTGGGTGATGGTGTCATCGTCCAGAGCAGTGCGGATCACGCCATACGCGCTGGCGTTGATAACAGCGGTGGGGCCGCCTGACTGTGCAACCAGGCATGCGCCAATAAGTTTATCCATGTTTGATCTCCTTTTTTGTCGAATAAAATCAATCTTATCAATTTTACTGTATTCGGACGCTCAATGCAAGGGAACTTGCCCATACTTTTTGAGAAATCCGTCCAGATAAGAAATGTATTGGACAGGGTCCACATAGTAGCTGGCACAGTGCGCAGCCCCTTTCACCGTGAGCATCTGCTTCTCTGTGTGGCAATGCTCATAGTTTTGCAATCCCATGGCATAGGGGACCAGCTCGTCCTCCGTGCCGTGGATAAACAGGAACGGCAGCTTGGTTTTGTCCAGCGCCTCCTGGCACGTGGTGGCGGTCACGGAATAGCCGGCAATGATCCTCGCCCAGAGATCCATGGCAGGAAGCATGGGGAAGACGGGCACCTTATAGGACTGAACGAGGGCCGTGCCGATCACATCCTTAGGAGAATAGTAGGCTGAATCGACGATGATGCCCCGGGTGTTGGCGGGCAAATCGAGGCCGGACGCCATGATGACCGTGGCGCCGCCCATGCTTTGTCCATAGAGAAAGAGAGGCAGATCGGGCCGCTGATCGGAAAGTAGCTTTGCCCAGGCGGCGATATCATACCGCTCCTTCACGCCGAAGGTGATGTACTTGCCGCCGCTCTTGCGATGGGCGCGCATATAGGGATACAGCACCGTGTATCCTTCGTCATATAGATGCTTGGCAATCAGAGCATACTCTCGGGACGGCCAGGAGCGAAAGCCGTGGACCGCCACCACCAGGCCAACGGGGTTCTCCGCTTCTATGAGCTCGGCCGTCAGTGGCAGGCCATCCCGGCTGGTGATATGCAGCTCCCGTTTGGGTTGGCTCTCGAACCAGTCCACCCCCAGCTGCATCTTGTCTCTGTACTTATAACGGCCGGAGGGCGCCACAGTGCTGGCCCTGAACAGCTCCGTGCGATCCCGACGGGTGCTGCCCCGCAAAAAGGCATACAGACTGGCAGATAAGGTGAGGACGATCAGCAGGATCAGGGGGATCATAACATAAATCATAGGGGCCTCAAAAACGCATGATAGTTTACTATATCACAGTTTTTTCAGTTTTCAAGAGGAAAACAAACGGTTCTTGACAGGGGAAGGCTTTTTTTTGTACACTCAAAACAAAAACGGAGGCGCACCATGGCAATTCTTCCGGATAGTACTAAAAAACTGGGATTCGGGCTTATGCGGCTGCCGATCGTCAACGGCAACAGCGAGTGCATCGATCTGGAGCAGGTCAATCGGATGACTGATCACTTTTTGGCGCAGGGGTACACCTATTTTGACACCGCCTATCCCTATCATATGGGATTCTCGGAACGGGCAGTGAAAAGCGCTTTGGTGGAACGGCATCCGCGGGACAGCTTTTTGCTGGCGGACAAGATGCCCATTTTTCGCGTCAGCAAGCCGGAGGACGCTCCCGCCGCCTTTGCGGAACAGCTGGAACGGACCGGCGCCGGATATTTTGACTTTTATCTGCTGCACGCTATGAGCGCGGATCGTTTGAAGACGGTGCTGGACTGCCAGGTCTGGACATATCTGCTGGGCGAAAAGGCGCAGGGACGTATCCGTCGGCTGGGCTTTTCCTTCCATGACACGCCGGAGGTGTTGGAAACGATCCTCAATACCCTACCGGAAGCGGAGTTCGTGCAGCTGCAGATCAACTATGCCGATTGGGAGGATGAGGAGGTTCAAGCCCGGCGATGCTATGAGGTGGCCCAGAAGCACGGCAAGCCTGTGATCGTCATGGAGCCCATTCGCGGAGGGAGCCTGGCTTCCGAGAAAGCCGTTTCAGCACCGCTTCTGAAAGCGGCGAACCCCCAGGCGTCGATGGCGTCCTGGGCGCTGCGCTTTGCCGCCGATCTGCCGGGCGTTATGATGGTCCTTTCCGGCATGTCCACCTGGGAGCAGATGCAGCAGAACACGGAACTGTTCAACAGTTTGCAGCCGCTCTCCCCGGAGGAGAAGGCCACCCTGGCGCAGGCTGCCGAGCTGATCCATGCTACCGGGACCATTCCCTGCACCGGCTGTCAATACTGTGTGGAGGGGTGCCCCGCCCAGATCAACATTCCGGCGATCCTGGATTTGCTCAACGAATACGCGCGGTTCGGCTCCATACAGAGCGCCAGGCAGAGCTATGGCTATCGGACCAGGGGGAAGGGGCTGGCCTCCGCCTGTGTGAATTGCGGCCAATGCCTCAGCGCTTGTCCCCAGCACATCGAATCCGCCGCGCACATGGCCCGGGCCGCGGAACTGTTCGAATAACGCAGGGGTCTGATTTGACGCACAAAAAAACCGCCGGCTCACCGGCGGTTTTTCTATGGTTCTTGTCAATATCCAAGGAGCAGCTGCAGCGTTTTGGTGCCTGCCTGGCCATCTGCGGTCAGATTGTTGGCCTTCTGGAAGGCTTTCACGGCTTCCAGCGTGTTGGTGCCGCAAACGCCGTCGGCCTTGCCCTTGAGGTAACCCTTCTTGACCAACGCCTCCTGAATGGTTTTCACGATATCCAGCTTATCGTCCTTCTTCATGGTGTAAGCGGTGGCTTTGTCGGACATGAGCTTGTCATAGGTGGTCTTATCGCACTGTCCGGTTTGCTTGAGACCGTTCCGCTCCTGGAATTTGGAAACGGCTTTGGCGCACATATTGCCGTAGGTGGTGGTCACGGTCGGTTTCCCATCGGAGTCCTTCGAGGGATAGGGCATATAGTGAAGTTTCACCAGCCGCTCCTGAACCTTCTTGACAGTCTCCCCGTCGTTAGTGCCGCCCTGCTTCAATGTTTTGAACCCACTCTCGCCGGTAGCTTCCGGGGTCTGCGTAGGTTCGGTGGTTTCCGGTTCATCCGTGGAGGTGACGTCAGGGGTGTCGGTGGGTTGAGCCGTGGCCTGCGCGGTGGCGACGGCGGTGGGGGTGACGGAAGTTTCTTCGGCAGCCTTGGCTTTGTTCTTGGCGCAGGAGCCGGAGAAGGCCAGGATCAGGATGGCCGCAATCAGGATGATGGCCGCCGCCGCGAACAGCAGCAGCGTCATGAGCCTCACACGATAGGTGGCTCCCCCCAAGCGGAGCTTAATGTATTTGTCCATCAAGGAAGTCTTTTCATTCTCTTCACTCATTGCAGTTTCCCTCCCTTTGTGCTTGTATGATTTGATACAATCTATATTGTATACAACTACGTATACATTTTTCAACAAATGTATGAACAGAATATGAACAAATGCGCAAAAACAGATGATTTTGCTATTTATTTACAATTTGTCAGGAAAAATACACCTTATCTACGAAGGGAGAGGTATACAGGCGCAGCAGCGCGCCATAGGAAGGGTAGAACGAAAGCGTATCGCCCACCTTGAGCTCAGGATGTTTCGTTATATCCAAGAGCATATGATCGGAGCTGCCGCCCAGGATCAGCAGGTCCTGCTCCTTCGGAGAGAGGCCGTCGATATCCACATCCTGACGGCCGATGGCGCAGATGCCTCGGGTCATTTCGCCCCTGTCCTCAAAGGTCACAGCTTCTCCAAAGGCGTTGATGGAGCTTTCTCCCACGGGGCGGGAAGGCTTCCTCTGGACCTCAACCAGCTTTGCTTCCAGGGTAAACACGTCGGGATGAAGCCCCTTCAGGCGTCCGCCATGGGCGGTGTCCGTGCCCAGCAATATGCTTTCGCCCACCCGAAGATTGGTCACGCCTTCGGGCATATCCCCTGACAGGAGCAGGGACAGGGAGCTGGAATTGCCGCCGGAAACGAAGGGCAGCGGCAGGGTAAATCGGCGCCGAAGATCGTCGGCAATGTCCACCAGCGCACCAAGATTATCGGGGGAAGGGACGATGCCGCCAAAGCAGGTGAGATTGGTCCCCACCCCGTACAGCTCCAGAGAACTTTCCCTTACCACGGCCTCCGCTGCCGCCAGGATGCCGTCGCTGTTCTCGAAATAGACGCCTTCACGAAGATCACCCAGGTCGATCATCAATACCACGCGGTGCTTTTTGCCCTGAGCCCTGGCCGCCTTGCCCAGGGCGCGGATGGCGTCCACCTCGCTTTGCAAACTGATGTCCGCCAGGCGCACGATCTCGTCCGCTTCCTCCGGACAGCCGATCCTGAGCATGATGCGGGGCAACCCGCTCGAAATGTGCTCAAGATTCAGCAGCCGGGAATCCGCGAAAAGGGCGGCGCCCTCAGCCTGTGCTGCCTCGCAAAGCACGGGATCAGCCAGGGTGCACTTGGTCACGTAGGCCAAGGAGATGCCTTTGCAGCGGCACCAGTCCACCACAGTGCGCACATTCCGGCGAAACTTGTCCACGTTTACGATCAGTCTCGGATAGCTCATAAGCCCATGCTCCTTTTCATCAGGGTCAGCGCCTCCCCTGGATACGCTTTGGAAAGCACGCCCAGGGACGCCATGATGTAGTCGTTGTCGAACAGCAGCTGCATCTCCCCAGGCTTGGGATAAAGCATGGCGCCGGAAGCATTCATGTCCGCCATCTGCTGCAGGAGTTCTCGCCGATGGGGGAGACGGGTCAGGGCGCCGCCGGTGCCGATGATGTATTTCACTTGAGTCAAATCCTTGCCCTCGGTCATGGTCTTGCGTCCCTCGGGCAGATAGATATAGCGATACTTGCCCGCGTGCCGCTGGATGGCGGTTTTCCCTGCCTCCAGGCACAGTCGCTCGGTAAGCTTCAGCTGTTCGTCTGTGGCGGGGATGGGGGCGTACTGGGCCATGACCGATTCCGTATCGATCCTCAGCTCCCGGTCCAGCTCCTCTGCGCCGATGGCGTCCACCAAGTGCCGAGCGTTTACAAACAAGCCCAAGTCACCCTCCACGGTCCGCTTGTTGAAGGGTTCCGGCCGAGTGGCCAGGGCGGCGATCTCGGGGCTCCCCTCGCTGACGGAGTGGACGTCCGTGGTAGCGCCGCCGACATCCAGCACCAGCAGATCCCCCAGCTCGTCATACAGGAGCCGGGCCGCCTCCATCACCGCCCCGGGGGTGGGGAGGATGGGGCCCGTGACCAGATCCCGTATGCCCTCCATGCCGGGGGCGCGGACGATATGCTGCTCGAACACCTTTTGGATCATCTTCCGGCAGGGCTCTATGTTCAGCTCGTCCAGCCGGGGGTACACGTTTTCCGTGAGGAAGAGGGGGATGCCTGCCTCGTCAAAAATGGACTTAACGACGTTCTGGTTCTGCACATTCCCGGCGTAGAGCACGGGCACGTCCCCCATGCCCAGGGCGGCGATCTGCTCGCTGTTATAGAGGGCGGTGGCCCGCTCCCCATAGTCCGTCCCGCCGGCGATCAGGATCAAGTTGGGGTGCAGGGCTTTCAGATCCATCAGGTCATACCGGCTCATCTTCCCACCGGTCACCTGACGGATGACGCCCCCGGCCCCCAAGGCCGCCGCTTCCGCCGCCCGGACGGTCATGTCGTAGACCAGGCCGTGGACGCTCATGCGAAGGCCGCCCGCCGCGCTGGAGGTGGCCAGCATCCGGTCGTAGCTAAGGGGTTCCCCAAGATTCTTTTCCAGATCGGCCAGGGCGCGGGACAGCCCCACCAGCACGTCCCCCTCCAACACGGTGGTGGGGGCCATGCCCTGGCCCAGGTATTTGGGCTCGTCCCCCAGCCGAAAGGCGTTCATCAGCGTGGTGGTGGAGCCGATCTCGGCGATCAATACGTCCGCGTGCATAGCTGTCTCCTAAGAAGCGGCTCATCTTGAAAGACAAGCCGCCCTCATGTTCAAATGATTCCCTTGGCTTCCAGCTCCCGACGGCGCTTCACCAGGAAGGTGGCGTCGTGGACGCCGTGGGTGCCCCGGCCGAAGCCCTCGTCGGCGCCGGCTTCTCGGGCCAGCTCCGGCGTCACCTGGGTGCCGCCCGCGATGAACATGACCCGATCCCGAATGCCCGCCTCCACCATGAGTTGATGGATGAGGGCGATGTTCTTGTAGTGGATGTCGTCGTGGCTGATGATGGTGGAAGCGAGGATGGCGTCGGCGTTCAGCTCGATGGCGGCGTTCACCAGCTTCTCCGGGGTCACCGAGGTGCCCAGATAATGGACCACGATGCCGTACTTCTCAATGCCGCCGTGCTTGATGTCGATGATCTCCCTTAGGCCCACCGAGTGTTCGTCGTCGCCCACCGTAGCGGCCACCACGGTCATGGGACGGCGCTCGATGTCCGCTCGGATCTCGTCGTCGCTCATGATGTCCGGTTCCTTGGGGATCACCAGGGAATCCACGTCCAGGCTGAAGTCCACCTTGCCCTTGATCTCGATGCGGGTGCCTTCCGTGGGATGCATGATCTCCCGGGAGATGACCTCCACGTCCTGGAGCCCCATGCGGTGGCCCACCTCCAAAGCGGCGGCCTCGGCCAGCTTCTTTTCGCAGGGGAAGAACATGGTGGTCATGACCACGCCGTCGCCCAGCCACTCCATCTCGGGCTTGATCTTTTTGGCGCCGGGCCGACGGAGCTCCTCCGTCTCGGCCATACGCACGTTCACGTTGTCCTCCTCATCGAGTTCGTCGATGAAGACGATCTTGTCCGGGTCCTCCAAGGTGCAGCCGCCGATGAGGGCGGAGGGGTTCTTGGGATCGCCGCCGTACTGCGCCACGTTGTTCCGGCCATAGTGGGCGGTGACGGGGGCCATGTAGTCGGGGGCCCGCTCTATGATGGTGCCCACGCCTACGCCTGCGTCGATCTTTCGGGCGATGCCGTCGCCGTTTCGCTCGGGGTACATGCCCGAATCCACGAACATGCCTTCCTCCACGGCGTGGAAGTAGCCGCCCTGGGCCAGCATCTCCTCCATGAAGAGGATCGCCCGTTCCTTCAGCTCCCTGGCCTTCTCCCGGAGGTATCCGTCCTGCTTCAGCTCCACCATGTCCATGAGCCCGTCCATACCCACCAGAGCCTGCTTGGCCGTGTCGCAGGCTTCGATATTGTAGATGTGCCAGGGCACGTTCCGGCCCTCGTCGGGGGTGATGGTGGACTGGATGTCCGCGCTGGTCAGCTTGGAGATCAGCATGTTCAGCACGTGGGTGACCGTGGCCTCCCGGGTACTGGATTCGATATACTTGGTGTTCATCTGGGCCCGCATCCTATACCCCTTGAAGAGGTCCCGGAGCGCCACGGCGTAGGGCAGGTCCATATGCACGCAGGGGGCCGGGGTGGCCGTGGGCGGCACGGTGGACAGGCAGATGTTTTCCTTGGGGATGCCCGCTTTGTAGGAGAACAGGGCGTTGATGGCGTGCTGGACCATGAGCTCGGGCATGACCTTCCAGGCGTCCCGGGCGGTGGCGTTGGCGTTGTGGGCGCCGTCGATCTGAGCCATATTGGCCCAGGCGATGAGCTTCTTGGACTCACAGGCGTCCACGAAGGACCGGAGCATGTTGATGTTCCGATAGATCACGTTGTACTGGGGGTCCTGGTGGCAGCCGTTCACGCCCTCCTCGGCCAGCATGACCGCCACGTCGGGGCCCGCCACGCCGGACACGTAGGAGTGATAGTTGATGGGCCGGCCCACCTCGTCCTCGATCATATCCAGGGCTTTACGCTGGGCCCGGACCTGCTTCCGCGAGATGGGCACGCCGCCCATGCCCTGGGGGGTGCCTTCGATGAGCCCGTCAAAGTGGCTCTGACCGGCGGTGCGGATGACCATGATGTGGTCCGCACCGTGATGGGCCGCCATGCGCATGCGCCGGATGTCGTCCTCAAACCGGCCGGAAGCGATCTCCGTGGTGATGGACTGGACCGGCTGCGGGTCCACGTCGTCCATGAACCGGGCGGGGGGCAGGGGCACGCTGCGCTTCAAGGGGGTGGAGCAGTCCTGATAGGTGAACTTGCCCATGGTGAGCCCGGGTTCCGGCGTGCGCCAGGTCCAGCCCCGGCGGCGGGGCCGATAGTCCTTCAGATCTTTCAATATCTCCCGGACGTCGATGTTGTCGTTGGGGTCCAGCCAGTAGTTGCTCATAGGGCGCCTCCTTCAAAGAGGGCCGCGGCTTTCTCCCACAGCTCCCCATCGGCCAGCCTTACGCCCGCTTCCCTGAGGGGCAGGTTCTCCGCCCGGCTCAGCTTATAAACCACGTTCCCCGCGCCGTGCTGCAGCAAATTTCGCTCCATGCAGCCGTTGACAATGGCCTTCACCTCCAGGGAGGAGAAGCCCATTCTGAGCAGGACGCTGCGCTCGATGGCGGGGCTGGTGTACTCCCGGCCCATGTCCAGCAGGGGGTCCACCAGCTGCTCACACAATGCCCAAAAACGGTCGTACAACTGTTCGTCGGTCAGGTCCTTTAGGTGGGTCCGACGGACCTCGAAATCGTCTTCTCGCTTCATATAACTCCTTTATCGCAGGGTCGCTTTCACAAAATCCACGGTGCTGCGGGTCTCCTCGGCCAAAAACGCCAATTCCGCGTCGGACAGCGTCCGATCGAGGCCCTTCACGGCCCGGCGGATGAACTTGCGCCGGAGCTCGTCCATATCCAGATCCCTTGCCTTCAGCAGGCTGGGATCGGCGGGGAACACGATGTTCCTGCCCGCCACCTCCTCGTCGGGATCCCCGAACTTCAGCTCGATGCCGTTGGACCGGGCGAAGCTCAGCTGGGGGTTGATGCCCTTGCCGGCGCCGGTATACTCGGTCTCCTGGGCCACGATGATCTCATCCTGATCCATCTGTTGGGCCAAAGCGAAGGCCGCCGTCAGACTGGTGTTGCCCGCGGGGCCCTTCTCCATGCCCTCCAAGGTGGCTACGGCCTCGGTGATGTAGAACACCTCGCCCTCCTTGACGGTGACGAACCGATCCATATACCGAAGGGGCCGGGCCGCGGACCGGGGCACGTCGCTGTGGTCCGGGTTGGTGGCGTAGGGCACGCCGAAGCCCGTGTGGGCCGTGGTAAAGCTCTTGCGGTTGAACGCTTCGTCCGAGGCCATGTGCAGGCCCGTGAGATCCACCGCCGCGCCGATGACCTTGGCGGGGCAGCCGGCTTTGATAAGGCCCCGGGCGGTCCCCGTCAGGTTCCCGCCGCCGGCGTTGGCGCAGACCACCGCGTCGGGATGGCGGCCGTACTTCTCCATGAACTGATGGCCCAGCTCCCAGCCCAATGTCTCGATACCGCTGACGCCGAAGGCGGAGTAGAGGGAGGCGTTGAAATAGCCCGTCTCCTCCAAAAGCAGCAGCACCTGGTAGAAGAGCTCCGGCCCCACGGAGAGCTGCAGCACCTCCGCGCCTAAGGCCTCGCACTTGCGGGCCTTCTCGATGATCTCCGGCTGGCCCTTGGCGTGGCTGTCATAGCACTCCTGGACGATGATGCACTTGAGTCCCTGCATGGCGGCCTGGGAGGCCACCGCCGCGCCGTAGTTGCCGCTGGTGGCGGCGATGACGCCCTTGTACCCCAGCTTCTTGGCGTGGTATACACTGGCCGCCGCCCGGCGCTCCTTGAAGGAACCGGCGGGGTTGCTGGCTTCGTCCTTGATAAAGATGCGGGCGCCCTTTCCGGGGGCCGCCAGCTTCCGGGCGAGAGCCGTCAGATTGTGGAGCTCGAATACGGGGGTGTTGCCCACGTTCACGCTGCGCTGGATGCGGATATGGTCCTCCAGGGAGTAGCCGCAGTCGGCCATCATGGCCTCGTAATCGAAGATGATGCCCTCCCGCTCATACCGGCGGTAGTCCA
This sequence comes from uncultured Eubacteriales bacterium, assembly GCA_902802575.1. GTDB lineage: Bacteria > Bacillota > Clostridia > Christensenellales > CAG-138 > RUG472. The sequence continues at coordinate 24,292 of CADCMN010000002.1, read as the reverse complement.
CGCCCATGGCGTCCTTGATGATCTCGTTCTTGCGTCCCATGACGGCGGAATAGCTAAGATCCTTCATTTATTCCGCCTCCTTTCCAAAGAGCGCCGTGCGCAGACGCACGTCCATCTCCAAAACTTCCGGCACAAAGCTGCCGAAGTTCACGTCAAACTGGGGGTTCACCTCGATGAGGGTCCCATGCTCCTCCCGGCCGGACACGGTCTTGATCCTGACCTCGTCGCCGATCTCGCCGTCCTCGAGCAGACGGCCCTTGACCCACATCTCGAAGGGCACCTTCCTGGTGTCGTCAGGCAGATTGGCGGTCCGTGCCTCGGCGGGCAGGATCACCCGATGGATGCGCACCCAATCTCCTTGCTTGGCCATCTTCATTCCTCCTCGAAGGCGATCTTGGCAAAGTTGCCCATGACGCACCGGGGCACGGGCATGGTCAGCATGGTGTGCAGGCCCGGTTTCGCCGCCACCACGAAGGGCAGCATGTTCACGGTCATGCCGATGGTGCCGATGCCGCCGTCCACCTCGGGGGTGTTGGCCATGTGCACCGCGGGGGAGCCTTCCAGCACGATGTAGTCCCCGGTCTGAACGCCGCCCAGCTGGGGCTCGATCTGCTGGGGATGGATCATGTCGATCTTCACCTCGCCGTCCACATACCCCTGGCCGGTCATGTTCACGCCGGCCACGTCTCCGGCCTTGGCAAACCCGTGGGGCGCCTGCCGGTCCACGTCGGTAACGATGGGAGACATCTGCTGTTCGAACTTGTCCACCTTCCAGCCCACGGCCTCGGCGATCATGCCCACGGATTGGGCGAAGCCCACGTGTCCGGCCATGGTGCCGTCAGCGACCCGCTTATTGAACTCGTCCACCGTGAGGCCGATGCCCTGCTCCTCCATGACCAGCTCGCCGAAGGGGGAGAGGGAGTTGACCCGCTTGCAGGTGACCTTATCGAGGTGGGTCATGCAGCCGGAGAGGACCACGGCAAGCAGATCCATCATCAGACCCGGGTTGATGCCCGTGCCAAGGATGGAGACGCCGTGGGTCTTGGCCAGGATATCCATGGCTTCGGAAAGCTCCGGGTCCTGGGCCATGGGATAGCTCATCTCTTCGGCGGTGGTAATGACGTTGACGCCACGCTCCACGGCGTAGCAGACCTTGGGATACACCTTCTTGGTAAAGGAATCCGTGGCGATGACGCAGATGTCGCACTTGTCCTTCTGAACCAGGGTGGCGATGTCGTCGGTGACAAAGGCGTCGGGCCTGTCGCTCTGCTCCACACCCAGCAGCTCATAGATGCTCTTGCCGATCTTCCTGGGGTCGATGTCGCAGGCGCCGATGACGTTGACGCCTTCCTTGTCGAGCAGCACCCGGGCGATGCCGCTGGCCATGGCCCCAAAGCCCCACAGGGCTACATTCACGTTCCGCATATCGTTCTCCTTTTAGAGGTTGCCCAGGGTGGCCACCAGCACGGCCTTGATGGTGTGGAGCCGGTTTTCGGCCTCGTCGAAGACCTTGCTGTTCTCGGACAGGAACACGTCGTCCGTGACTTCACGGATGTCGTAGCCCAACTTCAGCTGTTCGCTGGCCATGGTGGTGTTGAAGTCGTGGAAGGAGGGGAGGCAGTGGAGGAAGAGGCACTTTTTGTTGCCGGTGCGCTCCATGAGCTCTTTGGTGACCTTGAAGGGGGTAAGGAGCTTCACCCGCTGGGGGATCAGCGCCTCCTCGCCCATGGAGGCCCAGATGTCGGTATAGAGAGCGTCAGCACCCTCCACGATGGCGGGATCGTCGCTCACTTCGATGACGGCGCCGCTCTCCTTGGCGGCCTCCTCACAGCGTGCCATGACCTCGGGGGCGGGGTAGAGCTCCTTGGGGCCGTAGCCGCAGTAGTGGATGCCCAGCTTGGAGCAGATGTACATGAGGCAGTAGGCCACGTTGTTCCTTGTGTCGCCGCAGAACACCAGTTTGCACCGGTTCAAGGGCTTATCCACATTTTCCTCCAGTGTGAGGATATCGGCCAGAGCCTGGGTGGGATGGTCCACGTCGGTGAGCCCGTTGTACACGGGGACGCCGGAATATTTCTTCAGATCCTCCACCACCTTCTGGTCGAAGCCACGGTACTCGATGCCGTCGAACATCCGGCCCAAAACCTTGGCGGTGTCGGCCAGGGACTCCTTCTTACCCATCTGGGAGGACTTGGAATCCAGGAACGTGACGCCGGCGCCCTCGTCCATAGCCGCCACCTCAAAGGCGCAGCGGGTGCGGGTGGAGGTTTTTTCAAAAAGCAGAACGATGTTCTTGCCGGTGAGAGTGTCGCCTTTGATGCCGGCTTTCTTTTTAGCTTTGAGTGCTTTGGCAAGATCCAGCATATAGCGGATCTCCTCAGGGGTGAAGTCCATGATGGTCAGGAAGGAACGGCCTTTCAGATCGACTGACATGTTTTGATTTCTCCTTTTTATGCGATATTCATATTTGTCCATGATATGCAATACATCATACCATCTTTTCCCTTCGCTGACAAGGGTGGTATGAAGGGGCTATGACCAAAAAATGACGAAAAACTGGACATTTTATTGCCAAAAAATGAACAATCAGATTTTTTTGAAACAGAATATAAACAAACATCGAAAACACTGAAAAAAATGAATCGGTATGATAGGATGCAAAAAAACGGAGCCGGAGGTATACCCCATGAAGCGTTTGCAAAAAGCTGTGGCGCTCCTTCTTCTGCTGCTGTTTTTGCTGCCCTCCGGCCGGACTTTTGCGGACGGGGAAACCGGTGACGGCGCCTCCCGGGACATGATCGAGAAGGCTTCCTCAACGGTGGATCAGGAGCGGGAGAACGCGCCCGCCGCCCCAAAAAACAACTATGATGAAAGGCTGTATAAGCAGATACAGAGCACATACATTGCGGCGAAAAAGCGCTCCCGCCGTCGCTCCTTCAAGGGATACTGCGGAGCCTATGTGGCAAATCAGCTGGTGGTATTGGGCATCAACACCTCCTATCTTGGCGCCAATGGCAAGAACACCTTCGATGTCTATCGGAATATGGCCTGCACGTCCGGAGGGTATGCCGTCACGGCGTACAATGCCAAGAGGTATACTTTGCTGGAGGCGCTGACGGCCATCACGAGCCAGGATCCGGGAGCCGTCAATATTCTGGTGGGCTTCCAAAAGGGCGTCAGCAAAGCAGGGAAAAAATATGGTCACGTACTGTTCATCCATGGCATTCGCGACGGCTACGTCTATTATTCCGAAAGCTCAGATCGGACCATCAGCAGCGTGAAATATCAGGAAGGGGAACCCATCGTGTGTTCCCTGAACGACTTTGCGGAGCAGTATGCAAGATACAAGCTGGACGGAGTGATCCACTTTGAGAAGAAAAGGAAAGAGCTTCAGCCGTCCATGACGGAGGATATTGTCGATTCCAGCTCGGAAAAGGAGTTCGCCATGGATCGAGCGTCCTTCACGTCGCCAAATCCCCAGCCGGCATAGACAAAGGGGATTTTGGCGGCCTGGGCCGCAGACATGTCCTTGCCCGTATCGCCCACATAGACAGCTCGTTCGATACGATGGCGCTGCAGCAGCATGGTGATGTTCCTGCCCTTGTCGAGACCGGTCCGTCCGGCCGTCTCATAGTCGTCGAAAAGGGATGAAAGGCCGTGTGCGTGGAAGAACGCCTGGGCATAGTCCTCCGTGCAGTTGCTGACCAGGCCGAGAAAATACCGCTTTTTCAGCCGCACCAGGGTTTCCCGCACCTTGGGATAGAGCTGAGCGCCCCGTTCATACAGATAGGGCGGCTCCGACGATAAGCAGCAATCGGTGAGGGCGTATCGCTCCTTCGGCGGAAGATCGGGAAACTGAACGTCGCCGATCTCTCGTGGCGTGAGACCCATCAGCCGGGACATCTCCGCCTCGGTGATGGTTCGTCCAAGAGGCTTCAGCACCCGGTTCCAGCACAACAACACTTCGTGAGACGAATCCCACAGCGTTCCGTCCAGATCGAACAGAATGGCATCCCGTTTCATTTTCATGGCACGCCTCCTTCTCTACACGCATATTGTAACCGGCCAAAAGATGTTTGTCCAGATTGCGATGGGGAACAAACTGTGATATACTACATCTAATTATGGAAAAGATCAGGTATGAACTTATACGTTCCGATCGGAGAACCATGAGCGTGGAGGTGGACGCCTCCGGTATCGTTCTGGTGCGCGTTCCCCACTTTACGCAAAAATGGCGCATAGAAGCCTTTGTCCAGGAGCGGCGGGACTGGATCGAGCGCGCCATCTCCCGCCAGGCCAGACGACAGGAAAAGCTGCCGCAGATCCGGGAAGAGGATAAGGCCCTCTACGTGAAGCGGGCGAAGGCCATCCTGCCCGGGAAGATCCAGCAGTATGCCCGGCGTATGGGAGTATGTCCCACGGGCCTCACCGTCACTTCCGCCAAAACCCGCTTCGGCAGCTGCTCCGGGAAGGATCGGCTTTCCTTCTCCTGGCGGCTCATGGCCTATCCCGAAGCGGCTATCGACTATGTGGTGGTTCACGAGCTGGCCCATATCCGCTATAAGGATCATAGCCGGGCGTTCTACAGGTTCATCGAAAGCGTACTGCCCGATTATAGGGACAGGATACGGCTTCTCAAAGGCATTTAGGAGGCATAGAAATGAAGAAGGTCTATTTTGCCGGATCTATCCGAGGCGGACGTCAGGACGCCGCCCTGTACGCGGAGATGATCTCCTTTTTAGAGAATCATGGATGTCGGGTCCTGACGGAGCATGTGGGTCTCGAGTCCCTGCAGGCGGAGGGGGAGAGGACCATGACCGAAGAGGAGATTTTCAACCGAGACATGGCTTGGCTGACGCAATGCGATCTGGTGGTGGCCGAGTGCACCACCCCGTCTCACGGCGTTGGCTATGAGCTCGGGCGCGCCAGGGACATGGAAAAGCCTGTCCATATCTTCTATGATCTCAGCCGCAGCCGGTTGTCCGCCATGTTGGCGGGAGATTGTCGCTTCATCCTCCATCCCTATACCGACCATACGGAGCTGTTTGCCGTGCTGGCGCGGATCGTCGCTGAATAGACCCAGACAGCAGTTGTTAAATGCGAAAGGATTTGGTATACTTATTTCTAAGCCTATATGAAGAAGGAGAATGAGAGGACTTTGCGAGGGACTCTGAAAAATGGAATAACCTGGCTGCTTCTGCTGCTCATCCTGTCGGGCGGCTGCACGACGCCCATGGTCGAGCCGGAAAGCCATGAACGGGTGCCCTCTCCCACATCCGCACTTTCTATGGAGCATGGGACCAATGACGAACCGCAGAATGCATTCTCGGAAGGGATGCAGCTGCTCTTCACAGAAATCAGATCCGCCGGGAATACAGCGGGAGCCTATGCCGGCTGTGAGTCGGCGGATTGGTTCGAGCTCTATAACGCAGGCGACGACGTCGTGGATCTTGGGCGGCTCTACCTGACAAACGATCCCGAGAAGCCTGACAAGCATCCTCTGCCCCAGGCGACATTGGCTCCGGGCCAGTATCTGGCGATCTGCTGCTGTGAGAAGACGGATCATCCCTCCATCCCCATGGGCATCGCACGCAGAGGTGAAACGCTCTGCATCTTCAGCATAGACCAGCGGGAGATCTGCCAAGTGGCGGTGCCGCCCCTGGACGACGATATCAGCTGGGCCTTTCTGGACGGAGCCTGGGGGTATTGCACGGAACCGACCCCGGGCCGGGCGAACGAAAGGATCTTTGAAAGCCTGGAACCCGTCCGGACGCAGACGCTGGGCGTCGCCGTGTCTGAGCTGCTCATCGACGGACGATATGCATCCGTGACGCCCGACGGGGGCTACAGCGACTTTATAGAGCTGCACAACGACACCGAAAACAGCGTTTCTCTGAAAAACTGGTTCCTCTCGGACAGCACGGACAAATTGGAGAAATGGCCGTTCCCGGATGTGACGATCCCGGTCGACGGGTATCTCCTCATCCTGTTGGGTGGCGACGGCCAAGCTCGGACGGACGGGCTGCTGCAGGCGGATTTTTCCGTGAATCGCCGGGAGCAGGTAGTGCTCTATGACGCCGACGCTTTGGCCTATTCCGTGTTCTCCCTGCCTGAAAAACTGCGGCCGGATGTGTCCGTGGGTGCGAACGGAGAATACTATCTTTGCCCGACCCCCGGGCGGGAGAACGGACCGGCTTCCTATACCGCTTCCGATGAGGGGTGCTACGACTATACCGGCGTCTTTATCAGCGAGGTCTGCGCCTATGCTGGGGCAGGCAACAACGATTGGATCGAGCTATACAACGCCGGCAAGGAAAGCGTATCCTTGACGGGATGGCAGCTCAGAAAGGACAGGGAAGGGGAGAAGGCCATCGACCTGTCCGGCACCATAGCTCCCGGGGGATACGCCGTGTTCGAGACCACCTCTCACAGCACGCGTCAAAAGGCGGGCGTCGGCACATTCGGCCTGTCCATGGGCGGAGAGACGCTGTATCTGGTGGACGGATCGGGCCATCTGAGGGATGAGTACGCCACAGGCGTGCTGGAGCCCAACATCAGCTCCGGGCGCGTGGAAGGAAACGGCGCCATCGCCCGGGTCTTTTTCCAGAAGACCACCAAGGGGCAGCGAAACAGCAGCCAATACGCTCCGGGCTACGCGAAGGCGCCCGTATTCTCCGAAACGGGTTTGTACCAGACCGACGCCTTCCTGCTGACGCTGTCCACCCAGGACAACGCTTTGATCCGCTATACCACCGACGGCAGCGAACCCACAGCTACCTCACACATCTACACGGAGCCCATCACGATCTCCAAGAACACGGTCGTTCGGGCCTTTGCGCAGGCGGACGGACTCCTCAACAGCGAGATCGTCACCTACACCTTCCTCTTTGAGAAGCCCCACGAATTGCCGGTGATCTGCCTCTCCTTCGCGCCCAAGGATCGGGAGGCGCTTTGGACGGGGCGGTCCAAGGAATCAAAGAGCAAGAAGCAGCGCAAGGGCTATTTCAGCTATTACGAGGGCGGCAAGCTATCCACGGAATTTCCGGCGGATTTCAAGACCAAAGGAGCGGGGACCCTGGGCTATGCCCAGGCGGCGCTGTCCATCCATTTGCGCGGCAAATACGGCGTCAGCAGCGTCACCTATCCCTTCTTCAAGGAGTACGGCTGGGAGGAATATTCCTCTCTCAATATCCGCAACTCCGGACAGGATATCGCGCAAGCCCGCATCCGGGATTCCTATGCCAGCCGCCTGTGCCTCGGGCTGAACATTGATGTGGCGGCCACTCGTCCGGTGGCGGTGTATATCAACGGCAAGTATTATGGCCTGTATGATCTCAATGAAGATCAGAACGACGACTTTCTGGAGAAATATTACGACATCAACAAGGATGATGTTGAGATCATTCGTTTTAACACGGTGACGGTGAAGGGCAGCAACACCGACTGGAAGCGGGTCATCGAATACGCCAAGACCAAAAACATGGCCAAGGATTCGGTCTTTGAAGAATTTGAAAAATGGGTGGACCCCGACTATTTCATCGATTATCTTGTCTGCTCGACCTACCTGTGCAACAGCGATATGGCCAATCAGAAATATTGGCATACCAAGGACAATACCATTCGCTGGCGGGCTATCTTCTACGATTTCGATTATGGCATGGGCCTCAACAGCGGGTCTGTCAAGCGCAGCATCATCCGAAACTTCTTCAATAAAGAGGGAACGCCCACAGCCACTTCCCGGGTGTTCACTCATATACCTGTCGCGTTGGTTAAGAACCCGGCATGGCGCACACGCTTCATCGAGCGGTATGTGGAACTGACGGTGACCACCTTCGCGCCGGAACGGGCTGTCCGCATCCTCCATGAACTCCGGGATGAGATGGCCTCCGAGATGCCGCGGCATATCGCCCGCTGGGGCAAGCCCTCCTCCTATGACGCATGGCTGAAAAATGTTGACGCCGTCGAGGAGTGGATGAAGAACAGACCAACATATGCTCTGGAGAATCTGCGCAAATACTTCGATCTCGACAAGAGCTATATCGACGAGCTGGTGGCAAAGTACACGCCGGCGGCATAGCAATGGATGAAAAACGGGACTGCCGAAAAAGGCAGCCCCGTCGATCTTTTTGGGAACGGATCAGGCCCAGATGAACCAGATCAGCACATACCCTGTAATCACCGCAGCCAGGGTGAAGGGCACGCCGAACTTCATGAAGGTGCCGGCCTTCACTTCATACCCCTCGCGGCGAAGGATACCTATGCCTGCAATGTTGGCGGAAGCGCCGATGGGCGTCAAATTTCCGCCCAGGGTGGCGCCGCAGAGAAGGCCGTAGTAGAAGAGTTTTGGGCTGATAGCCATGCCGCCCGCGGAGGAGAGGTCCGCCGCCAGCACCGCCACCACAGGCAGCATGGTGGTGGTGTAGGGGATGTTGTCAATAAACGCGGACAGCAGCACGGACACCCAAACGATCACGCTGTAGACCAGGAACAGATCCCACCGGGTGCCGCCGCCGTTGAGTTTGGCAATGGTCTGACCCAAAAGGTCGATGACGCCCGCCCGCGAGATGCCTCCGATGACCATGAACAGGCCCATCAACAGCGCTATGGTATAATAGTCGATCTCCTTCAGCGCTCCCTTGACGGCGGCCGCATCCCTGTTTTTGATCCAATCGCGCAGCAGCCCGATCACAAAGAATCCCACGCAGATGAGGCCGTTGGTGATATCCGGTTTATAGAACTGGCCGGGTTGCGCACCGTTCTTGTAAGGAATAAAGGAAACAGCGATGAGACACACGAGCGTGCCGAGCAGCAGCCAGGTGGGGAACAGATCCTCCACCTTGGTGCGTTCGTGCATATTCACCGGATCGTTCTCGTGGCGGAACATAAACAGCAGCACCAGAGCGCTCATAATGGCGCCCAGCTCCACCACAAAGAACATGCCCATCCTTCCTTCATCCACGAAGAAGTCCAGAAAATCCAGATTGGCCGCTTTCGCCAGCAGGATGCTGGTGGTGTCTCCCACCAGCGTGGCAGCGCCCTGAAGGTTGCTGGACACGGCGATGCAGATGATGGGGGAGACGGGAGAGATGTTGAGCTTCCTGCACATGGCCAGGGCCACCGGAGCGATCATGAGCACCGTGGCGACGTTGTCCACAAAGGCGGAGATGAACCCGGCGAAAAGGGAAAGGGACAGGACGGCCCATTTGACGCTGGGCGTCTTGTCCACAAGCACGTCCGCCATGAGCTGAGGCATCTTAGACTCGATGAACAGATACACCGTGCCCATGGTGCCCACGATCATCATGATCACGTTCCAATCGATCTCTCGGATAGCTTCCCAAGGGGAATAGGAGAAACCGGGGAACAGGCCCAGGGAGCCTGCGATCACGAAGATCAGAGCCGAAGCGATGGCGGCGTAAGGCCGGATCTTTTGAAAGGCCATCATCACCACATAGGTGATGGCAAACAAAACAAGGGCGAACAGAGTGACGGTCTCCATGAAAGAGCTCCTTTGCAATTGATACTCATAACAGTATACCATAGAATTACGTATGTTTCCAGCCCCGGATCACTTTTTTCAGAGAATGAATCCGGCGCGTTATCGGGATATACAGGCTAAAATGCGAACCATACATGGGTTTTTAGTCCGTAATTGGTTCAGAAGTCATAAAAAAGCCCTCCGAAGAAGGGAGGACTTTTATCTCAATCGGTGTGTTTCTTTCGCCGAAACAGGACAAGCACCGTGCCCAGCGTTACAAGAGAAACGCCGCCTACGACGCTGAGGATGACGCCGGTGGTGGAAGCAGAGGGCAACGCCTGGGGTACGGCGTACCCCGAAGGTATAGGCGCTTTTTCCCCTTGACCCAGATCACCGTTTTGAGGATCGTCCAGACAGAACCACTTGTTTCGGATGCCGTAAATGTAGGACACATAGCCCCATTGCCGCCCCTGTTCGTCGGTGTAGAGCTTTTGAGCCGTCAGATCCACGCTGTCCAAACGGATGGGATTGGGCGCGCCGGGGTATTCATATAGAAACACGGTGGACAGCAGGGGCAAGGTCCGACCCTCTTCGGTCACGATCTCGTTCTGATGATCCGTCTCAAAAGCGATATGATCGTATTGGACCATAGTGTAACCAAGCGGCGCCCAGGCCTCGTGCCGCTCCGAAAACCCCCATACGATCTCCTGTTTGTCGGTGTAGGTCCATTGGCAGAAGAAAGCGGTCCCGTTTTCAAGCGTCTTGGATACGGTCCCGCCGGGAGCGGTATAGACGTTCAAGACGCCGTCGGGCCCGTTCGCCAGAAACGTGCGGCCCTCCATGCGCCGGCATTCGTCCCGGTGCGTCCGATAAAAGCTGTTTTCAGGCTCAACGATCACATCCGCAGTGGCAAAGGTCGGCAGCAGCAACAGCAAGACAAACACAAGAGCAAGGACTTTTTTCATCGGTTCGTACCTCCTTCATATCAGTTGATTCACACATAGACCCAGAGAAAAGGACAGGGCGTTGGCGGCCAAAGAGAACAGGAAAGGCCGTTTCATAAGACCGCTGTAGCGGTACAGCACGCCCTCTGCGGCGATGGCGGAGACTTCCAAAACGGCCAAGAGGAACCACTGGCCGCCCAGCATTCGGCTGAGCAGCACCACAGGCGGGTTGGTGATCAGATTCACCATGGCGCAGAGCAGCAAAGCTTTGCCGCGCTTTCCCAGGCAAAATGCGAAGCCGCATTCTATCAGCTCCGTCAACAGGAATGACAGGCTCAGACTCAGGATGAGATCATTCATGGGCGTTCTCCTTACGAAGCCCCAACATCAACAGACCAAGGGACAGCAGCGCGAGACCGGCCCAGCCAAAGGCGGGCAGAACGGGGGAGAGGTTTACAAACTGAGGGATCATACCCACGAACAGGGCGCAGGTCAGCAGCCCAAAGGCGCCGCCCTTAGCCCCGGGCAGCCTCCGCGCCGCTTCGAACAGCGTCAAAGGCATGGTCATGTTGAAGAGAAACAAAGCGATCAGCGTGGCGTATCCCCTGGGCAGCAGCAATAGCACCGACGCAACGCCTAACGAAAGAACAGCCGAGGTTCGGAGCCCCAGCCTGTCGCCCATGAAGCCGCCTGCCGCCTTGCCGAGGGCCAGAGCGAGGACAGGTATACAGCCGGGAAGGTTTGGCAGCTCCGTACGAAAGGCCTTGCTGCCTAAAAAAGAGCGCAGAGCCACCACCAAAAACAGGCACAACAAGGGCAGCGCTTCCTCTTTGGGAAGGGACAGGGATAGAGGCGCATTATGAGACGCCTGGGCCCCGGGCAAGAAAAGCATACATGTAAGGAGGATGGCAAAAACGGTCATGATCAGAAGCGGCAGCCAGGAAAACCGAATGATGACCGACGCGTATACAGTGCCCACGTACAGGCCCAGGGCGCCGGGAGAAACGAATACGCCCAGTGGCGCAGCATTTTGGCTGCTGTTTAGGACTTCCAGACCTCCGCCCACATGGAACATGCCGTTGCCGATCCCGCAGGCGATGGCGGCCAGCAAAGGGACGTTTCTCAAAAGAAAGCTCACGCCGATCAAAAGACAGCCTGCGGCAGCGAAGGGAAGGTTGTGATCGAGCTTGTCGGCCAGGAGGCCCAATGGCAGCTGCAAGGCGAAAGCGCAGGCGTTATAGAACACCATGGACAGCCACCAATGGGTATCCTGTCCCAAAAATCCGAAGAAAAGGGCGGCGCAGCACATGTCCACACCAAAGTGTGCAGAGGACAGCAGCATTGGCTTCTTCATAGGAGCACCCCCTTCTTTCGTATATAATACCGACCAGGGCAAGAAAAGGTTGCAAAACGGTTTTTGGGATTGTACAATACTCATAAGGCTTGTGCCGATATTTTATCAGAAGGAATCGAGGTCTGCAATCATGAATACTACGTACAGCAACTCTATTGGCGTTCTTGTCCCGGAAGTGATGCTCCCGCCCCAGGGAACGGATATGATGAAGTGGGCTGTGGTGGCCTGCGATCAGTTCACCTCCCAGAAGGAATATTGGGAGGAGGCCCGCCAGATCATCGGCGAAGCGCCCTCCACGCTGGACCTCATCCTGCCGGAGGCGTATCTGGGCAGCCCCGACGAGCCGGAGCGCATCGCCGCCATCAAGGCCAATATGAAGGAATATCTGAAGAAGGGCGTCCTGCAAAAGCAGCCCCAGGGCTTCGTGCTGGTGGAGCGCACCGCCAACGGCAACACCCGCCATGGCCTGGTCATGGCCCTCGACCTCGAAGAGTACGACTATTCCAAGGGCTCCGGCACCCTCATCCGCGCCACCGAGGGGACCATCGTCTCCCGTATACCGCCTCGGCTGAAGATCCGGGAAGGCGCGGCGGTGGAGCTGCCACACATCCTGGTTCTGATCGATGATCCCGACAGGACCGTCATCGAGCCCCTGGTGAAAAAGGCCGATGAGCTGCCCTGCCTCTACGATACGGACCTGATGCTGGGCGGCGGACACATTTCCGGCCGTCTGGTGGCGGAGGAGGGGGACGTGGTGAACGTCCTCGCGGCCCTCACAAAGCTGGCGGACAAGGAAGCTTTCCAGAAGAAATATGGCGATCATCCCGTGCTCCTCTTCGCCATGGGCGACGGCAACCACAGCCTGGCCACGGCCAAGGCCAATTGGGAGAAGATCAAGGCCACCTTACCGGAGTGCGAACGGGCCGATCATCCCGCCCGATACGCTCTCATCGAGCTCAACAACGTCCATGACGAGGGCATCATTTTCGAGCCCATCCATCGGGTGGTCTTCGGCGTGGAGGGAAAGACCTTTATCGACGCCCTTCAAAAGAAGCTGGCGGAGCAGAATGGGGCCGTGGAGGTCTTGCCCGTAGCCAAGAAGGCCGAGGGCGGCGAGCAGCACGTGATCCCCTTCTTCTACGGCGACAAAGAGGGCACCCTGGTGGTCAGCGAACCCGCAGCCCAGTTGGCCGTAGGCACGCTGCAGAACGCTATCGACGCCGTGCTCAAGGACCTGGGCGGCGAGGTGGACTATATCCACGGCGACGATGTGGTGAAGGACCTGGCGAAGAAGCCCAACGCCGTGGGCTTCCTGCTCCCCACCATGCAGAAGGGCGAGCTCTTCTCCACCGTGGTCTACGACGGCGCCCTTCCCCGCAAGACTTTCTCCATGGGCGAGGCAGCTGAGAAGCGGTATTACCTGGAAGCCCGGCTGCTGGAAAAGTAAAGGAAATAATCGTATAGAATAGCGAAAGGAACGGGGTGACCCGTTCCTTTCGCATTGGGAGAGAGGGTATTGGGATAAGAAGCTTTTACAGCTTTATGCTGTTTATGGTGACATTATAAACCTCCAACCTTAAATAAACCTTAAATAATATACGATTTAAGTCAGCTTCTGGCCGTCAGCACGCCCCGCAGGTCGTAGATGGCGTGCCGGGGGCACTTCACCGCGCACATGCCGCAAGAGAGACACAGCTCCTCGTCGATGGCGGAGAGGTTCTCCGTCACTTCAGCCGCGCCGGAGGGGCAGACCTTCTCGCAGATGCCGCAGCCGATGCAGGACACCTCACAGGCGGTCCGGGCCGCTTTGCCCGGATCCCGGTTGGAGCACTTCACCACGATGGGGCTGCCTGCTTCGTGGAGACGGATGATCTCCTGGGGACAGGCGTCCACGCAGGCGCCGCATCCCAGGCACAGGCTTTCATCCACCTCCGCCACGCCGCTGTTGTTAATGGCGACGGCCTCAGCGGGGCAAACGTTGACGCAGGCGCCGCAGCTGATGCAGCCGTAGCCGCAGCTGTCGTTCCGACAGCCACCGTTACAGGCGACCAAAGCGATCTTCTTCTCCATTATCGGCCCCTCCTTTCATAGGGCGTGTCGTCCAAGGGCAGCTTGGTCCGCCGTTTCCCATCCAACTGATAGTAGGCTTCCGCGATAGCAGGCGCCGTGGGGATGGAGGTGATCTCGCCGATGCCGATGGCTCCGCAGGCAACGTCCAGGCCCGGCTTGTCCACTACGATGGCCTTGATCTCGGGTATCTCATGGGCCCGGAACAGGCCCAGCTTGCCGAACTTGTCGATGGGCTTGCAGTTTTCGTCGATGGGGTATTTCTCCCGCAGAGCGTAGCCCATGCTCATGACCACGCCGCCCTCGATCTGCCCCTCGCAGGAGCGGGGGTTCACGGCCTTGCCCACATCGTGTACGGCCACCATTGACTCGATCTTTCCGGTGTCTTTATCGAGAACGCACATCTGGGTGGCGTAGCCGTAGGCCACGTGGGACACGGGGTGGGGCACGTCGGCCCCCAGCTTATCGGTCTTGGCAAGATACTCCCCGTAGAACACCTCGCCGTTCAACTCTTTCAGCGTCCGCGTCTTCAGCGCCTCGGTCAGCTTCTCGCAGGCCCGGCGGCAGGCTTCGCCGGTGATAAGGGTCTGTCGGGAGCCGGAGGAATCGCCGGAGTCCGGGGCGATCCAGGTGTTGGACCGCTCGTAGACGATGTCGTCCCGGCCAAGGGGCGTGTTGGTCACCACCATCTGCACCAGGACGGTCCCCAGGCCCTGGCCGATGCAGGAGGCGCCGGCGTAGATATGGACCTTGGCGTCGTCCTCCACGATCAGCTTGCAGCGGCCCCAGTCGGGGAGCCCCACGCCCACGCCGGAATTCTTCATGGCGGAAGCGAGCCCCACCGGCTTTCCGGCAGCCACAGCCGCGTCGTAATAGGGTTTGATGGCTTCCAACGTCTCCGCCAGGCCCGTCTCCGGCCCCACGATCTGGCCGTTGGGCAGCTCCTGCCCGGGGCGGATGGCGTTCCGGTAGCGGATCTCCCAGGGGGAGATGCCGATCTTCTCCGCCATCTCGTTCAACAGGCTCTCGATGGCGAAGCAGGTCTGGGTCACGCCGAAGCCTCTGAACGCCCCGGCGGGGGGATTGTTGGTGTAGTAAGCCGTGCCCTCGATCTCGAAGTTCTGATAGTTGTAGGGGCCGGAGGCGTGGGTGCAGGCCCGCTCCAGCACGGGGCCGCCCAGGGAGGCGAAAGCGCCGGTATCGGAATAGACCGAGGCTTTCACGCCCTGAATGATGCCGTTCTCATCGCAACCGATGGTGAAGTCCATCCAGAAGGGATGGCGCTTGGGGTGGATGAGCAAGCTCTCCGCCCGGCTCAGCTTCACCTTCACGGCCCGGCCGGTGAGGTAGGTGATGAGGGCCGCGTGGTGCTGGACCGTCATGTCCTCCTTGCCGCCGAAGCCGCCGCCCACCAGCTGATTCTGGACCCGGACCTTCTCGCTGCCCAACAGGATCTTGCACTCATGGAGGGTGGTGTGGGAGGACTGGTCCGTGGACAGCACCCGCACATAGCCGTCCTCATCCATATAGGCCACGGCGCATTCGGGCTCCAGGAAGGCGTGCTCCGTCCAGGGAGTCTCGAAGTGCTTGGAGATCACGTACTTCGAATTGGCGATGGCGACTGTGGCGTCGCCCCGGCTCACGTGTTTGTAGGCCTGGACGTTGTCCTTCTCCTCGTCGAAGACTCGGGGAGCGTCTGGCTGCCTGGCCTCTTCGGGACCGTGGACGGCGGGCAGGGGCTCGTAGGTGACCTTCACCAGCTTCTTGGCTTTCTCCAGGGTTTCCTGATCCTCCGCCACCACCAGGGCGATGGGGTCCCCCAGCCAGTGGGTGAGGCCGCCCACGGGGATGAGGGAGTATTGGTCGTGCTTGATATGGCCCACTTTGTTCTCTCCGGGGATGTCCTCCGCAGTTAACACCGCCACCACCCCGGGCAGGGCCTTGGCCTTGCTGGCGTCGATCCCCAGCACCCGGGCACGGGGGTATTGACTGCGGACCGCGGAGCCGTAGGTCATGCCGTCGAGATACCAGTCGTCCGGGTATTTGCCGTACCCAAGGACCTTTTCCTCCACGTCCAGCCTATGGACGCTGCTGCCCAGCTTCCAATCCGTCTCGGAGGGCTCGGGAACAACGCCCGTCTTCTTCAGCTTGGCCGCCAGCTCCATGGCCTTGATGATCTTCACATAGCCCGTGCAGCGGCAGTAGTTGTTGCGGATGGCGTAGCGGATCTGCTCCTCCGTGGGGTCCTCCACCTTGTCCAAAAGGGCCTTGGTGCACAGCACCATGCCCGGGATGCAGAAGCCGCATTGCACAGCCCCCGCCTCCCCATAGGCGTAGGTATAGAGCTTCTTCTCAAAGTCCGAAAGCCCCTCCACGGTGACGACGTGCTTGCTCTCCAGACTGTCCGTCTTCGGCACGCAGGCCCGGCAGGTCTCCCCGTCGATGATGACCGTGCAAGCCCCGCAGGCGCCCTCGGAGCAGCCGTCTTTCACGGAGGTGAGATGGAGCTCATCCCGCAAAAAGCGCAGCAGGCTTTGGTTCTTTTGGGCTGTGACAGAGTTTCCGTTGACAAAGAATGTAGCCATGATCCTCCTTTATCAGACCAGCAGATAGGGATAGTCCTTCAGGACCGTCAGGATCAGCACCTCGATGTCCCTGTCGAGATCGTTCTCTTTGGTAAGGTCATACCTTTTCTCTTCGCCGTTCAGCCGGACCTTCACCTGTTTCTTCTTCAGGTTCGTCACGCAGAAACCTTGGTTGGTGCTGTCGGCGAAGTCCTTTTCGTTTTCAAACAGGGTGAACTTGTCCTTGTAGGGCCGGGAGGCATAGGGGCAGAAGGAGGCGCAGTTGCCGCACTCGTTGCACAGGTAGTCGAGATGCAGGATCTGGGGTTCCTTCTTGCCGGGCATCCGAACGGCGGCGTTGGCCCGGTTGGGGCAGACGGACACGCAGTTTTCGCAGAGCTCATTGCAGTGCATGCACACGTCCTCGGCTTCGCCGCTGAGCTTCCCCAGGCTCTTGCGTTCGATCAGCTTCTCTTCGCCCACTTCGGTGCCTTTTGGCAGGGAGTACTGCCGCGCTTCGCCCACGATGGCCTCCGTGGCCGCCAAGGCGTCCGCCATGGCCTCCACCACGGTGGCGGGACCCCGGCGGGCGTCGCCCAGGACGAAGACCTTTCCATTTTGGAGCACGGGCCGCCCCTTCTCGTTGAGGGCCGCGCCGTAGGCAAGGAGCATGTCCGTGTCCACCTTCTCGCCCAGGGAGGCGATGAGGGCGGAGCAGGGGAGAGAGACCTCCTCGCCCGTGTCCAACGGGGACCGGCGGCCGGAAGCGTCGGGCTCTCCCAGGACCATTTTATGGCACAGCAGGCTTTCACCGTCGGCCTTCACGGGGGCCAGCAGCTCCTTGAACTGCACGCCCTCCTTCAGAGCCAGCAGCATTTCCTCCTCGTCGGCGGGCATATACTTCTTGGTGCGGCGGTAGACGATGGACACGTCCTTCACACCGGGATAGCGCAGGGCCGCCCTGGCGCAGTCCATGGCCGTGTTCCCCGCGCCGATGACGATCACATGCTCGCCCAGGTCCACGGAGTCGTTGCGCTTGAGTGCTTTCAAAAACTCGATGGCGTTGTATTCCTTCCCGCCGATGTTCAGCCGGGATGCCTTCTCGGCGCCCACGGCCAGGATTATGTAGTCGAATTTCTTCTCCAACTCCGTCAGAGCAGGAGCGGGGGCGCCCAGCACGAAAGCTGCCCCCAGGGAGGAGATCAGCTTCACGTCCCGGTCGATGGCCGCGGCGGGGATGCGGAAGGCGGGGATCACGTGGCGGACCGTGCCGCCCAGCTCCTTCTCCTTCTCGAACACCGTGACCTTGGCGCCGGCGCGGGAGAGATAGAAGGCCGCCGCCATGCCCGCAGGGCCGCCGCCGATGACGGCTACCTTGGCTTTCGTCAGATGCTCCTTCTTCACGCCCCGGGCCATGAGAGCCCCGAAACCCTTACGGGCGGCGGTGAGCTTCGCTTTGCGGATATTTACGCTCTCATCGTAGAAGTTCCTGGTGCAGCGGCTCATGCAGGGATGGGCGCAGATGGTGCCCGTGATGAAGGGCAGGGCGTTTTTCTCGGTGATGAGCTTCAGAGATTCAGGGTATTTGCCCTTTTCGTTGAGGGCCAGATACCCGGGAATGTCCTGATGGATGGGGCAGCCGCCCTGGCAGGGGGCCGTGAAGCAGGAGAGGAGCGGCACCTGCTCCCGGCTCTTGCGGCTGGGCAGGGGCTTGATGGGCTTGCGGTGGTGCACGTCCTGGGCCGCCTTGTCGGAGAGAGCCCGGACCGCTGCCGGATTCACGGCCGTGAAGGGCTTGTAGGCGCAGCGGGATATCTCCTGCGCCAGCTCCCGGAACCGGTCGTAGCCGCCGGGTTTGAGAATTGTGGTGGCCACGGTGATGGGCCAGATACCGGCTCTGAAGAGAGCCTTGATATTGAAGGCGTCCGCGCCGCCGGAGAAGGACAGTCTCAGCTTTCCGTCGAACTCCTCCGCCATGCGGGCGGCCATCTCGATGGTCAGCAGATACAGGGACTTGCCGCTCATGTACATCTCCTCGCTGGGGAGCTCGCCCGCCTTCACGTCCACGGGGCAGGTGTTGCTGAGCTTCAGCCCAAAGGTGACGCCGTTCTCCGCCGCCAGCTTCATGAGCCGATGGAACATGGGCACCGCATCCTTATACTGCAGGTCCTCTTTGAAATGATGGTCGTCGAAGGAGACGTAGTCGAACCCGGCCTCATCGAGGCGTTTACGGGCGAAGTCGTAGCCCAGGATGGTGGGGTTGCACTTGACCAGGGTGTGGAGCTTCTTCTCGGTGATGAGGTAGCTGGCGATACTCTCGATCTCCTGAGGCGGGCAGCCGTGGAGGGTGGAGATGGTGACGCTGGTGCAGATGTGGGGGTCGATGCCGTCAATGTAGTCGGCAAGCTCAGGCAGCTGCTTTTTCGCCTCGGCAACGGCGCTCTGGAAGGCTGCGGTCTTGGAAGCGTCCTTCATGCCCTCGATGAAGGTATCGATCTTCTCCGTTTTGATCCCGGCCAAATCATACCCCACGCTCATGTTGAACATGAACCCGTTGGGGTCGCCCAGATGCCAGAGCTTGGAGATGATCTTGATGACGACGTAGGCGTTCACATACTCTGTGAAAGCCTGGGGCACGGTGAGCTCCGTGGACCACTCGCAGTTGTAGCCCTCGTCGTCCGCCTTGATGCAGGGGCGGTTGATGCACCGGGCCAAATCCTCGCCGTCCATCTTCTGCACGGTCTTGAGCTCGAAGAACCGAGCCCCGGTGAAGTATCCGGCGACGATGTTCTCGGAAAGCTGGGTATTGGGCCCGGCGGCGGGGCCGAAGGGGGTCTCGATCCGTCCGCCGAAGAGGGGCAGCCCCGGCCGCTCCGCCTCGTATTTGGCGTGGACGCCGAAGACGGTGCCCTCCCGGTCGTATTCCTGCAGCACCCGGGCGAGGAGCTTCTCAAAGGGAATGGGGTTCATGCGTTCGCTCATAGTCTATGCCTCCTGATCCATTTATCCGTTGTAGCTGTCTAAAGCCTTCCAAAGCTTGATGCTCTCCTCCATGGTGTGGGCGTTGACGGCTTCCTCGTCGATGCCCACCAGCTTCCGATCCTGCATGAGGATGCGGCCGGCGCACATGGTGAACTCGCACTGGCGGCCCGTCATGCCGAAGATCATGTGGCCGTCGATGTTGGCGCCGGAGAAGGGGGAGAAGGGCTTATAGTCCATGACGATGATATCCGCCGCATAGCCTTCCTTCAGCTTGCCCAGTTTGTCCGGGAAGTACTTGGCGGCGATCTTCGCGTTGTTCTCAAAGAGCATCTTGGTGACCTCGCCCCAGGCCACGTTGGGCATACAGGCGTTGTGCCGCTGGATGATGAGGCTCACCTTCAACGCTTCCAGCATGTCGAAGGTGTAGCTGTCGGTGCCCATGCCCACCAGGATGTCATTCGCCATCATCTGGCGGATGGGTGAGCAGCCAACTGCGTTGCCCATATTGGATTCCGCGTTGTTGCAGACCATGGTGTGAGTGTCCCGGATGATGTCCATCTCGCCGCTGTTCACGTGGATGCAGTGGCCCAGCATGGTCTTCTCGCCCAAAATGCCGTTGTTCAGCAGCCGGTTCACGGACCGGGTGCCGTAGTTCAAAGCGGAATCGTACACGTCGTTGAGACCTTCGGACACGTGGATGTGGTAGCCGGTCCGGCCGTTGTTGGCCTTCTGCATCTTCTCAAAGGTTTTGTCGGAGATAGTGAACAGGGCGTGGCCGCCGAACATGGCGGCGATCATGGGATCGGAGGCCTGCTCGCAGTGGGTGATGAAGTTGGCGTTCTCCTCGATGGCCTCGTCGCACTTCTTCTCTCCGTCCCGCTCGGACACCTCGTAGCACAGGCAGGCCCGAACGCCCAGCTCCTTGGCCACCTTTTCGATCTCAAAGAGGGAGCCGGAGATGGCCTTGTAGCTGGCATGGTGATCGAAGATGGTGGTGCAGCCGGTTTTGATGCCGTCGATAATGGTGGTGTAGGCGCTGGCCCGAGTGCCTTCCAGGGTCAGGTTCCGGTCGATGGCCCACCACATACCATCCAGGATCTCATAGAAGTTGGTGGGGTTGAAGCCCTTGATGGAAAGGCCCCTGGCCAAGGCGCTGTAGATATGGGAATGGACGTTGATGAACGCCGGCATGATGACGCCGCCATGGGCGTCCACCCGCTGGGCGTCTGGGTAAGCTGTTTCCAGCTCGATGCGGGGACCGATGGCCTTGATATACCGACCGTCCACCAGCACGGCGCCATCCGAAAAATAGGGCCGATCCGCGTCCCGGGTGATCACTTTTCCGTTGGTGATAAGAATCATGGCTTGCCTCCTTTGGAAATAGGTTCTATAAAAACAGCGCGGACCAAACACAAGGTTTGACAGCCCGCGCGCGAAGCACTCCCTTACAGCCGAAAAATATATTCCTTTTATTGCATAGTGTACCACGTACCATGGGCAAAAATCAATATATGCAACAGAAATCAAAAAATAATTTGGCTTCCAAATTAAAATTTTGCAATATCACATTGCAATTCTTTGCAGGTGTGATATACTGCAATTGTACTCTAATATAGGTAGGAGGTTGCGTATGGATTACACGAAGATCAAAGAAGCGGCCCAGGCATATCTGCCGGCTATGACCAAGTTTCTCCGGGATTTGATCGCCATCCCCAGCGAGAGCTGTGAGGAGGAAGGCGTGGTGAAGCGCACCATCGCAGAGATGGAAGCCCTGGGGTTTGACAAAGCTGAAATCGATCCCGAGGGCAACGCTCTTGGCTGGATGGGCGAGGGAGAGAAGATCATCGCTTTCGACGGACACATCGACACCGTGGGCATCGGCAACATCGCCAACTGGGAGCACAATCCCTACGAGGGGTATGAAACCGACGACATCATCTACGGTCGCGGCGGTTCCGATCAGGAGGGCGGCGTGGTCTCCGCTGTGTACGGCGCCAAGATCATGAAGGACCTGGGTCTGATCCCCGAGGGCTACAAGATCCTGGTGGTCGCCTCCGTTCAGGAGGAGGACTGCGACGGCCTTTGCTGGCAGTACATCCATAAAGAGGACGGCGTCACTCCCGAGTTCGTGGTTTCCACTGAGCCCACCGATGGTGGCATCTATCGCGGCCATCGGGGCCGCATGGAGATCCGGGTGGACGTTCGCGGCGTCTCCTGCCACGGTTCCGCCCCCGAGCGCGGCGACAACGCTATCTACAAGATGGCCGACATCCTCCAGGACGTGCGCGCCCTCAATGAGAACACCGCCACCGATGGGGATGAGATCAAGGGCCTCGTGAAGATGCTGGATCCCAAATACAATCCCGAGCACTATGAGGACGCACGCTTCCTGGGCCGGGGCACCATCACCGCCTCCCAGATCTTCTACACCTCGCCCTCCCGCTGCGCCGTGGCCGACTCCTGCGCCGTGTCTCTGGATCGCCGCATGACTGCGGGCGAGACCTGGGATTCCTGCCTGGAAGAGATCCGCAACCTTCCCGCCTGCAGGAAATACGCCAAGGACGTGAAGGTCTCCATGTATATGTATGACCGTCCCGCCTGGACCGGCCTCAAATACGAGACCGAGTGCTATTTCCCCACCTGGATCAACAAGGAGACCGCCGCCCACGTCCAGGCTCTGGCCGACGCCCACAAGGCCCTCTTCGGGTCGGAGCGCATCGGCTCCGAGAGCGCCATGCACCTCAGGCATCGGCCCCTGATCGACAAGTGGACCTTCTCCACCAACGGCGTGTCCATCCAGGGCCGCTACGGCATCCCCTGCGTGGGCTTCGGCCCCGGCGCCGAGTCCCAGGCCCATGCGCCCAACGAGATCACCTGGAAGCAGGATCTGGTCACCTGCGCCGCCCTCTATGCCGCGGTGCCTATGAACTACCATCCTGAAAACAACTCCGGCGATGTGACCGTTTACCGGGCTGGGAAGACGGACACCAAGTTCGCCAACGACTGAGCGTTTCACAGAAAAAATCATACAGGAGGCCTTATGAGCAACGTCAAAAAGTACACCGACAAACTTGACCAACTGAAGTTCGACAACATGTACAACGGCGACTTTTTCCTGACCTGGGAAAAGACTGACGATGAGATCGCGGCCGTGTTTACCGTGGCCGACGCCCTCCGCCATCTCAGGGAAAACAACATCTCCACCAAGATCTTCGATTCCGGTCTTGGCATCTCCCTGTTCCGTGACAACTCCACCCGCACCCGTTTCTCCTTCGCCTCCGCCTGCAACCTGCTGGGCATCGAGGTACAGGACCTGGACGAGGGCAAGAGCCAGATCGCCCATGGTGAAACCGTTCGGGAGACCGCCAACATGATCTCCTTCATGGCGGACGTCATTGGCATCCGGGACGACATGTACATCGGCAAGGGCAATACCTACATGCACAATGTGGTGAACGCCGTCACCGAGGGCAACAAAGCGGGCGTTCTCGAGCAGAAGCCCACGTTGGTGAACCTCCAGTGCGACATCGACCATCCCACCCAGTGCATGGCGGATATGCTCCACTGCATCCACACCCTGGGCGGAAGCGATGATCTCGACGAGGCCATCAAGAACTTGAAGGGCAAGAAAGTGGCCATGACCTGGGCCTACAGCCCCTCCTACGGCAAGCCCCTGTCCGTGCCTCAGGGCGTGGCGGGCCTGTTCACCCGCTTCGGCATGGACGTGACCCTCGCTTATCCCGAGGGCTACGAGATCATGGACGACGTGGTGAAGGTGGCGGAGGAGAACTGCAAGAAGTCCGGCGCCAAGTTCACCATCACCCACGACATGAAGGAAGCCTTCAAGGATGCCGACATCGTCTATCCCAAGTCCTGGGCCCCCTTCAAGGCCATGGAGGAGCGCACCGAGCTCTATGGAAACGGCGACATCGAGGGCATCAAAGCCCTGGAGAAGCGGCTCCTGGCCCAGAACGCGGAGCACAAGGATTGGGAGTGCACCGAGGAGATGATGCAGCTCACCAAGGACGGCAAGGCCCTGTATCTCCACTGCCTGCCCGCCGACATCACCGACGTCTCCTGCGAGGCCGGCGAGGTGGCCGCTTCCGTCTTCGATCGCTATCGCGATCCCCTCTACAAGCAGGCCTCCTTCAAGCCCTACATCATTGCAGCCATGATCTTCCTCGCGAAGGTGAAGGATCCCGCCAGAAAGCTCCTGGAGCTCGAACAGAACAACGTGAAGCGTTGGAACGCCTAATATATTTCTGAAAGGAAAACGAATATGATCGATCTTACCATCCACCCGGAAGCCCTGGAACGGAACGTCGAAGTCGCCAAGAAGAACCACATCATCCTGCCCACCTTTGAGCAGATGAAGCACCCCGAGCTGATCCCTGACAAGGTCAAGGAAGCTTTGAAGAACGTGGGCCTTTGGGACGTGAACCCCCTGAACCTGTTCCGCATCACCTGGCACAACGAACCCGTCATGAACGGCGGCGAGTTCGGCCCCGTCAACTACATCGAGCTGCCCAGCTCCCTCACCGGCGTCAAGGCCCGCATCTTCTGCCTTATCGGCAAGTGGTTCCCCACGGGCTGCCACAAGGTGGGCGCCTCCTACGGCTGTCTGGTGCCCCGTCTGGTCACCGGCCAGTTCGACGCCACCTACAACAAGGCCGTCTGGCCCTCCACCGGCAACTACTGCCGGGGCGGCGCCTTCAACAGCAAGCTCCTCGCCTGCGAGAGCGTGGCCATCCTGCCCGCCGAGATGAGCAAGGAGCGGTTCGACTGGCTCTCCAAGATCGCCGGCGAAGTCATCGCCACCCCCGGCTGCGAGAGCAACGTGAAGGAGATCTTCGACAAGACCTGGGAGCTTCGCCGCACCCGGGACGACGTGGTCATCTTCAAC
>CADCMN010000001.1 GCA_902802575.1 uncultured Eubacteriales bacterium | reverse complement strand
TAAGGAGTAAACGACTATGGCCATGGACGGTCTTTCCCTCCACGCCATGCTGTGGGAGGCCCGGGGCCTCATGGGCGCCCGGGTGGACAAGGTGCAGCAGCCCGACAAGGACACCCTGCTCCTCTCCTGCCACAGCGCGGCCTGCGGGCGGGTGAAGCTCCTCGTCAACATCCATAACGAAAACGGGCGCATCGCCTTCACGAAGGACACGGCGGAGAATCCCGCCGCCGCGCCTGCTTTTTGCATGCTTCTGCGCAAGCGCCTCATCGGCAGCCGGATCACGAGGATGGAACAGGCGGGCCTGGATCGGATCGTCCGCTTCTCCTTCTCCGGCAGGGACGAGCTTTTGGACGAAACCACCTGTTCCCTGGTGGTGGAGCTCATGGGCAAGCATGGCAACGCCTTCTTGCTGGACGAGAACGACGTGATTTTGGACTGTCTTCGCCACATCGGCCTGGGCGCGGAAGCCCTGCGGGTGTGCCTGCCCAACGTGAAGTACGAGGCCCTGCCGCCCCAGGGGAAGCGTGACCCTCTGTCCGCCACGCTGGAGGAACTGCGGGCAGTGGATTCGCCCCGGGCCCTGATGAACGGGTACATGGGCGTCTCCCGGCAGATCGCGTCCCTCCTGCTGCCCGAGGGTCTCTCTGACGGACAGCGGGCCCGATATCTCTTTGACACGCTCCGGGCCTTGAACGACGGACGCCTCTCCCCCCACCTGGTGCCGGGAGTCGGTCCCGCGCCCTTCCGACCCCTTGATAGAGACGACGCCGTCCCCTTCCCCACCCTGTCGGAAGCCTACGACGCCTGGTATCGGGCGCGGGACGTGCACATCCGGATGCTCCGGGAGACCGGGTCCCTCCGCGCCACCCTGGGACACGCCCTGAAGCGGTGTGAGAACAAGATCAACGCCTTCACCAACGACCTCATGAGCGAGCCGGAGGAAAGCCGGCTCCGGCTCTGCGGCGAGCTCCTGCTCTCCTTCCACGGCGAGCGGCCCAAGGGATCGGACGCCGTGGCGGTGGAGAACTACTACGAGTATCCGCCCGTGAAGGTGATCGTGAAGCTGGACCCCTCCCTCTCCGTGCCGGAAAACGCGGCCCGCTATTTCAAGCGATACCAGAAGCTGAAGGCCGCCCGGGCCTACGCCGAGGGCGAGATGGGCCGGCTCCGGGAGGAACAGCTCTACCTGCAAGGTCAGCTGCTTTCCCTCAACAACTGTGAGAACGGGGACGACGTCCAGGAGATCCGGCAGGAGCTGATCCGGGAGCGGTACATCCGCCCCTCCCCCATGAAAGGTGCATCGAGGCCCAAAGCATCCAAGTCCGTGCCGCTTATGTTCCTGTCCTCCGCCGGGCTTTCCATCTACGTGGGCAAGAACAACGAACAGAACGACCGGCTCACCCGCAACGCCCCGCCCGACGCTCTGTGGCTCCATGTGAAGGACGCCGCCGGATCCCACGTGATCGTGGACAGCAAAGGCATGCCCGATCCGCAGACGCTGTTGGAGGCGGCCACGCTGGCGGTCCATTTCAGCAGCCAGCGAAACGGCGTCAGCGTGCCCGTGGATTACGTGCCCCGGCGGTATGTGAAGAAGCCCTCGGGATCGAAGCCCGGGTTCGTGATCTTCACCAACCAGCGGACCGTGCTCATCACCCCCGATCCCAACCTGATCGCAACCCTGAAGAAAGGTATCCAGGAATCTGAAATATGAAACTTTTGATCGCATCCAACAACGCCCACAAGGTCCGGGAGATCAAGGAGATCCTTGCCGGGCATTTCGACGAGATGGTGACCATGCGGGAAGCCGGTCTCGACATCGACGTGGTGGAGGACGGCCTGACCTTCCGGGAAAACGCCGTGAAAAAAGCCACGGAGATCCTGGACAAAAGCGGCTTTGACGCCGCGCTGGCCGACGACACCGGCCTTTGCGTGGACGCCCTGGGCGGCGCGCCGGGGGTCTTTTCCGCCCGCTACGCCGGGGAAGCTCACGATACCGCGGCCAACAACGCCCTGCTCATGGAGAACATGAAGGATGTGCCGGACGAACGGCGCGCCTGCCGGTTCGTCACCTGCATCGCCCTGGCCCGCCGGGGGAAGCCCGTGCTGGCGGTGGAAGGCAAGGTGGAGGGCCTGCTTCTGAGAGCTCCCGCGGGGGAGAACGGCTTCGGCTACGACCCCTATTTCTTCTACCCGCCCTTCGCCAAGTCCTTTGCGGAGCTCACCAGCGAGGAGAAGAACAGCGTCAGCCACCGCCGCGCGGCCCTGGACGCCCTGTGCGCGGCCCTCGACGCGGAGATGGCCGCCCCATGAGGATCGGCGTCTTCTCCGACAGCCACGGCGATATCTCCAACGCGAAGCGGTTCTTCAAACGGCTGGCGCCCCTGGACTGTCTCTTTCACCTGGGGGACTGCGTCCCCGATGGGGAAAAGCTCTCGAAGCTGTTCGGCTGCCCCGTCTACGCCGTTCGGGGCAACTGCGACTATCGCTCCGACATGCCCCTGGAGCGGCAGGTGGACCTGGGCGGGAAGCGGTTTTTGCTGCTGCACGGCCATCAATACTATTCCTTCAGCGCCCTCCTCTATCGCGGGGAGGAAGTCCATGCGGACATGGTCCTCTTCGGCCACACCCATGTGCCCGACCTCAGCGCCGACGGGCCCAGGCTGATCCTGAATCCCGGCTCCCTTTCCCGGCCTCGGGGCGGCTCCTCAGAGAGCTGCGCCCTGGTGCTGCTGGACGGAAAGGATCTGACCGTGCGTTTCGTCAACGCTGACAACGCCATCAGCGACTGGTAATGAATTGTTCATCTTTACGGCACAAAAGTTTGTCATCTGTGCCATTGACAGGGGCGGAGCCAGGGGGTAAACTTATGCCAAGCTCTTTCCCGTCGAGGTGTATATATATGCGTAAAAAAATAATCTCCGTTTTGTTGGCCCTGCTTTTCGTCACGGTGCTGCTGCCCGCCCCCGGGACCCGGGCGGATGGGTTCGATCTGAGCAGCCTCGACGAGCGCTACGTCATTTTGGTGGACGCCAACGATCCCACCAAGGCTCTGTACGGAATCGAAAAGAACGCCGACGCCAAGTGCTCCACGGGCAGCACCATCAAGATCCTCACCTGCATGCTGGCCATCGAATCGGGTCGGCTGGACGAGGCGGCCACCGTTTCCGACAACGCGGTGAACTTCAGCAAGTACAACTCCCTTATGCATATCCAAGCCGGTGAGCAGTGGACCGTCCGGGACCTGCTCTACGGGCTCATGCTACCCAGCGGCAACGACGCTGCCATCGCCATCGCCGAGCATCTGGCTGGGTCCACCAAGGCCTTCGCCAATATGATGAACGAGAAGGCCAAGAAGCTGGGCATGACCCACTCCCACTTCACCACCGTCCACGGCAAGGACGAAGGCAAAGCGGACAACCCCAGGAACTACTCCACCGCCCGGGACATGGCCATTCTCACAGCCTGGGCGCTGCAGAACGAAACCTTCCGCACCATTGTGAAGACCCCGACCTATCCTTGTTCCGACATCACCGGCAACCATAAGATCGTTCTCAAGAACACCAACCGCCTCCTCCTCGATGCGGAATCCGAAGACGGCAGCTTCACGCCCATCAGCTGCCTCTACAAGGACGCCATCGGCGTGAAGACCGGCGACACCAACTCGGCCGGCAAGTGCTTCATCGCGGCGGCCTCCCGGGGCGGCGTCACGCTGATCGCCGTGCTGCTGGGCGGCACCCTGGACGATACGGAGTATCGGGCCAAGTCCGACAACATGAACGCCAAGGCCAAGGACCCCTACAACGCCAAGCGGTTCCAGGACGCCATCAAAGTCTTTGACTACGGTTTCAAGCAGATGGCCGAACAGGTCTCCGTGCAGCAGCTCATCGATATGGGCATGCCCGCGTACTTCACCGTCGAGGTCAAGAACGCCGCCAAGAACGATCCGGAGAACGGGATGCTCATCGTGGAGCCTAAGCTGGACTTCAACCAGAAATTGCAGATCATGAAGCCCTATATGGACCAGCTGGCGGGATCGGCCTCCGCCATGGCCGACCCCAAGATCGGCACCCTGGTGGCGCCGATCAACGCCGGGGATTTGGTGGGCACCGTGGACTACAAGATCGGCGACAACATCCTGCTGTCCTCCAACCTCTACGCCAAGCGGAGCGTGAAGGAAGGCATCATCAGCGACGCAACCGCCCAGCCCGCCGCCCAGGCGGATCAGCCCTCCGCATCGGCGGGGGTCTCCCTGATGGGCTCCGCCTCCACCCTCTCCGGCGAGCCGGTGAAGGAGAGCAACGCCAAGCGGATCATCCTCATCGTGGTCATCGTGTTGCTGGTGCTGGTGGTGCTTGCCTTCGCGGCTTTCCTGATCGTGGCCCGCATCCGTCGGGAGCGCCGCCGCAAAGCCAGGGCCGCCGCCCGGCGCAGAAAGAAGCTGCAGCAGCAGCGCATCGCTCGCCAGCGCGCCGCGGAGCAGGATCGTCTGTGATGCTGCGTCCCTTTGGAAGAAACTCATTGCGCCGTCTCGCGGCCCTGTTCGCCGCGGTGACGGCGTTTGTCGTTTTGCTCCCCGCAGGATTCGCCATGGATAAGCCGGATCTGTCGAAATTCCCCGAACGAAACGTGATCCTTGCCGCCGGCGACGCCCCCACCGTGAGCCTCAACGGCCTGGAAAAGAACGCGGACGAGAAGGCGTACCCGGCCAGCATCACCAAGGTGCTGACGGCGCTGGTGGCCCTGGAGCAGGGGAACATGAACGACCTCGTGACCATCTCCGCCCACGCCGTGAAGCTCTCCAGCGCCAACGCCAAGATCGGCGTGAAGGAGGGCGAGGTCTATCGCCTGCTGGATCTGATGTACGGCATGCTCCTGCCCTCGGGCTGCGACGCCGCCCGGGCCGTGGCGGAGCAGGTGGGCGGCTCGGAGGAAGGGTTCGCGGCGCTCATGAACGACAAAGCCCAGGCCCTGGGCATGGCGAACAGCCATTTCACCAACGCTTCCGGCCTCCATGACGACGATATGTACACCACCGCCCGGGATCTGGCCATCCTGGCGGCGGCCGCCGCCGAAAACTCCGCCCTGTGCGAGATTTTGACCACCAAGACCTACACCATCAGGGAGCAGACCAAGGACCGCGTCATCAAAGTCCGAAACATCGACCGGCTGGTGAACGAGCCCAATCCCGGGGACTATAAGAAGGTCTCCGCCCTCTATGAATGGTGCATCGGCGGCAAGACGGGCAGCACCCTCGCCGCAGGCCGCACCTATATGGCCATGGCCCGCAAGGACGGCGTCACATTGGTCTGCGTGCTCCTGGGGGACAAGGCTCCTACCTCCGGCACCAATGGTACCAAATACGACAAGATCATCGCCAACCGTTTTGTGGAGGCCAAATCCCTCTTTGAATACGGGTATTCCTACCTCTTCCCCCTGGTGAACGTGCGCACGCTCAAGGCCGAGGGGCTGCCCGTGACGTTCTCCGCCCAGGTCATGAAGGGCGACGAGCTTCGGACGGTGCCCGCAGTGGTCCAGGATCTGGAGGGCGTGGTGACCATGTATCTGCCCGCCCGGTTGGCCCTGAAGGATCGGGGCCGGGTCCGCGCCGAAGCCACATTGCGCGAGGCTAGCGTGCCCATCGAGGCCGGCGACCCAGCGGGCGAAGTTTCCTATTACTACGGAGAACGGCTTTTGTTCACCCTGCCCCTGGTGTATGAATACGGCCTGGCGCCGGACCCCACCCCCACCCCCGCGCCCGTGCTGCAGACGGAGAAACGGCCTCAGCCCACTGCCGGCGTGACGGTCGCGCCCGTTCAGCAGATCGTTTCCGAACCCGATACGGAGAGCGAAGCCCCGGCCGATCATTCCATCCTGTACGTTTTGTTGCCCTCGGCTGTCCTGGCAGCAGGTTTCGCCGCGGTCATGATCGTCAGGAGAAAGCGTCGCCCCAAACGGCGATAATGCGTCCCTTGCGTCATTTTTCGGCGATACCTCCCCCATTCCCTTCGGGACCAGGGGAGTTTTTTCGTTTCCGCAGGGGCGATTCATGAATCGCCCCAAATAAAAAAAGGTATCTTTATGATACCGTAGGGGATGGGCTTGCCCATCCCGCGTTTGCGCTGTACTCGGGCGGGAGGGGCAAGCGCTCATGCGCACCAATCGCCCATGCCTTATAGATTCACCGGTCGCTTCCGCAGAGGCTTATCCTTCCCGGGATGGTTGCAACAGGCTTTGCGCTTGTTGTAATAGCGGCAATCCATGCATTCGTATACGCTTTTTTGCAGAAGACCGCACCAGCTTTGATGGGGCCAGCCTGCTTTGGTGCGGCAAACGCGGCAAACATAATCCGGACATTTCGCCCTGATCACGCCGTCCTTCTCCCCCATGATATCCTCCTGTTTTGCACGCCGCAGCGTGGAAAATACCCTTCTCGAGGCTGAACATATCAAAAGAAAAAAACGATTGCAATAGATTTGGCTTAAGCGGTAGTAAATTTGTCTCGAACGGTAGTTTTGGACCGTGACGCCGCAATGCATGTAAAATCTCCCCTGTACCAAGCATGGGGAGTGTGCCATTGCACGCGCCTCGTGCACATGCGCCGCAGGCAAAAGATGGAAGAGGTTCCTGAACAAAAAACCGGAGGCCCTGGGGCCTCCGGCGGGATGCGGTATTCTCTGACAGCGAATTACAGCTCGGCGAAGTACTTGATGGTGCGGACCATCTGGGAGGTGTAGCTGTTCTCGTTGTCGTACCAGGACACGACCTGGACCTGATAGGTGTCGTCGTCGATCTTCTGGACCATGGTCTGGTTGGCGTCGAACAGGGAGCCGTAGGTCATGCCGATGATGTCGGAGGAGACCAGCTTCTCGGTGGTGTAGCCGAAGGACTCGCTCTGCTGGGACTTCATGGCCGCGTTGACCGCTTCCTTGGTGACGTCCTTGCCCTTGACCACCGCAACGAGGATGGTGGTGGAGCCGGTGGCCACGGGGACGCGCTGGGCGGAGCCGATGAGCTTGCCGTTGAGCTCGGGGATGACCAGGCCGATGGCTTTGGCCGCGCCGGTGCTGTTGGGCACGATGTTGGCCGCGCCGGCCCGGGCACGCTGCAGATCGCCCTTCTTGTGGGGACCATCCAGGATCATCTGGTCGCCGGTGTAGGCATGGACGGTGGTCATGATGCCGGAGACGATGGGGAAGTTGTCGTTGAGGGCCTTGGTCATGGGCGCCAGGCAGTTGGTGGTGCAGCTGGCGGCGGAGATGATCTTGTCCTCCTTGGTGAGGATGTTGTTGTTCACGTTGAACACCACGGTGGGCAGGTCGTTGCCCGCGGGGGCGGAGATGACGACCTTCTTGGCGCCGGCGTCGATGTGGGCCTGGGACTTGGCCTTGCTGGTGTAGAAGCCGGTACACTCCAGCACCACGTCCACATCCAGGGCCTTCCAGGGCAGGTTCTGGGCCTTGGGCTCGGCGTAAATGGTGATCTCCTTGCCATCCACGGTGATGGAGCCGGGAACCTTCACGGTCTTGCCGTCCTCTTCGAAGACGGGCTCCTTGGAGGACACGGTGTGCTTGTTCTCGCCGATGACGCCGCAGTACCCCTTCTGAGCGGTGTCATACTTCAAGAGGTGAGCCAGCATGGCGGGGCTGGTGAGGTCGTTGATGGCGACGATCTCATACCCTTCCGCGCCGAACATCTGACGGAACGCGAGACGACCGATGCGGCCAAAACCGTTGATTGCAACTTTGATAGACATTAGGAAGCCTCCTTTTATTTTTTGTCGCAGATATTATATACTACCCCGTCTCCGTTTTCAACAGGGAAGGTATATTTATTTTTCTTCCTCCGATGCAAAATCCGTATTGAGCGCCTCCGCCACGATATAGAGGGGCCGCCCCTTGGATTCCTCGAAGATCCGGCCCAAATACGCGCCATGGACGCCCAGGCACAGCAGCACGACGCCCTGGAGGAGGCATACGCCGCACAAGCCCCAAAGCCAGGCCGCTGCGCCCACGGTGCAGGCGCATATGAGCACGGCCAGGAAGCCCAGGAGCGACAGGCCCGTGACCACACCGCCAAAGGCAAGAGGCAGGGTAAGAGGCTTGGTGGAGAAGCCCGTGATGCCGTCCAGGGCAAACTTCAGCATCTTCTTCAGGGTATACTTGGTCTTCCCCGCCGCCCGCTCATGGCGTATGTATTCTATGGGCACACTTTCAAACCCCATCCACGCGGACATGCCGCGGAGAAATCTCCCGTGCTCCCGCATCCGCAAAAACACGTCCGCCACGTTCCGGCCGATCAGCCGAAAATCGCCGGTGTCCAGAGGGATCGGGTAAGCGCTCATGCTGGTGAGCAGTCGATAATAACAGGCGGCGGTGAACTTTTTGAAGAAAGTCTCCCCCTCCCGTTTCTTACGTTTGCCGTAGACGATATCCGCTCCCTGCTCCCACAGTTTCACCATGTCGGGGATCAGTTCCGGCGGATCCTGGAGATCCGCGTCGATAATGATGAGGGCGTCGCCCGCGGCCTGGTCCATGCCCGCGGTGACCGCCAGCTGGTGGCCGAAGTTCCGGGAAAAGGACAGCACCTTCACCCGCCTGTCCGCCTTGGCGATGCCGCGCAGGATCTTCATGGTGCCGTCCCGGCTGCCGTCGTTGACGAAGATGATCTCGAAGTCGTACCCGGTCTTCTCCATGGCCGCCTTCATGCGGGGATAGGCCAGGGGCAGCACCTCCTCCTCGTAGTACACCGGAACGATGAGGGAAAGCCGTTTGTTCGCTTGCATCTTAAATACGCCTCCTGCTATGCTGTCGATAGGAAAAGTATACCAGCATCCGCCCGCCGGCGCAAAGGGGCGAGGCTGTTTTTTGCATTTTTGTTACAGTTGCATTTTCCGTTCATAGATGATATACTGACATGGATGTAAAAAATCTGCAAAGGAGATCATCATATGGCAATCGTCACCACAAAAGAGATGTTCAAAAAGGCCTACGACGGCGGCTACGCCATCGGCGCGTTCAACGTGAACAACATGGAGATCATCCAGGGCATCACCGAGGCTGCCATCGAGCAGCACGCCCCCCTGATCCTCCAGGTCAGCAAGGGCGCCCGGGCCTACGCCAAGCACGTCTACCTCATGAAGCTCATCGAAGCCGCCATCGAGGATGCGGAGCAGACCGCCGGCTTCGACCTGCCCATCGCGGTCCACCTGGACCACGGCGATTCCTTCGAGCTCTGCAAGAGCTGCATCGACGGCGGCTTCTCCTCCGTCATGATCGACGGCTCCAGCAAGCCCTACGAGGAGAACGTGGCCCTGACCCGCAAGGTGGTGGAATACGCCCACGACCACGGCGTGGTGGTGGAAGGCGAGCTCGGCACCCTGGCCGGCATCGAGGATGAGGTCAACGTGTCCGCCGAGGATTCCTCCTACACCCGTCCCGAAGAGGTCGAGGACTTCGTCACCCGCACGGGCGTGGACTCCCTGGCCATCGCCATCGGCACCAGCCACGGCGCCTACAAGTTCACCGCCGCCCAGTGCACCCGGGACGCCGACGGCAAGCTGGTGCCCCCGCCCCTCCGCTTCGACATTTTGAAAGAGGTTGAAAAGCGGCTGCCCGGCTTCCCCATCGTGCTCCACGGCTCCTCCTCCGTGCCCCAGGAATTCGTCAAGATCATCAACGAGTGCGGCGGCAAGATGCCCGACGCCGTGGGCATCCCCGAGGAGCAGCTCAGGGAAGCGGCCCGCATGGCCGTCTGCAAGATCAACATCGACTCCGATCTCAGGCTGGCCCTCACCGCCTGCATCCGCAAGCACTTCGTGGAGCATCCCGAGCACTTTGATCCTCGGCAGTACCTCAAGCCCGGCCGGGAGGCCATCAAGGCCATGGTCACCCACAAGCTCATCCATGTGCTGGGCTGCAACGGCAAAGCGTAAATCCTGCCTCTCTACCTATGGACGCAGCCTGTGAAAGCAGGCTGCGTTTTTCATCTTTCATGCAACCGATTAAAGTTCTTTCGGCTCTATATGGGTGTAAGCGCTTACAGAAAGAGAAAGAAGCATGGATCAACAATACTTTGATCGAGTCTACGAAACCACATATCGACCTTTGCTCAAATATGCCATCATCCATCTGAGCGATCCCACGGACGCGGAGGACGCCCTGCAGAACGTGTATCTCGCCTTCTGCCGCCGCATCGAGCGATACGGCCATCTGGACGTGCTGCTTCCCAAAGCGTTCCTGTTGAAGATGCTCAAGCGGGAGATCATCGAGCAGTACGCCGAGCGGGAGAAGCACGCCGTGCGGCTGCTGGAGGACGTGCCCGAAGAGCGGCTCCGGGACGATTGGGTCTTTGAGGACGGGGTGCTGGACCGGGCCCTGGCGGAGGATATCCTGGCGGAGGCCAAGCGCCTGCCCCGGGAGACCTACCGGATCTTCGTGCTGTACTACGGCTACGAGCTGACCGTCTCGGAGATCGCCAAGGAGCTGGGCATGGGGGCGGAGGCCGTCAAGAGCCGTTTGTTCCGGGGCCGCAAGGCCATACGGGCATACCTGACGGCGGAGGATGCGGATTCGGAAACCGGGAGGTAAGAGCATGAAAGAAACAAGATTCTATCAGACAGCATTGAATCTGTCCCTGCTGGACGGGAAAAAGATGAAGGCGGCGCTGGATGGACGCATTGCGGCCATCCCCGCCGTGACACGGGAGAAAAGGAGCTTCTCCTATCGCAAGTTCGGCCTGGTCGCGGCAGCCTGTCTGCTGCTGTTCGCCACCGCCGTCATGGCCATCCCCTCCGCCCGGGCGGAGGTCCTCTCCTGGCTGGGGATCATCTCCCGGCCCCAGGACTATCTGACGGCGGACCCCTCTTCTCGGCCCGCCATCCCCGTGCTGGACAGCATGATCACCACCGCCAAGCCGGAGGACTCTAAGGTGAATGTGGTGGAGATCGACCGCACCAAGTCCAACGCCGTGAACAGCGAAGGGGCCCTCAGGGTGGCCCAACTGCTGCAACAGGACGTGCGCATCACCATCGGCGATACCCTGTTCGACGGCAGCACCGCCTACGTTTCCCTGCGCCTGGGCGGCACGGCGGCCTTGCCCCTGCTGGACAGCTGGACCGGCGGCGGCGCCACCCTGGTGAAGGTGGACCCCCAGCGGATGTACGATTTCTTTGCCGGCGGTCCGGGCCGGGAATATTTGTCCGGTGAAAAGGAGATGTATTGGCGTCCCACGTCGGAGCTTCTGTTGGTGTTTGCGGACGGGTCCAGGATGTCCGGCTTCCTGGATCAGACCGAAACGGAATCGTTCAAAGCCCATTGGGCCGCCCTGGAAGCGAAAAGCTTCCATTGGGACGACCTGCAGCCGGCGGAAGTGGCCAAGATCGACCGGATGAACCAGGTTTTCCTGGAGAAGAACGAGATCGTCGCCTATACGGTGATGGCCGAAGGCCGGGAGATACTGGGCAAGAATGCGGACGAGAACGGCATGGTGACCGCCAAAGCCTATTTCCATGTGTTCGTGGAAGAGGACTACGATCTGCCCCCCACGGAGCTGCTGAACGCTGAGATCGGCACCGTCCGGTTCAATGTGACCGGGTACCAGACCAACGAGCAGCGAGCGGTGGAGGCCGGGCCGGAGAAGATCGTTTGGCAGGGCGACACCATCCTCACCTATATGGAGCTGGTGGATGAACGGGACCACACCAAGCCGGCCGCGGACTGGAACAACGCCCTGCAGGTGTTCACCAACTGCCCTGCGTCCCTGGACGGCATGACCATGGAGGCCATGCCCGGCGCCCACGCCGACGATCTGGGCATCTACGATCTGGACGTGAAGATCACTCTGCCCGACAGCATGCAGGGGACCGCCCGGGCGGTCTGGACCAACCTTTCCTCCATGCTGCCCCTGAACTTCAAGATCCTGATCGATGAAAAGGAGGGCAACTGGCATTTCGGCGGTTTCGGCATCCAGCCCAATGGGGATGGCACCTTGACCTTCCACATCGAGAATATCCAGGGACTGGACCTGGAAACGATCCGAAACATCAAGACGGTGACGCTGATCCCCGTGCTGCGATACGTGACCGGCTTTGAAGGCCCCGACAAGACTTTTGTGGAGCTGCCCCTCAACGTGCGCACGGAGAATCCCAAGTATTCAAGCGACGGGTACATGGGCCAGAAATTCCAGCGGACCGAATACCCCCAATACGCCCTCACATTCACCCTTAGATAAGGCGATGGACAGCAAAAGAGCCGGGTTCCTCCCCCGGCTCTTTGTGTGTTTCGATCCTCAGCAGGCTTTCTGCTCGTGTACGAGCTCGCTCTCGTCCAGGACGAACTTCTTGCGCAGCACGTACTCCTCCTTCTTCCCGGCGTTGAAGTTCTGCACGGGGCGAAGGTAGCCCACCACCCGGCTCCATACCTCCGTGGGCTTGCCGCACTCCGGGCAGGAGAAATGCTCGCCGGAGATGTAGCCGTGCTCCTCGCAGATGGAGAAGGTGGGCGTGATGGAGATGTAGGGCATCTTGTATTTCGTGAAGATGGTGCGGATCAGGTCCTTCACCGTCTCCACGTCGTTGATCCTGAAGCTCGTCCTGCAGGTCCATGCACTCGAAGATGTCGTCCGTATAGGTCACGGGCAGCTGGGTGCTGTTGGTGTACTGGGGCTCGTCGTGGCCGCTCTGGATGATGTTGGGGTACTTCTCCTTGTCCAGCCGGGCCAGGCGGTAGCTGGTGCCCTCGGCGGGGGTGGCCTCCAGGTTGTAGCTGTGGCCCGTCTCCTCCTGGAACTCCACCATGAGATCGCGAAGGAAGTGCATGACCTCCAACGCGAAGGCAAGTCCCTCCTTGCTGCCGATGTCCTTGCCCAGGAAGTTGAGGCAGGCTTCGTTCATGCCCACGAGGCCGATGGTGTTGAAGTGGTTGTACCAGTATTCCCCGGTGCGGGCCTTCACGTTGCGAAGATAGTGAGCGGAATAGGGGTATAATCCCCTATCCGTCTGGTGCTCGATGATCTTGCGCTTGATCTCCAGGGAGACCTTGCCCAGCTCCGCCACCCGCCTGAGCCGGGCGAAGAAGTCCGCCTTGTCCGTGGCCAGATACCCGATCCGGGGCAGGTTCACGGTGTACACGCCGATGCTGCCCGTCATGGGGTTGCTGCCGAAGAGGCCGCCGCCCCGCTTGCGAAGCTCCCGCTTGTCGAGGCGCAGCCGGCAGCACATGCTCACCGCGTCCTCCGGCGAAAGGTCGGAGTTCACGTAGTTGGCAAAGTAGGGGATGCCGTACTTGCAGGTGATCTCCATGAAGCTGTTGACCACGGGGCTGTCCCAGTCGAAATCCCTGGTGATGTTGATGGTGGGGATGGGGAACGTGAATACCCGGCCCTTGGAATCTCCCTCCAGCATGACGGCGCAGAAGGCCTGGTTGAAGAGATCCATTTCCTTCTGGAAGTCCCCGTAGGTTTTTTCCTTGTATTCACCGCCGATGATGACGGGCTCCTCCCGGAGGGTGCTCGGCACCTTGATGTCGAAGGTCAAGTTGGAGAAGGGGCACTGGAAGCCCACCCGGGTGGGCACGTTGATGTTGAAGACGAACTCCTGCAGGCACTGCTTGACCTCGTCGAAGGTCATATGATCGTAGTAGATGAAGGGGGCGCAGTAGGTGTCGAAGGAGGACCAGGCCTGGGCGCCGGCGGTCTCGCCCTGGGTGGTAAAGGTGGAGTTGACCACCTGACCGAGGAAGGAGCGAAGGTGTCTTGCGGGGCTCGATTCCACCTTGCCCTCCACGCCGCCGAAGCCGTCCATGAGGAGCTGCCGAAGATCCCAGCCCGCGCAGTAGGGGCCGAAGAAGCCCAGATCGTGGATGTGGGCGTCGCCGGATTCATGGGCCTTGCGCACGTCCTCGGGATAGACCTTGTAGAGCCAGTATTTCTTGGTGAAGGACTCCCGGACGTAATTGTTGAGGCCGTTGACGCTCCGCTGCATGTTGGCGTTTTCCTTGGTGCCCCAATCCTTGTCGTCCAGGTAGTCGGCGAACATGTCGATGGTAGCGCCGATCATGGCGTTGATCTCCCGGGTGGCCCGGCGCTTCTCCCGATAGAGGATGTAGGCCTTGGCGGTCCTGGCGTGGCCGTTCTCGATGAGAACCTTCTCCACCGCGTCCTGGATATCTTCCACCTCGGGGATGGCGTCCGTAAACCGCTGGGACACCATCTGGACCACCTGATCGGATAGATCCTCCGCGATGGCCTCGTTGGTGCCGCCCACCGCCTTGGCCGCCTTCCAGATGGCGTTTTTAATCTTCTCCTGATCGAAGGATTCGATGCGTCCGTCCCGCTTCTTGATCTGTCGAATCATAAGCCCCTCCCCGTGTACCTTGCTGTTGGAAGTATAACAACCGCCATATTTAGTGTCAATCGCCGAAAATGCATACCATATCTTGAAAGTTTTTTGGGTATACGATGAATAAATGGTGTGGAAAAATCAAACGGCGGCTCTCAAAAGGCAAGCCGCCGCGATTTTGGTTATTCACCGGGCTGAGATTCTATTCAGTCCCGATGTATAGATTCTGAATGGGCATGAGTATCTATGAACAATGTTTAAGGAGCGTTCATATTCGATTCATGAGTCATTCAATTTTCCGTCATGGCTCATTCAACATGCTGTGACCAGGTTGTGAACGGGTCACAACGGGTGGTGGCTCAGCCGAGCAGCCGCTCGATCTCCCACCGCCCCTTTTGATAGAGCCATTCCTCATCCACGCCCAGAAGACGCCCGTCCCGGACCGTCAGCCGACCGTTCACAAACACCAAGTCGCAGGGTCGATGATACCCCACGTTGCCGAACAGGTTCTTGGGATCCAGCTCCGCGCAGAGCAGATCCGGCTGCTCCTTGCGGATCAGGAAGCAGTCGGCCCCCTTCCCCGCCTCGATGCTGCCGATGTCCCTCCGGCCCAGTAGGGCGGCGCTGCCCGCCGTGGCCATCTTCAGCAGATCGTATCCGGTGGGTGCTTTCTCGCCCCAGGTGAGGCGGTGCAGCAGAAACGCTGTCCGGATCTCGTCCATCATGTTGCTGCCGTCGTTGCTGGCGGAGCCGTCCACCGCCAAGCCCACCTTCACGCCGCGAGAGAGCATGTCCGGCACCCGGCAGACGCCGCTGTGGAGCTTCATGTTGGAGTTGGGGCAATGGGCCACGCCCGTGCCCGTGGCGGCCAGCAGGTCCAGCTCTTCGTCGTTCATGTGGATGCCGTGGGCGTACCACACGTCCGGCCCCACCCAGCCCAGGGATTCCATATAGGCCACGGGGCGCATACCGAACCGGGACAGGGTGTACTTCTCCTCGTCCTTCGTCTCCCCCACGTGGGTGTGGAGCCGCACCCCGTAGGCCCGGGCCAGTTTGGCGCTCTCCCGCATCAGGTCGCCGCTGACGGAGAAGGGCGAGCAGGGGGCCAGGACGATGTCGTGCATGGGGTCCTGATCGGGATGATGATACCTTTCGATGAGCCGCCGGCTGTCAGCCAGGATCTCGTCGATGGTCTGGACCACGCTGTCCGGGGGCAGGCCCCCATCCTTCTTCGAGAGGTCCATGCTGCCCCGGGAGGCCACGAAGCGGACGCCCAATTTGTCCGCCGCCGCCATCTGCCGGGCGATCAGGTCCCCGGCGCCCCGGGGGAACACGTAATGATGATCGAAGCAGGTGGTGCAGCCATAGCGCATCAGCTCCCCCATGGCGGCCAGGGAGGAGAGATACACCGTGTCCCCGTTCAGGTTCTTCCAGATCTCATAGAGGGTCCGAAGCCAGTCGAAGAGCTCCATGCCCTGGACCTTGGCAAGGCTCCGGGTGAAATACTGATAGAGATGATGATGGGTGTTGACGAAGCCGGGGTAAAGGATCATCCCGGTACAGTCATACGCCTCATCCGGCTTTTCCTCCCCCGGGCCGATCCTCTCGACGACCCCGTCCGAAAACCAGACGTCCGTATGCCGGTATACCCGATCCTCCCCGTCGCAGGAGATCACGGTGTCCACGTTCTTCAGCAGCGTGCGCATAATCCCACCTCCGATCTATATAAGAAGTATATCATCTTTTCCTTCTCCGGTCATCCCCCATTTTAGGCTTGTCTTATGGCGTTTGCCTTGGTATAATGAAATAGTTTTGGAGGAAAGCGCATGATCGAATGTAAAGGCGTCAGATTCAAATATGACGAGGAAGGGGCGGAGGCGCTCAAGGGCGTCGACCTTGTGATCCCCGACGGCATCTTTTTGGTAGTAGCCGGACACAACGGCAGCGGCAAAAGCACCCTCTCGAAGCACATCAACGGGCTCCTGCTCCCCACGGAGCAACCTCCTTTCCATCCGCCAGCAGGTGGGCATGGTGTTCCAGAACCCGGACAACCAGCTGGTGACCACCATCGTGGAGGAGGACGTGGCCTTCGGGCCGGAAAATCTGGGCGTCCCCTCCCCCGAGATCCGCGTCCGTGTGGACGAAGCGCTGCAGAAGGTGGGGATGTCCGCCTACGCTGAAAGCGCCGCCCATCGGCTTTCCGGCGGCCAGAAGCAAAGGGTCGCCATCGCCGGGATGCTGGCCATGGAGCCGAAGATTTT
Source organism: uncultured Eubacteriales bacterium (assembly GCA_902802575.1). Lineage (GTDB taxonomy): Bacteria > Bacillota > Clostridia > Christensenellales > CAG-138 > RUG472. The sequence goes on along the minus strand of CADCMN010000001.1, from coordinate 72,173 downwards.
GGTGCTGGACGAAGCCACGGCCATGCTGGACCCCAAGGGCCGGGAGGAGCTCTTGCAAACGGTGTATGAGCTGAACCGGAAGAACGGCATGACCGTAATCATGATCACCCAGTACATGGAGGAAGCGGTCATGGCGGATCGGCTGATCGTCATGAGCGGGGGCCGGATCGTCATGGACGACGCGCCCGCCGAGATCTTCTCCCGGGGCGACGAACTGCGCGCTCTCGGGCTCGACGTGCCGGAGATCGTGCGCATCCGGGAGGACCTGGCCAGGAACAGCGTGTCTCTCCCTTTCTCCGTTTTGACCGACACACAGCTTGCGGAGGCCCTATGCCCATTGTTATAGATCATCTGTCCCATACCTATTTCGACGGCGTCACGTCCAATACCGCGGTGAAGGACGTTTCCCTTGAGATACGCGAAGGCGAATTTTTGTCCCTCATCGGCCACACCGGCTGCGGCAAGACCACGTTGGTCCAGCATCTCAACGGCCTGCTGCTCCCCAGCGCCGGCCGGGTGCTGGTGGACGGGCTCGACACCGCGGATAAAAAGCTGCGTCCCCGCATCCGATCCCTGGTGGGCATGGTGTTCCAATATCCCGAATACCAGCTCTTTGCGGACACGGTCCGGGAGGACGTGGCCTTCGGGCCCCAGAACATGAAGCTCAGCGAGGAGGAGATCTCTATCCGAGTCAGCGAAGCCATGTCCATGGTCGGGCTCAGTATGGACCAGTTCGCCGAAAAATCCCCCTTTGAGCTGTCCGGCGGCGAGAAGCGGCGGGCGGCCCTGGCGGGCATCCTGGCCATGCGGCCCAAATACCTGGTGCTGGACGAGCCCATGGCGGGCCTGGACCCTCAGGGACGGCAGAGCATCCTCGCCATGCTGGAAAAGCTGCGCTCAGACACGGGCTGCAGCATCATCATGGTCTCACACTCCATGGAGGACGTGGCCCGGCACGCGGACCGCATCCTGGTCATGAATCAGGGCGAGGTCAAATATCTGGACACCCCCAAGGCCGTCTTCTCCCACAGCGACGAGCTCTCCGAGATGGGGCTCTCCCTGCCTGCCCCCTGCCGGGTGGCGGCTTTGCTGCGGAAGATGGGCGTGGACGCCCCCCTGGACGTCTGCACCCGGGAGGACCTGGAGGAATATCTGTTGAGGGGGCCAATTCATCCCCGGCAACTCCTGCATCCACCGGCTGGACCCCCGGACGAAGATCGTGCTGATGCTGGTCTATATCGTCATGGTGTTCCTGGTGAAATCCCTGCCCTTGTTTTTGGTGCCCCTCGCCTACGTGTTTCTGTGCCTGGGGCTGGGGCAGATCTCCTTCACCTACTTCGGCAAAGCCATCAAGCCCATCCGCTTTTTGCTGGTGTTCATGTTCCTGTTGAACCTGTTCATCACTCCGGGGAATACGATTCTGTACAGCTGGAAGTTCATCAAGATCACCGAAGAAGGGCTGCGGCAGGCGGTCTACATCTCCCTGCGCCTGATCCTGCTGGTGACCGGCGCGTCCATCATGACGCTGACCACCTCCCCCATCGCCCTGACGGACGGCCTCGAACGGATGCTCTCGCCCCTCAAGGCCCTCCGCTTCCCCGCCCACGAACTGGCCATGATGATGACCATCGCCCTCCGCTTCATCCCCACCCTCATGGAGGAGGCCGACAAGATCCGCAAGGCCCAGATGGCCCGGGGCGCGGACTTCGAATCCGGGAACATCATCGCCCGGGCCAAGGCCATGATCCCTATCCTGATCCCCCTGTTCGTCTCCTCCTTCCGGCGGGCGGACGAGCTGGCCATGGCCATGGAATCCCGCTGCTATCACGGCGGCGAGGGGAGGACCAAGCTCCACCAGCTGAAGCTGGGCCGGGGGGACCTTGTGGCCGCCCTGGTGACGATGGCCTTCCTGGCCGTCATATTGACGGTCCAGGGGCTTTTCCCGAGGCTTCTGTGATGCGGCGCATTCGGACCATAATTTCATACGACGGCACGGACTACGTGGGCTGGCAGACCCAAAATAACGGCGTGGCCGTCCAGGAAGTGGTCGAAAAGGCCATCCTGGAAGTGACCGGCGAGCGCGTCAGCCTCCAGGGCAGCGGCCGTACGGACTCCGGCGTCCACGCCCGGGCCCAGGTGGCTCACTTCGACACGGGGGTCCGCATGGCGGCGGACAAGTTTGCCATCGCCCTCAATACCCATCTGCCTGCGGACATCCGGGTCCTCTGCTCCGAGGAGGTCTCGCCCGACTTTCACGCCCGCTTCTCCGCCAAGGAGAAGCAGTACCGCTACTTTGTGCAAACCGGCCCCCATGCGGACGTGTTCGCCCGCAAATACTCGCTCCACGCCTATATGCCCCTCGATTTTGACCTGATGAACGAGGCCGCCGCTCTCGTGATGGGCACCCACGACTTTTCGGCTTTCATGTCCACAGGCCGGGAGGTGGAAAGCGCCGTGCGCTCCGTTAGCCTGTCCCGCTGGGAAAAGCAGGGAAAGTTTCTCGTCTACACCGTCCAGGGGAACGGATTCCTCTACAACATGGTCCGCATCCTGGCGGGCACTATGGTGGGCATGGGCAGCGGGCGGATAGCCCCTGACAGCATGGAAAAAGCCCTCTCCTCCCTCTCCCGGAAGGACGCCGGTCCCACAGCCCCGCCCCACGGCCTGGTGCTGTGGCGGGTGAAATATCCCGACTTCGACACGGAGGAGGTGCTCGCCCGTGAGGAATGATGAACAGTGGATGCGGGCGGCGCTCCAGGAGGCTCAGGCCGCCTTACAGGAGGACGAGGTACCCGTGGGGGCCGTGGTCGTCAAGGATGACGAGATCGTGGCCCGGGCCCACAACCTGTCCCGGCAAAACAATGATCCCACCCAGCACGCGGAGCTGCTGGCCCTTCGTCAAGCCCAGCGGCAGCTCGGGTCCCTGACCGGCTGCACCCTGTACGTGACCATGGAGCCCTGCGCCATGTGCGCCGGGGCCATGGTGCTTTTGAAGCTCCCCCGGCTGGTCTTCGGGGCTTTCGATACGAGCTGCGGCTGCACAGGCTCCCGGGTGGATCTGACGGACCATTGGTTCTATCACTCAGTGGAGACCTGGGGCGGGATCCTGGAAAGGGACGGCGCCGCCCTGCTCACGGAATTCTTTCAAAGAAAGCGTTGATTTTTTTCCCTCTGCCTGGAGACGTATCGAAGCGGTCATAACGGGGCTGACTCGAAATCAGTTGAACAGCGATGTTCCGTGGGTTCGAATCCCACCGTCTCCGCCAAAACAAAACCACCCGCATGGGTGGTTTTGTTTTGGCCTTCCGGAGACGGCGGGATTCGAAGCCGCGTTAAGAAAACGCCGCAGTGCGGCGTTTTCAGCGGCAAGGGCAGAATCCCACCCCGGCGGGCGCTCAAGTCTCTGGGGGCCGTTCTCCCCACCTCTGTGTTTTGGCCTTCCGGAGACGGTGGGATTCGAACGGGCTCGGTAGTGAATCAGGCCCCGGTGGGGCCTGAGAGCCGAGCCCATGGCCCGCGCCGCAGCGCGGGTCGAATCCCACCCCGTTATATATTCAAATATCTGGGGGCCGTACTCCCCATTCCTGTGTTTTGGCCTTATTCGGAGACGTCAGGATCCGAACGGGTTTTTACCGATATTGTGGATGCTTCAGCGGTGGGATGCTGTTATCGGCGCGGTGCGGGCTGCTGATTTACAGAATGCCCCCTTCCTTCAGCTTTTTCATGTTGCGCTGACAGGTTTTTGTGAGAAGCGCCATGCAGGCATCGATTCCGCCCGTTTCGTATGCAAGCAGCATCTTTTCATCGGCAGGTTTTTCACTTTGATACCAATCCTTGTCGCGCCAGCATGCAAACAGCTCTTTCCCTTGCCGTTGCCGGAAAGCTTTTTCCGCTGTGTCGGCGTCCTTTGCCGCAATGGATTCGAGCCAGAATCGGTCGATCACTTTGTCTATACGTTTTTCTTCCTCATACCCAACGGATCAATTGGAATTATATTAGTTCGTTCCGAAGAGCACGGTCCGGAACATCTCGGCGCACTTCTCCTCGCCCAAGGCCTGCTTGAACACATCCGTGGACGGTCCGCCGTTGCGCAGCAGCCCCTCCACATAGACGTTCGTCTTTTCACGCTTCTTCTCCGGGTCCGCGACCGGCTGGGTCGGCAGCGACAGGTACGCCTTTGTGAAGTCCGTCGTATAGGCGTCAAACCGGGTCGAAAGCTTCTTCCCCTTCTTTGAAACGCTCTCGGGGAGCTTGATGGAATCGTACCAGTGCTGGCCCGGGTCGCGCTCCGGCAGACTCTCATACTTGGCGTTCACCCCATGGATCGCGTCCATCGGGCAGGCTTCGACCATGGTGTCGTACAGCTCGATGATCAGCGTGTCGTTGCCCATGGCCAGGATGCGGTCATAGGAATACAGGGGCAGATCCAACTCCTTCGGGTTCACGATCAGCGTGTCCATCTTCATAAGGCCGAAGAAGCCTTTAGCCTGCATCACCGAAATGTGTCCCAGCCCCTGCGCCTCGAACGCGCGGGCGGAGAATACCATGCCCTTTGCTTTGATGGCCCCATAGGGCCCCACGTCGATCTCTTGGATCGGATACCGTTCACCGATCATGGATAATAGTTTTTCCGTCATGCTGTTTTCCTCCCTGCTGGATAGCAAAAGTTCTGTTTGTCTGCGTTTGATTTCTCCGAAAACTGTTTTTATTTAGTATAAACGGAGAGATGCGCGGATGCAAAAACATTTCAAACATGAAAACAAACGGAGTTTTGATTCTGTATCTGTCCGATGCCTGTGCGCACAAAAAGTCGTGCATCAGGCCCCGGACTCTGCTATGATGTCCTTGACAGGAGGGGAAGCCATGGATTGGATCACCGGCATACAGCGCGCGCTGGACTACATCGAAACCCATATGGAGGACGATCTCGACTATGAGCGCATCGCCCGGGAGAGCCTGTCTTCGCCCTTCCATTTCCAGCGCATCTTCAGCATCCTGTGCGGGAACACCCTGGGCGAATACATCCGCAACCGAAGACTGTCCATCGCCGGGTCGAAGCTGGCCGCCGGGAAGGAGAAGGTGATCGATATCGCCCTTCAATACGGCTACGACAGTCCCGACAGCTTTGCCAAGGCCTTTCAAAAGTTCCACGGCATCACGCCCTCCGAGGCCCGCAAAAGCGGGGCGAAGCTCAAGTCCTTTTCCCCTCTGTTCATCAAAGTCACTTTGGAAGGAGGCAACATCATGAACTATCGTATCGAAGAAAAGCCCGAGATGCTCCTGACCGGCTTCAAGCGCCGCTTTATTGGCGACCCCTGCGACAAACAGGATCAGGACCACTGCTTTGCCTGCGAGACCCGGGTGGAGCAGTATGTGCTGGAAGGGATGAGCCGGGAGCACGAGCTCGTCTACACGGTCATGACTGACTTTACGCCCGAGGGCTACGACTTCTATTTCGCCTACCGGCTGCCCCATTGGGCGCTGAAGGATTTCGACGAATGTTTGGGCGAGTTTGCCAAGCGGTACGAACACCTTTCCATCCCCGCCGGGACCTATCTCGTATGCGAGACCGAGCGCTGCAAGTTTCCCATAGAGCTGGTGGACGATCTTCGTCGGCAAGCCGTCACCCAATGGCTGCCGTCCTCGGGCTACATGCTGCGGGAAGCCCCGGAGATCGGCGTGATCCATTGGCCCTTCGAGGACGGGAACGAGGCGGTCAACAACTCTCACTATTGCGAGATCTGGCTCCCCATCGTCAAAAAAGACTGACGGTCCCCCTGCAGGAGACGGCTTTTGACCGTCTCCTGATTTTTTTCATTGACTTTTCCTCTTTCCTCCTTTATACTCACTGTAACAACCAAAGGAGCACTTCAAGTAAGGCATGCGCAACTGATCGATTTTGAACGCAACAACATCCCCTGCGGCACGAGAGTGTCGCTCAGTGTGTGCGCTCAAAGGATCACGACCGCAGGCTTTTTTTATTCTGCCGGACGTGCTTTTTATGAGCGCGGAAACAGGAGGCAGATATGCTGCAAATTCGAAATGTGACCATCCTTTCCCGAAAGGACGACCGTCTGCTGGCGGACGACCTTTCTTTCACATTGCACAAGGGCGAGCGGGCCGCCCTCATCGGCGAGGAGGGCAACGGCAAGTCCACCCTGCTCAAATGGATCTTCGACCCGGCCATGGTGGAAGGCTACGCCGAAGTCCGGGGCCAGCGGATCATCGACGGCAAGATGGGCTATCTCCCCCAGGAGCTGCCGTCTGAGGAGAAGGCCCTGCCCGTCTGCGCCTATATGGAGGGGGCCTGCGGGTTCTATGCCCTGTCCCCCAGGGAGATCAACGATGTGGCCTGCCGCCTGGGCCTTTCCCCCGCCCTCTTCGAAGAGGCGCGCCCCCTGGAGACTCTTTCCGGCGGGGAGCGGGTGAAGGTCCAGCTCTCGGCGCTGCTGCTGAGCCGGTGCGACATCCTGCTGCTGGACGAGCCCTCCAACGACCTCGATATCGAGACGTTGGAATGGTTGTCCGAATTCATGAACGCATTCCCCGGGGCAGTCCTCTACATCTCCCACGACGAGGTCCTGTTGGAGGAGACGGCGGACGTCATCATACATCTGGAGCAGGTGCGGCGAAAGACCATCTGCCGCTCTACCGTGTCCCGGGAGGGGTATCGGGCCTATATGGATCAGCGTGCACGGCAGTTCGCCCATCAGGAGCAACAGGCCCGGTTCGAGCAGGCGGACTTTCGGAAGAAGAAGGATCGGTATCTCTCCATCTACAATGCCGTGGAGCACGCCCAGGATTCCATCAGTCGGGGCAATCCCTCCGGTGGGCGACTATTGAAAAAGAAGATGCACGCGGTCAAGTCCATGGGACGGCGCCTTGATAAGGATGAGGAAGAGCTAACGCAGCTCCCCGAGGCGGAATGGGCCATCCTGCCCAAGTGGGAGCCGGGCGTGGAGCTGAGCCGGGGCAAGGTGGTGTTGGACTATGCCCTGGACGAATTGCGGGTGGGCGACCGGCTTCTGTCCCGGGATGTGCGGCTCAAGATCATCGGCCCGGAGAAGATCTGCATCCTGGGGCCCAACGGCTGCGGCAAGAGCACGCTGATGGACCGGATCGCCCGGGAGCTCCTCTCTCGCCAGGATATCCGCTGCACCTATATGCCCCAGCGCTACGGCGAGGGCGTGAGCTATTCCATGCGGCCCGAGGCGTTCCTGGCCCCGGACGGGGACAAGGAGAGCGTCACCAAGGCCCGCATCTACTTGGGCAGCATGAAGTACACCACCGACGAGATGAACCACGCCGTCAGCGACCTTTCCGGCGGCCAGCGGGCCAAGCTCCTGCTGCTCAAGGCCATTCTGGACAAAAGCAACGTGCTGCTTCTGGACGAGCCCACCCGGAACTTCAGCCCCCTCTCCTGCCCCGCGGTGCGAAAGCTCCTCTCCGAATTCCCGGGCTGCATCCTGGCTGTGTCCCACGACAGAAAGTTTATCGAGGAGGTCACGCCCATCCTCTGCACCCTGACGGAAAACGGATTGCAGCGCATATACAGATAACGAAAAGGAGGCGCCGTCAAGCGCCTCTTTCTGAACGATTCTACCTTACGCCCTCGCCATGCGGAAGATGTTGGCCATGTCCTCTTCGTAGAGGGCCATGGCGCTGCCTACCTTGCCGCCGGTGGCCAAGGCGCAGTTCTTGGCGAGGAGCCCTATCTCCTCTTCCGTGATCTCCTTGCCCAGAAGCTCCCGGATGGTCACGGGCATGCCGATGGAGCGGAAGAATTCCTCCATGGCGGCGATGCCGGAAAGGGCGGTCTCCTCGTCGGAAGCGCCGGGAGCCACGCCCATGACGTTCACGGCAAACCTGACGAATCGGGGCAGGCAGTTCTTGTACACATACCGCGCCCAGCTGGGCCAGACCGCGGTGAGCCCCGCCCCGTGGGTCACGCCGTACAGAGCGCCCAGCTCATGCTCCAGCCGATGGGAGGCAAAGTCGTTGGCGTCGTTGCCGCAGCCGGTGAGGCCGTTGTGGGACAGGCTCCCGGCCCACATGATCTCCGCCCGGGCCTCATAGTTCAAGGGATCCCTGTGGAGGACGGCGGCGTATTTCATCACCGTGCGCAGCAGCCCCTCGGCCAGGGCGTCCGTGATCTCCAGCTTGCTGCCGTTGGTGAAATACCGCTCCATGGTGTGCATCAGGATGTCGGAACACCCCGCGCATGTCTGATAGTCCGGCAATGTCATGGTGAGCTCCGGGTCCATGACGGCGAATCTGGGCCGGCACAGGTCGCTGTTGTAGCCCCGCTTTTTGTCCTCGTAGGAGATGACGCTGCTGTCGCTCATCTCGCTGCCCGAGGCGGCGATGGTCAGAATGGTGCCGACAGGGAAGCAGGCCTTGGCCTTGCGGGTATGCTCATAGAGCTCCTTCACGTCATATTCCGGCTCAGCGAGCGCATAGGCAATGGCCTTGGCCGAGTCGATGACGGACCCGCCGCCCACGGCTAACAGGAAGTCCACGCCGTTCTGTTTCGCCAGCTCGATACCCTCATATACTTTGGAGAGCTGAGGATTGGGCACCACGCCGCCCAGCTCCACATGGAATATGCACGCACGATCCAGCGACGCCTTCACCCGGTCGATGAGGCCCGAGCGCACGGCGCTGCTGCCGCCGTAATGGATCAGCACCCGGCTGCCGCCGAAGGCAGCCACCAGCTCCCCTGCCTTCTCTTCCGTCTTCCGTCCGAACACCACCTTGGTGGGGGTATACAACGTAAAGTCTCCGTTCATAATCTGCCTCCTTGCTGAAGATGATACCAGTATACTGTATAGTGCGTCTTTTTTCAAAGCTTTTTCCGTACCGCCGCCAAAAAATCCTTGACAAAATGATATATTCTCTCGGTTCCCCCTCATTTTTGCAAGAATCTGAAAAACACGGCTGTACAAATCCGTATTTTTCTGGTAATATAGTGCCAACGTTTTATTGTGCGATACTTTTTTTATGTGTGTTCGCAGCAATGAACCGTTGTGCCACTGGATTGTAAGACCGATGACGGTCTGCAATAAAGCCAAAAAATAGGAGGAAGAATCTGAATGAAACGTTTATTGGCAATCCTGATGTGCCTGCTGATGGTCCTTTCCATCGTTGGCTGCCAGAGCGGTGCTAAGTCCGACGCTAAGGAAGAGGCCCCGTTCAAGGTCGGCGCGGTCCTGGTCGGCGATGAGAACGAGGGATATACCTATGCGCACATCGAGGGCATCAAGGGCGCTCTGAAGCGGCTTGGCCTCTCCGAGGAGAACGTCATCTGGAAGTACACCGTCGGCGAGACCGAGGCGTGCTACGATGCGTGCGTTGACTGCGTCGCCAAGGGTGCGAAGCTGGTCATCACCAACTCCTACGGCCATCAGAGCTTCTGTGAGCAGGCGGCGGCCAAGTATCCCGATGTGGAGTTCGTCGCCATGACGGGCGATACCGCCAAGAAGTCCGGCCTTGCCAACTTCCACAACGCTTTCACCAACATCTATGAAGCCCGCTACGTGGGCGGCGTCGTCGCCGGCATGAAGCTGCAGCAGCTCATCGACGAGGGCAAGGTGGAAGACAAGAACAAGGACGGCGAGAACATCAAGATCGGTTACGTCGGCGCCTATCCCTACGCCGAAGTGGTCTCCGGTTACACCGCCTTCTATCTGGGCATCAAGTCCGTCGTGCCCAACGTGGTCATGGACGTGCAGTACACCAACTCCTGGTTCAACATCACCGCTGAGTCCGAGGCTGCCAAGGCCTTGATCGAGCGCGGCTGCATCATCATCGGTCAGCACGCCGACTCCACCGGCGCTCCCGCCACCTGCGAAGAGTACCTGACCAAGAAGAACACCACCGTCTACTCCGTGGGCTACAACGTGGACATGCTGGCCAACGCCCCCACCGCCGCCCTGACCTCCCCCACCAACGAGTGGGTCGAGTACTACACCTACGCTATCGGCGCCGTGCTCAAGGGTGAGAAGTTCGACACCAACTGGGCCAAGGGCTTTGCGGATGACGCTGTCGCGGTCACCAAGCTGGGTCCCTCCTGCGCCCCCGGCACCCAGGAGAAGGTCGATGAGCTGATCGCCGCCTTCAAGGCCGGCAAGCTCAACGTGTTCGACACCAACACCTTCACCGTGGGCGGTGTCAAGGTCGAGGAGGCCTTTGCCACCGATACCGACGGCGACTGGGTCAACGATGCGGACAACGCGGTCTTTGACGGCTACTACCATGAGTCCTACTTCCAGTCCGCGCCTTCCTTCTCTCTGAGGATCGACGGCATCACCGAGCTCAACTAATCATCCCAGGCTCCTTCAGGACGGCTGTCTTTACGACGGCCGTCCTCTTTTTTTGCATAAAACGCGACGATATTTCTTTACATCCACGTTTTGATATGCTACTATAATTTGTGAATAAATATGGTTCTTTCCGTGTTTTTCCCACGCAAAGAAGAAAGGACGGCGTCTTTGGAAACAAAACAGGATAACAAGATCCCCAGCCCGATCGATCAGCAAGTCCCTTCTGAGGTCCCTGCCATCGAATTGAAGGGAATCACCAAGCGATTTGGCAGTGTGGTCGCCAACAACGCCATTGATCTGACCCTGAATAAGGGGGAGATCCTATCCCTTCTCGGCGAGAACGGCAGCGGTAAAACCACCCTGATGAACATGCTGTCCGGCATCTACTATCCCGATGAAGGAGAGATTTTCGTCAACGGCAGCAAGGTGGAGATCCGCTCGCCCAAGGACGCCTTCGATCTGCGCATCGGCATGATCCATCAGCATTTCAAGCTGGTGGACGTGTTCACCGCCGCTGAAAACATCGTCCTCGGCCTGCCCGGCGAGCGCGGCAAGCTGGACAAGAACGCCGTCGCCAAGGCCGTGCGGGAGATCGCGGACCGCTACGGGTTCGAGATCGACCCCAACCAGAAGGTCTACGATATGTCCGTTTCCCAGAAGCAGACCGTGGAGATCGTCAAGGTGCTGTACCGCGGCGCCGACATCCTGATCCTGGACGAGCCCACCGCCGTGCTGACGCCCCAGGAGACGGACAAGCTCTTTGCCGTCATGAAGAACATGAAGAAGGACGGCAAGGCCATCATCATCATCACCCACAAGCTCCATGAGGTGCTGGCCGTTTCCGACCGGGTGGCCGTGCTGCGCAAAGGCCAGTATATCGGGGACGTTCCCACCAGCCAGGCTTCCCAGCAGTCCCTGACCGACATGATGGTGGGCCACGCCGTCAGCCTGAACATCGATCGGCCCATGGCCGATTCCCTCAAGGAGCGGCTGCGGGTGGAGCATCTGACCGTCAAGAATAAAGAGGGCGTCAAGAAGCTGAGCGACGTATCCTTCACCGCCTACGGCGGGGAGATCCTCGGCATTGCCGGTATCGCCGGCAGCGGCCAAAAGGAGCTGCTGGAGTCCATCGCCGGCATTCAGCATGTGGAAGAGGGCGGCAATATCACCTATATCGACCCCCAGGGAAAGGGAATACATCTTGAGGGTATGGACCCCCTGGACATCATCCGCAAGGGCATCCTCCTGTCCTTCGTGCCAGAGGATCGTTTCGGCATGGGCTTGGTGGGCGGCATGAACATCACCCAAAACGTCATGCTGCGCAGCTACCGCAAGGGTGCCGGCCCCATGCTGGATCAGCAAACGCCGCGCAAGCTGGCCGATAAGATCGTCAACGACCTGGAGGTGGTGACCCCCGACATCAATCGCACGCCCCTGCGTCGGCTTTCCGGCGGCAACGTGCAGAAGGTGCTGGTGGGCCGTGAGATCGAGCAAAGCCCGACCGTTTTGATGACGGCCTATGCCGTGCGCGGACTTGATATCAACACGTCCTACACCATCTATAATCTGTTGACCCAGCAGAAGATGCAGGGCGTCGCCGTCATCTACGTGGGCGAGGATCTGGACGTGCTGCTGGAGCTGTGCGACAGGATCCTGGTCCTGTGCGGCGGCCAGGTCTCCGGCATCGTGGACGGCCGCTCCATCACCAAGGAGCAGGTGGGTCTCATGATGACCAAGGTCGGAGGAGGTGAATAAGATGCATATTTCAAAACGAGACGGGATCGCAACCTGGAAGGCATGGCTGATCCGCCTGATCGCCGTTCTGATCGCCCTGGTGGTGGCGGGCTTCGTTATCATGATGGTGGGCTCCATGCGCGGCGTGTCTTTGAACCCCATCAAGGTCTATATGTCCATGGCCGACGGCGCCTTCGGCACCTCCAGCTCCTGGATGATCACCAAGATGCGCAGCTGGATCACCATCCGCGACTGCATGATCCTCACCTGCATCGCCATCGGCCTGGCCCCGGCCTTCAAGATGCGCTTCTGGAACATCGGCGCCGAGGGTCAGATGCTGGTGGGCGCCATCGGCGCGGCGTTCTGCATGATAAATCTGGCGGGCAAGGTCCCCACGCCGGTGCTGTTTCTGTGCATGGTGGTGTTCGCCATCCTGGCCGGCGCCTTTTGGGGCTTCATTCCCGGTTTCTTCAAGGCCAGGTGGAATACCAACGAGACCCTGTTCACCCTGATGATGAACTATATTGCCATCCAGCTGACCAGTTTTTGTGTGGCGCTTTGGGAATACCCTCCGGGGTCCAACTCCGTGGGCACCATCAACGGTGCGGGCAAGCCCAACACCTACATCGGCTGGATCGGGAACCTGTTCAAAAAGGGCTTTGACGACGACTACATGATCGTGGTTTTGATCGTGCTTTTCCTGGCCGCTCTGATGTACATCTATCTTCGGTACACCAAGCAGGGCTATGAGATCGCTGTGGTAGGTGAATCGGAGAACACCGCCCGGTATTCCGGCATCCGCGTGCCCTACGTCTACATGCGGACCATGGCCATCTCCGGCGCCATCTGCGGCTTTGCCGGGTTCCTTGCCGTGTCCGCCGTTTCCCGCACCATCTCCATCGACACCGCCGGCGGCCGAGGCTTCACTGCCATCATCGTAGCCTGGCTTGCCAAGATGAATCCCTTCGTAATGATCGGCATCTCCGCCTTGCTCACGTTCATGAGCAAAGGCGCCATTCAGATCGCCTCCGATTTCGGCCTCAACGAATACGTCTCCCAGATCATCACGGGCATCATCCTGTTCTTCATCCTGGGATGCGAATTCTTCTTGAACTACCAGGTGCACTTTGGCAAGCAAAAGCAGTAAGGGGGCGAATGTATGAACGGCTTTGTTAGTTTTCTGACGTCTCTTCCGTCCCTGTTCCAATCGGGGGTCATCTTCGGCACGGTCATCCTTTTCGGCGCCCTTGGTGAGATCCTGACGGAAAAATCGGGCAACCTGAATCTGGGCGTTCCCGGCATCATGTACCTGGGCGGCATCGCGGGCCTGGCGTCCACGTTCTATTATGAGAACCTCCTCTGCCACCGGCTCAATATCGCGCCCAATCCTGTCCTCTGCATCATCATCTGCCTGGCCGCGACCTTCCTGGCGGCGGCCTGCGGCGGCTTGATCTACAGCTTTTTGACCATCTCATTGCGGACCAACCAGAACGTGACCGGCCTTACGCTGACCATCTTCGGTTCCGGCATCGGCAACTTCTTCGGCGGGAGTCTGAACACCCTGGCCGGCGGCGTAGGCCAGGTGAACGTGAAGGTGACCTCCGAGCTGTTCCGCGCCTTCTCCACGGATCTCGTCAAGACCGTGGACGGATGGACGGCAAAGCTGGGGTTCGGTTTGGGCACCATGCTGTTCTCCTATGGCTTCTTGACCTACTTTGCCATCCTGCTGGCCATTTTCCTCTGGTGGTTTTTCAAGAAGACGCGGTACGGCCTGTCGCTGAGGGCTGTGGGCGAGAACACAGCCACCGCGGACGCCGCCGGCATCAACGTCACCAAATACAAGTATCTGGCAACCTGCATCGGCGCCGGCGTCTCGGGCTTCGGCGGCACTTATTACGTCATGAACTACATCAAGGGCACCTGGGAGAACCAGGGCACTATCGAAGCGCTGGGCTGGCTGGCCGTGGCCCTGGTCATCTTCGCCACCTGGAAGCCCCTCAGGGCCATTTGGGGGTCCTACCTGTTCGGCATGCTGTACTGGGCCTTCTTCTACATCGGGGGCCTTACCCGCAGCTCCCAGGAGCTGTTCAAGATGCTCCCCTACGTGGTGACCATCTTCGTGCTGCTGTTCGTCGCCCTGCGCAAGCGCAAGGAGGATCAGCCGCCCATGTCCCTGGGCCTGCCGTACTTCCGCGAGGAGCGGTAGCCAAAGGAACGTCAAAGCAGCAGGTTTTCGGCCTGCTGCTTTTTCGTACCGCACATTTTATTGGCTGTCCCTGATACGAAAGCCGTTCTCCCACAAAAACCGTATCGCCAGCTCCGGCCAGTCCAGGACCCCGTCGCTGACGGGCGGGAGGTTGTCCCGGCGATAGACCAGATCGTCCCCCGTGGCCAGGCCGTGTCTGCCGTATGAAAAGACGTGGAGAGAAAAGGGCACGTCGTTCTCCGCCAGGGCCGCCGCCAGCTGCAGCGTGCCGTCCACAGGGACCGAATCGTCGGTCCGGGTGTGCCAAAGGAACACCGGCATCATGTCCCGCCGGACCAGCCTGTCCAGGGAGAGCCGGTCCATCAGCAACCGATCGTCCCCGCAGAGGTTGGCGAAGCTGTCCCTGTGAGTCCTGCCTCGGGAAACGGACACGGGATAGCACAGGATGAGGGCGTCCGGACGGAGCCGGTCCGCCGGAGCGATATCCGCCACTTCATCCCTGTCATACAGGGTTCCCAGCGTCCCGCAGAGATGCCCGCCGGCAGAAAAGCCCAGAGCGGCCACTTTGGCGGGATCGATATGGAGCCGATCCGCCTCGCTGCGGATATAGGCCATGGCCAGGGCCGCCTCCCTAAGAGCCACGGGGAACCGGGCGGGGGCGCAGGAATAGTTCAGGATGAAACAGGAAAAGCCTCGACTGAGAAAGCGCATGGCCACGGGCTCCGCCTCCCGGGGAGAGACCCAGGCGTAGGCGCCGCCGGGCAGGATCAGGACGGCGGGAAACCGCCGGTTGGGGTCCACCTTCGGTATGGGCTGCAGGGCATACACGGTCAGCTGTCCGCCCGGGCCCTTTCTTTCGGCAGCATACCGATCATATAGATCGATCGTCTCGATATGGAGCATATCCTTCCTCCCGTCGCACTATACTGAATCTTAGTTTACCTGTTCCGGGAAGACGTGTCAATTCCTCAGGGCAGAACAAACGCCGGCGGTACCCCCGCAGGTCGAATCATCCCACCCACCCGATGCTTTTAGGCGGCCAGATTCGCGCCACCACCTGCCCCATGACCTCGTTTATCCTGACGCACCCGATCAGATTGCTGCGGCTGTCGATGCTGGTTTCTCTGTGGTCGCCCAAAACAAACAGGCTGTCTTCGGGAACCGTGTAGGGAAATGACAGATCGCAGGTGCCCACCGCATTTTGGGAAATATACGGTTCCTCCAGCTGTACGCCGTTCACATACACCATCCCCCGATCATCCATGCTGATGACGTCTCCCGGCAGGCCGATGACCCGTTTCAGGATCAGACGTCCCTGGGCGTACATGCCGCACATCTCCCCCGCATGGATGTCGCCGGGCTTTTGCAGCACCAGAATGTCCCCATCCTGCAAGGTGGGTTCCATGCTGCTGCCCGACACCTCCAGCACCGGAAGGAACATCAGCAGGATCATCATGCCGCCCAGGATCGTCATGATGAAGGAGAGCAGAAAGGTGACAAAGGCCCGTCTGCGATGACTCCGCCGATTCAGCTTCCGTCGTTCCTCCCGCACCTGCATGAGCGTCGGAATGGCTTGTCCCCGCTGCGTTTGATAGATCATGAGGCCTTTTCCTTTCGATCCGCTTTTCTCAGGCCCTCCGCCTGAGCCTTTACGCCCGACAGATACATGGACGCGGTCTCATCCGCCGCTTCAAACAGGCCTGCAAGCACCGCACAGACTTCCGCCAGGGACCCTGCCTGCTCCATATGCATCTTTCGTTCCTTCAGTCTGGTTTTTGCTTTCTCCAGCTTCCGTTCCAGCTCCGCCTCCCTGCGCTCCAGCTCATAGATGATTTCGATCAATTCCCGCCTGGAATAGTGACGACAGTCTTTGCTCCTCATGAAACACCTCCCGTTCTTTTGATCAGCACCCCCACTATAGCAACCCGTTCCACGTTCTTAAACGGTGAACTTTTCTCGGCTCCTGCCGCAGCTTGTCAAAACCACGGCCTGCGTCCAGCTATCGACACCATCTAAACGAAAGACCTATCCTATGAACTTGCTGTAAGATTTCGGAGGAAGGGTTGCAAAAAACAGGATATATGATACTATACTTCTATACGAAGGGAGGCGAGACGATGCGCTTGCAGGAATCCGGAGAAATGTATTTGGAGACCATCCTGATCCTTTCTCAGCGGCTGGAACATGTGCGCTCGTTGGATGTGGCGGAGCACATGGGGTTCAGCAAGCCCAGCATTTCACGGGCCGTAGGGCTTCTGAAAAACGCCGGCTATCTTCTCATGGACCCCACCGGTTATCTGACTCTGACCGACGAGGGCCGGGCCATCGCCGAAAAGATCTATGAGCGGCATACCACCCTGTTCCATTTTCTGATCAGCATCGGCGTGGATGAGAAAACAGCCCTGGAGGACGCCTGCAAGATAGAGCATTATATCAGCGACGCCTCTTTTGAACGGATCAAAGCCTTTGCCAAGACCCTGAACTGAACCTTTCTGCGGCAGCCTTCCGGCTGCCTTTTCAAGAAAAAGGAGTCTGTATGGAGCGAATCATCGACTATGTCCGCTGGTACTCGGATCTCACCTTCGATATCCTCCCCTTCAACGAGGTGGATAATCTGGTTTTATGCGCTCTGTCCTATTGGAAGTTCCCCGAGATGGACTGGCTTTCGGGCAAACACCCCCTCAACGCCTGCTATGCTGCGCTGAAAGAGGGCAAAGTAGAGATGATGACCACCGACACGGACGAGACCATGGCCGATTTCGTCCGATATGCCTGCACGTCGAAACGGTTCGGCGAGCTCTTCGTCAGCGACTATGTGGATGAGTTTTTCCCCGAGGTCCCCATCCAGTTTTCCGCCGTCACCTTTCACCTCGATTCGACCACCCGATACATCGCCTTTCGCGGTACGGACAGCTCCATCGCCGGTTGGAAGGAAGATTTCATGATCAGCTTCATGGAGACTAAGGCCCAAAAACTGAGTCTGGAATACCTCAAGGATCACATCCAGCCTCATTTGGCCTACTATGTGGGGGGCCACAGCAAAGGCGCCAACGAGGTCCTCTATGCCGCCGCTTTGCTGCCGGATCATCAGAAAGCCCAGTTGAAACATCTGTACATCAACGATGGTCCGGGCTTTTGCAAGGAGGTGCTTGATCCCCGGCTTTTGGATTCCATCGACGCCATCTCCACGGCCATTCGCCCTGAATACTGCGTGATCGGCAAGATTTTCGAACCGAAGATCACCGATTGCCGCATCGTGAAGAGCACCCAGAAGGCCGGTATGCAGCACTCCATCTTCTCCTGGGGCGTCGATTGCGGCCGCCTTGCCCTGGCGGAAGAGTATGATCCCCAAAGCCTTGCCCTGGAAGCCCTTTTGGATAAATGGCTGGAGAATGTTTCCCCGGAGGAGCGCAGGACGTTTACCAACAGCATCTTCGAGGCCCTGGAAAAGGATGGCTCCAAGACCCTCTTTGACGTGCTGAACAAGTGGCCCGCTTCCTTCGAAAATGTGATCGTGTCCATGTTGGACGCCGACGCCGTCACCAAGGAAACCTTGCTGAAGCTTCCGGAGGCCGCCATCCATGCGGAAAAACAAGCGGCCAGTAAGGTGTCCGTCCTGGTGAAAAAGGAGATCGCTCATCAGCCCTATCTGCTGGACGCGGCCATTGCCCTGACCGGCATATTGCTGCTGTTGCTGCCGGTATACTTCTTTGACCTGGTCATGGCCGGCGTTCTGTTTCTGGCGTTTGCCGCAGAAACCGTATACACCGTGCGCCGCCTCATTCACAACCGCTGGAACGTTCGCGAGGAGCGCACCCGGATCACGCTGTGTCTCATTCTGCTGGTCATCTTCCTGTTGATCCTGGTGAAGGAGCAGGCCCTGTTCGTGCTCAGCTCCGCGCTCTTCGGCGGCGCCTTGCTGTACTACGCCTACTACACCGCCGCGAAACTGAAACAGGATCGTCGATGGGGCACGTTCTTCTGGCTCCATCTGGCGGAAGCCGTGATCTTTGCCCTGTGCGGCCTGTTTATTTTAGTCGCCCCCCAATGGGCCATACGCTGGTACGCCGTCACCGTAGGCATCATCCTGATTTTAGACGCTGTGACGCACGCTGTGATCCGCTTGCTGAAGATCAAAAACGAGAAGTGACCTAACGTCGATTTGGAGGTAGACCTTATGAAGATCACGTTTATCGGCGCCACCCATGAGGTGACCGGCAGCTGTACCCTGTTAGAGAACGATGGCAAGTATTATCTGGTGGACATGGGCATGGAACAAGGCGTGGATCTGTTTGAAAACGTGCCTTTGCCTGTGGCTCCCCAGGAAATCAGCGCCGTGTTCATCACCCATGCTCACATCGACCACACGGGCATGCTGCCCAAGCTCTATAAGGACGGCTTTCGTGGGGCCGTCTATGCCACTTCTGCCACCTGCAGTCTCTGCCGCATCATGCTGCTGGACGCCGCCCATATCCAGGAATCCGAAGCCGAATGGAAAAACCGCAAGGCCGCCCGTTCCGGGGAGGAGATGGTGACGCCTCTGTACACGGCGGAAGACGTGCAGGGCCTCATGCCCCTCTTCGTCCCCTGCAGCTATAACGAGATCGTCTCTGTGACGGATGCTGTTCGCCTGCGGTTCACCGACATCGGCCATCTGTTGGGCTCCGCCTGCATCGAAGTTTGGATGCAGGAAGGGGAAACAACGCGGAAGATGGTTTTCAGCGGCGACGTGGGCAACACAGATCAGCCCATCATCCGGGACCCTCAGACGGTGGCGGAAGCCGACTATCTTTTGATCGAATCCACCTACGGGAATCGGCTCCATGAGCCCTCGGAGGGCATGGACCCTGTGGCTGACTTTGCGTCCTATATGCAGCGGGTATTGGATCGGGGTGGCAACCTTGTCATCCCCGCTTTTGCCGTTGGCCGGACCCAGGAGCTGCTGTACGGCATCCGGGAGATCAAACGGCGCGGGCTGCTCCACGGCCATGACGACGCGCCGGTGTTCCTGGACAGTCCCCTGGCCCAGGAAGCCACGGCTATCTTCCGGGATGTGGACGAATCCTATCTCGATGAGGAAGCGTTAGCTATCCTCCATCGGGGCGAAAACCCGGTTTGGTTCGATGGTCTGGAGCTGTCCGTCACCACGGAGGATTCCATCGCCATCAATAACGATCCCAGGCCCAAGGTCATCATCTCCGCCAGCGGCATGTGTGATGCGGGCCGCATTCGCCACCATCTCAAGCACAACCTGTGGGATCCCAAAAATATGATCCTGTTCGTGGGATATCAAACCGTGGGCACCCTGGGCCACGCGTTGCTCCACGGCGCCAAGCAGGTGAAGCTCTTCGGGGAGACCATCGCCGTCAACGCGGAGATCTGCTCCCTCCATGGCACCAGCGGCCATGCGGACCAGGCGGGATTGCTGAACTGGGTCAAGGGATTCTCTGCCTGTCCGGGTACCATCTTCGTGAATCACGGGGACGAGGATGCCTGCGAAGCCTTTGCCCAGCTCCTGCGGGAGTCCTTCCCCGCCGCCGAAGTGATCGCTCCCTTCTCCGGCGCGGAATATGACCTGGCCGCAGGACAGCTGCTGTACGCGCCCGAAGGGAAGCGGATCGCCAAAAAGCAGCCGATCCGTATGAATCCGCTGTATGAATCCCTGAAGGCTGTGGCAAAGAAGCTCATGGCGCTGATCGACAGCATGGGCGGGCGCAGCAATCACGAGCTGAAGGAGACGGCCAAGGAGGTTGCCGCCGTGATCGAACGGCACGAGCCATAAAACATATGCGGTAAAAAAACGGCGGAGCTTTTCGGCTCCGTCGTTTGTCTTCCATTGACCCTTATTCGTTTTCGTACAGAAGACTGTACTCCTCGTTGCCGATGATCTCGTACACGCCTTCCACATCCTCGTCCATCTGCGCCAGGCAGGGGCTTTGAGCCCTGTATACCACGCAGGTGCCGCAGGAGGAGCTGAGCTTCCTGAACACGGGCATCATTTGCGCCGGAACGCCCGCAGCTTTCAGATTTCGGCTGGTCATCAATGCAGCCAGATGGGTGTGAAAGGTGGCAACGTACTCCTTCATTTTGTGAGTTCCATCCGATAGTCGTCGCCATCCCGGCTGACCGTCACCTTGTAGCCGGCGGCGTTGGCAAAGCGGGTCACGTTCTCCACGCAGACCTGCTCGTCCACCAGCACCGTCAAGCTCTTGGGATCATCCGTCTTCACCGCCCGCTGCACCATGACCACCGGGATGGGGCAGGAATAACCACGCGCGTCTACCATAGCAAATAACCTCCTTCTGCGCCGTTCAGGCCTGCTTTTTTGCCCCTTTGGGCAGGTTGATAAGGGAAATGGCCAGCAGGATCACGAAGCCGCACAGGATCACGACCTTGGCGTTCGTCGAGACAGCCTCCGCGGCGGCCGCGCCGCCCTTGCCGGCCAGGCCGAAGTTGTGGGAGATGGCGGCGCCGGCGATCATGCCGAACACGGCCACGGCAGAATCACCGTTGCCCTCGCCCGAAAGGATCAGCTGCCGAAGGGGACAACCGCCCAGAAGCACGGACCCCCAGCCCGCCAACGCCATGCCCAGGAAGCTCCACACATGGTTGCTGTGGGCCACGGGCTGCTCGGCAAAGCCCAGCTTGAAGGGCGTGAGCTTGCCCCAGCCAAGGCCGCCCAACGCCAGCTTGCCCAGGATAGTGACGATCAAAATAGCCGCAAACCCATACAGAAGCTTGAAGTCCTTGAACATCATGGCGTCCCTGAGACCGCCCACCATGCACAGCCGAGCGCGCTGGGCAAGGGCGCCCACCACCGCGGCGATGAGCAGCGCGATCAGGAACGGCGCATGCTGGGAGCCGGGCCCTTCGGTGCTGATCCTGAACAGCGACGGAACGATCAGGAACAGCGCTCCTGCGATCAGAAGCACCGCAGGCAGCACGAACCCTTCCGACGCGGCCAGGGTGTAGCTCCGCTTCAGGGAGAAGCCCCGCTTCAAAAACAGCGTGCCCACAAAGATGCCCAGCGCGAAGCCCACCAGCGCAAGGAGCGCATTGAGGTCGCCGCCGCCCAACCGCAGGACCATCCGCAGCGGGCAGCCCAGGAATACCAGCGCCCCGATCATGACCAAAGCGCCCAGCAGGAACCGCGTCGCGGGAGAGGAACCGCCTTTGGCGCGGAACTCGCCCTTGACGAGCGCCATTATCATGGCGCCCAGCACCAGGCCGATGATCTCAGGCCGCATATATTGGACCACAGCGGCGGAATGGAGCCCCAGCGTGCCGGCGATGTCCCGCTCGAAGCAGGCGATGCAGAAGCCCATGTTCGCAGGATTTCCCAAACCGCTCAGGATCAGCGCGGCCACGCCCACCACCACGCCGGCCAATACGACCGTCCAGTTTATCTTTTTCATACATACCTCCCTTATCCGACGGATCGGATTCTTCCTTCCCATTATAGGCGTTCTTTCGGCAAAAATCGAATGGGAATTACAGATCGAATGCTTCAAAAAATCGGTTATTTCGATGAAAGAATAGCGCCGGTTTGGGTCTTCACATGCTGTACGAATCTAAGTTCCGCGGTGGTCAGCAGGGCGTCCTTTGGCCAGACGATATACAGCTTCCTCTCCTCCGATCGCGGCGTGAACGGAAAGGCCAGGAGCTTGCCTGACCTGACCTCCGCCGAAACGGCCAGATCGGAGACGATGGACACGCCGACGCCCTCGGCCACGCTCGTCTTGATGCTCTCCGGGTTATCCATCCGGGCCACGATATTGGGGGCTTTCACGCCCAGCCGCTGCAGAAAAAGGTCGGCGGCGTGCTGGGTGCCGGAGCTTGCCTCCCGTGCGATCATGGGGAAGCCCAGCAAGTCCTGGCCATTTTTTCCCGCTGCCTGCATGGAGCGAAACGCCTCGCTGTTTTCCGTGATCAGCACCAGGCGGTCCCGTGCAATTTCCTGAAAGATCAAGGATCGATCGGCGTTTTTGTAGCCGACCAGCCCTATGCGCACCTCGCCCTTTTGGATGCAGTCCAGCACATGTTCGCTGTCGCCGCGCCGCAGGATGTACCTGGCTTGGGGATACTTTTTCAGAAAGCCGGACAGGAGCTTGGGCAGCAGATATTGGGCGGGCACGGTGGACGTTCCGATGCGGATCGGTTCTTCCGCCCCCTCCGCCCCATGGTCCTGTAGGGCTTCCATCCGGGAAAGGATATCCTTGGCGATGGAATAGACCCGCTTCCCCTCCTCCGTCAAAATGACCTTTTTGCGGGCGCCTCGTTCAATGAGGCAGGCATGGAGCACCTCCTCCAACGTGCGTATATGCATGCTGACGGTGGATTGGGTGAGATGCAGGTCCTCCGCGGCCCTGGTGAAGCTGCAATACTCCGCGGTGGCCACGAATACCTCCAACTGTCGAACGCTGATATCGAGCATGCTCTCTCCTTTCTGATGTATGGAAAAAATCTATGTGACTTTTAGGATCGTCTGTGATATCCTGTATCCATGAATACGATCTATCTTGACAATGCCGCCACGTCCTTCCCCAAACCGGAAGCCGTGGCTCAGGCTATGGTGCGCTATCTCACGGAGGTGGGCGCGCCCCTCAACCGCTCCGTCTACCGGAACGCCCAGGAAACGGAGCTGGTGACCCTGTCCCTCCGGGAGCAGCTCAAGGGCTTCTTTCATTTTCCTGAGAAGGCCACCCATGTGATCCTGACCCCCGGCAACACCTACGGTCTGAACCTGATCATCAAAGGGTATCTGCGCCCGGGGGATCACGTGATCGTCAGCAGCATGGAGCACAACGCCGTCATGCGGCCTTTGCTGCAGCTGCCGGAGGTGAGCTTTGACCGCGTCCGGGCGGATGCGGAGGGGTTCATCGACCCCCATGATATCCACGCCCTCATTCGGCCCAACACCCGCCTGATCCTCATGGCCCACGGTTCCAATGTGGCCGGTTCCGTGCAGGATGCGGAAGCTGTCGGCGCCATCGCCGCTCAGTACGGCATCCCCTTCGTGCTGGACGGGGCCCAGACCGCCGGCCATTTTCCCCTGGACTTTGAACGCTTTCATCTCAGCGCCCTGTCCGTTCCGGGTCACAAGGGGCTGCTGGGGCCATCGGGCATCGGCGCTCTACTGTTGACCGATGAAATGGCGCGGCAGCTGTCGCCCCTCATCGCCGGCGGCACGGGCAGCGCTTCTGACAGCGAGCTGCTGCCGGAATACCTCCCCGACCGGTTCGAGTCCGGCACCATGAATCTGCCCGGCATCTATGGCTGGGAGGCCGCCATGGCCTATGTTTCCGAGGTCGGCATGGATTCTCTGCGGGCTCACGAGCTCCTTTTGATGCGCCGGTTCATCAACGGCATCCGGGATATCCCCAGGGTCCGTCTGTGCGGTCCCAAAGGCCTTGAACACCGCGTGGGCGTCTTCTCGCTGGACTTTGTAGATCAGGACAACGCCGCCGTCTCCTTTGCCCTGGAGCAGCGCTTCGGCATCCTGATCCGCTGCGGTCTGCATTGCGCCCCCGCCGCCCACAGGAGCCTCGGGACCTTCCCCCGGGGTACGGTCCGTTTTTCCCTGGGCTACGCCAACACCGAGGCGGACGTGGACGCCGCCATTGCCGCCATTGGCGCCTTGGCTTGATCAGCGAAGGAAGATCCGCTTCCCGCCCTCATACGCCTGTACCATTCCTATGCGCTGGGCGCTGGGAACGGTTTGTTGCAGCTCCCGGAACATCCGCTCCGCATCCCGAGGCGCGCAGGCGATCAGCAGTCCGCCGGAGGTCTGCGGGTCGAACAGCATGTCTTGGACGCATAGCTCGATCCCATCCAGCGCCACCGCCTTCTCCGCAAAGGCGCGGTTGCGATAGGCTCCGGCGGGGATCAGCCCATATCTGGCCAGCTCCTTGGCTTCCGGGATCAGATCCAGCGCCCCGGTGTCGATGACTGCCTGCACGCCGCTCCCTTCCATCATCTCCAAGGCGTGGCCCATGAGGCCGAAACCCGTCACATCCGTACAGGCATGGACCTCATATTTGACCATCACGTCGCGGGCTGCCCGGTTGAGGGTGGTCATGAGCGCAAACATGCGCCTCTCCCCCGCCTCTGATACCATATCCGCCTTGGCCGCCGTGCTAAGGATGCCGATGCCCAGGGGCTTGGTGAGGAACAGCACATCCCCGGGGCGCGCGCCGGAATTGGTCAGCACATGGTCGGGATGCACGAATCCCGTGACGGCCAGGCCATACTTCGGTTCGTCGTCATGGATGCTGTGACCGCCGGTGATCAGCGCCCCTGCCTCGTACACCTTGTCGTAGCCCCCCCGCAGGATGTCGTGGACCGCATCCATGGGCATTTTCTCCGGCACCGCCATGATGTTGAGGCAGAGCTTTGGCTCCCCGCCCATGGCGTATACGTCGGACAGGGCGTTGGTGGCCGCGATTTGCCCAAAGAGATAGGGATCGTCTGCAATGGGCGGGAAGAAATCCACCGTCTGCACCAGCGCCAACTCGTTGGATATCCTGTACACCGACGCATCGTCGCTGTGATCGAATCCCACCAGCAGATTGGGATCGGAATGCACCTTGATGTCCTGCAGCAATTTAGCCAGCACGCCCGCGCCCACCTTGGCGCCGCAGCCCGCGCATTTGCTCAGCTTGGTCAGTTTCACCGTTTTCTGTTCCATCATTCAATCCTCTTTTTATCGTTTATATCAATAGTTTAACACGATATGTTATCTTTGTAAACGTGATTTTTCGCCATTTTTCTTTTTCGTTATTTTTTTAGTAAATGATCTGACAGGCGGCGTCCGAGCAATCTTTTGCGCTTGTCAGGTCACACTCTGTTTACATTTTTCACAGGAATCGACTCTTTTGTTTTAGGTTAACTTAAACTTTGCCCAATATCATTGACCTATCAAAACAAGGAGCGAACCTGCCATGGAAACCACCTATATATTCAAACGGATCGAATGTAAATATTTTGTGGACGACGTCACCAAAAAGCGGCTCCTGCAGCGATTGAAAAACGAGCTGATATTGGATCAATATGGCAAAAGCACCATCTGCAGCCTGTATTTGGACACGCCGGATCATCGGATCATCCGCAACTCCATCGACGCAGGCGCGTACAAGGAAAAGCTGCGGCTCAGGAGCTACGGCACGCCCAAGGCGGATTCCATCGTGTATCTGGAGCTGAAGAAGAAATATCAGGGAGTGGTCTATAAACGCCGGGTGAGCCTGCCGCTTGCCGCCGCCAAAGCCTACCTGATGGGGGAAAAGCCGCCGGAAAACAGCCAGATCTGGCGGGAGATCGACTACGCCATGGGGTATTACGGATGGCCGAAGCCGGCCATGCTCATCTCCTATGAACGGGAAGCCTATGCATGGGCGGACGACGCCGGCTTTCGCGTCACCTTCGATACTGCGCCGCGGGCTCGAAACACCGCTTTGCTGCTGGAACGCGGCTCGGGAGGCGCTCCTCTGCTGCCCTTGGGCCTGGAGCTGATGGAGGTGAAGAGCGCCGCCGCCATGCCCCTTGCCTTTGCCCGGGCTCTGAACGAGCTGTCCATCCTGCCGACTTCCTTCTCCAAGTATGGCACGGCCTATCTGCGCTCACGCCAAGAGAACAGCGAACCATTTCCCATGAAAGGAGCGATAAAAAATGTCAGCAATTTTTGATTCCATACTGTCCGGCGGCTTTTCTGTCAGCCTGTTTTTGATCTGCCTGGCCGTCGCCGGGGCTTGCGGCCTCATAGCCGCTCTCATCATGAGCCGCTTTGGCGATACCAGCAAAGGGTTTTTGATCTCCCTGGTGGTGCTGCCCATGGTGGTCTGCACCGTGATCCTCATGGTCAACGGCAGCGTGGGCACAGGCATTGCCGTGGCGGGCGCCTTCTCCCTGGTCCGTTTTCGATCCGCAGCCGGGAAGGCCAGGGATATCTCCGCCATCTTTCTCGTGATGACGGCGGGTCTAGCCTGCGCTGCCGGGTACGTGGTCATCGCCCTGTTCTTCACCCTGCTGGTGAGCCTGGTGATGGTCCTTCTCTCCACCCTGTCCTTTGGTCAGCGCCCCATGTACGAGCTGCACATCACCGTTCCCGAAACCTTGCAGATCGCCGGCGCCTTCGACGACCTGTTCGCCCGCTACGCCAATCGCCACAAGCTTATCAAGACCCGGACCTCCAACATGGGGAGCCTCTATAAGCTCTCCTATGACCTGGAGCTGAAGGATCCCAACGCCGCCCAAGCCTTCATCGACGAGCTGCGCTGCCGGAACGGGAATCTGGAGATACTGCTCTCGGAAAAGATGGAGGACAGCGACGCCCTATGAAAACCATGTATGGAAGGAGGCCCGTATGAAGCGCGGTCAAAAAATCATCAGCCTTGCGTGGGCCATGCTCCTGTTCGGCTTTACCGTCTTTGCGGCATTGGACACCTTTGTGATCGAACACACCTATTCCGCCGTGGAGCCCTCCGCCGCCGAAAGCCCGTCCACAGCGTCCCCCCAGGCCGTGCAATCGGCCGAAGCAGCGCCCGTCGCCGCCTCTGCCGCCGCAACGCAGGAGCAATCGGTCATACTCAGCGCCACGCCGGAAGCGACGCAGGCCCCTGCCACGGCCGTGCCCATCGTCTCCACGGAGAACAGCTATTCGGACGGCAATGTTTCCATCACCATTTCGGAAATACGCGCCTATGATTCCACCGTCTATGTGGCCGACGTGGTCCTCTCCTCTCCCGAATATCTGCAAACGGCTCTCGCGAACAGCGTCTACGGGCGGAACGTGAAGGCGAAAACCAGCAGCATCGCCGAGGAGGCGAACGCCGTTCTGGCCATCAACGGGGATTACTACGGCGCAAGAGAATCCGGCTACGTCATACGAAACGGCGTGCTATACCGCAGCAAAGCCAAGCGAAATGGGGAGGATCTGGTGATCTACCAGGATGGCAGCTTTGAAATCGTCAACGAATCAGAGATCACCGCGCAGGAGCTGTTGGCCAAGGGGGCCTGGAACGTCCTCTCCTTCGGGCCGGCTCTGTTGATCGACGGCGATATCTCCGTGGACGAAAACGATGAAGTGGGGCAGGCCATGGCCAGCAATCCGCGCACCGCCATCGGCATCGTCGATACGCTGCACTATCTGTTCGTCGTCTCCGATGGACGAACCAGCGTCAGCGAAGGACTCTCCCTTCAGGAACTGGCCCAGGTGCTGCTGGACTTGGGCGCGAAGACAGCGTATAACCTGGACGGCGGCGGCTCTTCCACCATGGTCTTCCAGGGCGACGTGGTCAACCGCCCCACCACCAACGGAAAAAAGATTTCGGAAAGGAGCGTGAGCGACATTGTCTGCATCACCCTTTGAACCCCAGCGAAAGGCCTGTTTTCGCATAGCATTTGGATATCTGATGGTCACCATCTTCAGCGCCGCCTTTGGCGCGGTGTATGAACTGTTCAGCCACGGCGTCTATGCCTACGGTATGCTGTATGCCTTCGCCTTCCCCTTGCTGGGCGGCCTCCTCCCCGCCTTTTTACTGGCCAGAAATGGCCGCCGTTTCCCCTCCGCCGTGGCCTGGCAGCTGTGGCATTTCGGCATCTCAGCCCTGACGGTGGGCAGTCTTTTCTCCGGCGCCCTGGAGATCTACGGCACCAGCAGCCAGCTCACCATGTTTTATTGGCTATCCGGCGGCCTGTGCCTGCTGTTGTCCCTGCTGACCATGGCGTTTCTGCCGGCAAGAAGCGAGGAAAGGTCGGAAGACAAGACTGTTGCTCTGACGGCGGGATAGGGACTCGAATTTACGCTGCGGCTTGGTTGGAGCCGAGCGCCAGGAAAAAGCTCCGGTGGAGCTGTTTCAGTGAGGCCGGGCGAAGCCCATGGGCAGGCTCTGGAGCGCCACCGGCGCTCCTTTCACTCCCGCATCCGTTCGAGTCCCTCCCAAAAATACCAAAGAAACAGCCACCCGATTAGGGCGATACCGATAAGGAAGTTTTCTTGTGTGAGGGGCGGAGCAGTCCGAAAGGGCTGCTCCGTTTCCGTTACGCGGAGCGTTGGTCTCCGTTGTCTGTCGCTGCAAACAGTTCGACCAGTTCTGCTTCGTTCGGCACTTTGAATCTGCCGACGCCGGTAAAGTAAATGTCCACCTGTACGCGCTCGTGCCCGTCGATCTTCACAGGGTTGTGTACCTCGATCCGCTCGATTAACAAATTGACCAATTCCGAAGTGAGCGTTTCGTTGTCGGTGCGGTCACGGATCGTTTTCAGCAGAAGGCGGAAATCATTTCGCGTTGACTCTGCTTTCAAGAGTTCTTCTCGGTCGGTCTGAACTGTCGCTTTCAGTTTCCGTTGTTCGGCTTCATACTGATCCCGCATGGCATAGAAGCGATCATCGGAGATTTTGCCGTTTACGTTATCCTCGTAAATACGGATCATCATGCGGTCAATCTCGGCGATACGTTTCTCTGCGTCAGCAACGGCTTTCTTCATCTTCTGCAGGGAAGCGTTTTTGATCCCGTTCTGCCGCTGTTCCATGATCTCAACAAATTCGCTCTCGTGGCAGCGGACAAAGGTACAGAGATCGCTGATCGCTTCAGAAACAATTTTCTCCAATACCACGTTCCGAATGTAGTGAATCTTGCAGGAGCCGCGTCCGGACTTGTAATTCGAGCAGCAAAACCATTCCTGATTCGGCTTGGTGGACTTGGATGCACAGAAATACAGTTTTGCACCGCAATCTGCACAGAACACCAAACCGGAGAACGGACTTGTTCTCCCTGTCGCCGTAGGACGGCGTTTGTTCTTCCGAAGCTCGTGCACCCGCAACCATGTTTCTTCCGAGATAATTGCGGGCTGCATATTCGGAATAATCTGCTGCTCCGCAATCGGGCGATCCACCTTCTTGTGTACCTTGTAGCTGACTTTTGTGGTTTTGAAGTTTACAAGGCAGCCGGTATAGTGACGATTCTCCAGAATGTGTACCACCGTGCTGGATTCCCATCTGCACGGTATCTTGGGAAGCGGATTTGCTGTTCCGACACCTTTCTCCTTAAAATACTCCGTCGGCGTCGGGATCTTCTCGGCTTCCAATATCCTTGCGATCTCCTGCGGACCGTTCCCGTCAAGGCACAGATTGAAGATCTTTCGGACGACCGCAGCCGCCGGTTCGTCGATGTGCCAGATCTCCCGATCATTCGCGTCTTTGACATATCCGTAAGGGACGGTTGAACCGACACGCTTGCCGTTTGCTGCTTTGGACGCCCATACCGCGCGAATCTTCTTGCTGGTCTGTGCCGCATACCATTCGTTAAAGATGTTGGAGAACGGCATGAGTTCCGTGCCTGTGTTGCTTGCGGTGTCCACGTTCTCCTGGATCGCAATGAAGCGAATGCCGAGCGTCGGATACTTGATTTCAAGGTACTGTCCGACTTCGAGATAGTTGCGTCCGAAGCGGGAAAGGTCTTTGACCACGATTGTGCCGATCTGTCCGGCTTCCGCCATTGCTTCCATGCGTTGAAAGTCCGGTCTTGCGAAGGTCGTACCGCTTACGCCGTCGTCCACAAAGAATTGCGGATGCAGCAGCCCGTGCTGCTTTGCAAATGCGGAAAGAATCTCCTTCTGGTTGGCGATGGAGTTCGATTCGCCCTCTCTGCCGTCGTCCTGCGACAAGCGGCAATAGAGAGCCGTGATTTTCTGTTGCCCGTTATTAGTCACTGTTGTCATGTAATCATAATCTCCTTTCCGACAACCGGGCACAGTAAGAGCATCTTGATCCTACTGCACCCGGCTCCGCCTGTCAATCTTGCCGCAGAATCAAGTCCTTCATTTGCTGAAACATGGTTTGCCGACCGTTCGGATTGAAATGGGTGTTGACCACATATTCCGTTTTCCCGATCTGCACGGTAAAGGTCTCCGGCTGCGTCGCCGCTTCCATGCTGTCGTACAGATAAGGGATCAGCGAAACGATGCAATCATCTGCTTTTCCGTTCATATCTTTCATGCCTGTTCTTCCTCCTGTTTCGCGGGTGCTTTGTACTTCTGTTTCGGACGGTCTTTCTTTGGAATGCTCCGCAGGTCAATAGGAACATGATGAAAGATTTCATCCTCGATCCGGTGAATATGCTCGGCTATGTCCCGATACATTTCCCGGATTTCCTCGTAATGGATGTTTCCGGTGCGATACGCGATTTTTGCCAATTCATCCAGATTGCCCAACGCTTTGAAAAAACCTCCCATTTCTTTCCAGAACTCCGGCGGAGGAAGCTGATTTGGGCAAAAGCCCTCGATCAGAAACCGCAGATATGTTTCCTGAAACAATCCGCTTTCCTTGACCTGCTGCTTGAACCGGGCAAGCTCTTGATCCGATAGCCGGAACGTGATTTTATTGGTGCGTTTCATGTGTTTGATCTCCTTTTTTGTCATATGCTGGGGTTTAAGGGAACTCCCTTACGTTACGAATTTGGCCGAATGCCGGCAAAATTCAATGCTCGCTAATCCAACGCAGCCATGGCTGCATCGGATCGATCCGGTACGGGGGAGCAGCGTCCCCCATGCCAAATACCTACCAAAGAAGGAAGCCCCATCCATCTCCGATTACCGTTCCTGCTGCCGCGACCGAATCCGCTTCTGCCGCAGTTCCAAGCCCTCCAGCATCGCCTGCTCCATTTGCTTCGGCGTGGCGTCTTTCGGAAAGAACTTTGCAAAGCGCTCCATAGGCAGCGTCAGCTTCTCCGCCGGTTTCCACTTGCTGTCAGACAGAACGCAAAGCGGGGTATCGTCGGTGAACTCGTCCTCGACATAGCTCTTTCGCAACGCTTTCGCCTGTGCGAGCGACGGGACGCTCTGCTCTGCTTCGATGGCGGACAGCACCGCCTCCTGTTCCTTTGTCGGAAGGTAGGAAAGCTCGACCGCCGGAATCATGCCCATCTTGCCTTCGTCCACCATTTGCAGCAGCGGTGGGATGAGCTTCGTCAGCCGGATAAACCGCTGCACGGTCTTGTAGCTTTCGCCGGTCTCATTTCCGATCTGCTCGGTCGTCCGTCCGCCCTGTGGGACAACTTGTCCCACGGAACGGCTTTTCAAGGCGTCCTGCCGCATTTTGTAGGCGTTCGCCTTCTCGCTCGGCAGCAGCGATTCGCGCTGCCGGTTGGAATCCACCATCGTCAGCGTTGCGGTGATGTCGTCCATCTCCCTAACGATCACCGGCATCTTCTCCATACCCAGCGCTTTACACGCCGCCATGCGCCGATGACCGGAAACCATCTGAAACGATCCGTCCGGCAACTGCCGTACCGTTGCGGGCGTCAACACGCCGTTGAGCGAAATGCTTTCTTTCAGGCGCTCCATTGCTTCGTCGTCGTTCACCTGAAACGGATGATTCGGAAACGGATGAATCTGATCGATCGCAATGTTCGTTACTTTTTCACCGGATGCTTTCATGTCGGGATGCCTCCGCAAGGTTGTTTGTTTGGTTGTAAGGATTCATGGTTTGTACCTCTCTTTCGTCGATTTCAGTTCTTAACGCTCCGGCGTCCCGAAGCGGCAACGGTCTCGTTTCCTTGATCGGGGGAAACGGTGTATCTGCACCGGCGTTCTCTCTTGCCGGTCGCATTCAAAATCCTTTCACTGTGCATTGGTGAAATTTCAGAGGTGAATTGGAAAGGATTTGCAGTTTCTTCACAATTCTCTGCCTCTCATACCCAATGCGAAATTGCAGCCGTTTTTTGCAGTTTCAGAGGAACTGTTCATAAATCCTTCATTTGTGCGTTTTCAATATTCGGTTTTCAAGGTGCTTCTGAATAAGTCCCTCTACTTTCTTTGGGGAACATTTTTGCGTTTTTGGGCGGTGGTTTTTGAAAATATATTTTTGCGGCATTTAGTTGCCTCTCCTTTTGACCTTTCTGTTTAGTTACAGGGGGCTGGAATGCCGAAAAACGACATCGTTCAAAAATACTTTGATCGTCCGGCTGCCGAGAAAAGAAAAAGCACCGTACAAAATGAACTGAGACGGCGGATATTCCTATCCGATCTCAATCCAATTTCGTACGGTGCTTGGTGGTTTTTCAGTCCTTGCGGATCCTGCCCCGCTTGCGCGATTAGAAACTGTTTTGCGTTATTCAGTTTTCAATTTGTCTCGGCGGTTCCGCTTTCGACAATACGATTATACGGCACACCTTGCCGAAAAAGCAAGAACTTTATTTTTCACTTAGAATGCAAGTCCGTTTATTCGGACTCGTAACTTGCTCGCATCCTATTCTGCCATGCGCGGAAGCGAAAGAGATCGTTTCTGCCGCCTCTAATCCGCCTTCAGCGCATAATACCCATGATAAACCCGATCCGAAAGGCGCTGAAGAAAGAGGATGATCTGTTGAGGATTAGCCAGCATTGGATTTTGCTGGCATTTGCCGCAAAATCCGTTCGTAAGGGTGTCCCCTTAAACCCCGATATAACTCCTTTGCAGGATTCGACAATGAGTGTTGCAATGCCGCTCTCCTTTTTCATTTAGACAATCCTCAAAAATAGCTTGAAGCAACACAGAACAAAAAACCAAAAAATTTTAGATGTAACTATTGACATTACAACAAGGATGTGCTATATTGCATCCAGATGAAATCACGACGGTTACATCAAATATCTTTCAGGAGGTCACTACCATGACAAACATCGAAAAAGCCCTTACTCTGATCAACTGCTTCGTTACCGGCGACACCGAGACCGCGAAGGAACTTCTGGCTCCCGGCTATATCCAGCACAACCTAGCCTACGGCACCGGTGCGGATGCATTTGTCGGCAGCGTTGCCTATCTTGGCTCCGCTCCTGTGAAGACCACAGTTAACAACATCCGCGCCTACGAGGACGGCGACAAGGTATTCCTGCAGACCGTTTACAACTTCGCAGGTATGGGTGAGCAGGTTGCGTTCGACATCTTCCGCTTCGATGCAGATGGGAAGATCGCCGAGCATTGGGATAACCTCGCTGCCAAAGCTGAACCGAACCCCTCCGGTCATACGCAGATCGATAATGTCGCTTCCGTGAAGGATCTTGACAAGACCGAAGCAAACCGCGAGTTGGTCAAGAACTTCCTGTATGACGTGATGCAGGGAAATAACCCGCAGAAAACGCCTGAATACTTCGACGACGACAAGTATATCCAGCACAATACCGGCATTGCTGATGGGCTCTCCGGTCTCGGCGCAGCTCTGGCATCTCTTGCCGAAGCAGGCATCCAGATGATCTATACCACCGTGCATCAGGTGCTGGCACAGGGCGATTATGTTCTTGCGGTTTCCGAAGGAACCTTCGGCGGAGTGCCTACTTCTTACTATGATCTGTGGAGAGTAGAGAACGGCAAGATCGCTGAGCACTGGGACGTCATGGAGACAATCGCGGACAAGGATACGTGGCAGAACCAGAATGGCAAGTTTTGATGTAATACTTGTAATTACAGCCAAATTGCGGTAGAATACAATTAGGAAGCGCCGGACGTATGCCCGCATATGTCCGGCGAAATCGTATATGTAAAGCAAATCGGAGGGATGTGCATGATCAAAGTTGCATTCTATGATGCAAAGCCATATGACAAGCCGTCATTCGAGAAATATGGAAAACTGCATGACATGCAGTTCCGCTTTCTTGAAACCAAATTGAACGGGGATACCGCCGCGCTCTCGGCGGGCTGCGACGCTGTCTGCATCTTCGTCAACGACACGGCAAACGCCGCCGTGATCGACAAGCTCTATAAAAACGGGGTCAAGCTGATCGCGCTGCGTTCGGCGGGGTATAACAACGTGGATGTCCGCGCCGCATTCGGCAAGGTGCACGTCGTTCACGTACCCGCCTATTCGCCCTATGCGGTTGCGGAGCACGCGATGGCGCTTCTGTTAACTTCCGTTCGCCGCATCCATAAGGCGTACAACCGTACGCGGGAGTTCAATTTCTCACTAAAAGGGTTGACCGGCTTCGATCTTCATGGTAAGACGATCGGCGTGATCGGTACGGGCAAGATCGGCCGCATCTTCATTGATATCTGCCGCGGCTTTGGAATGCATGTGATCGCCTACGACCGATTTCCGGCAGCAGACAGCGGGATCGAATATGTTACGCTCGACGAGCTGTTTGCAAAGAGCGACGTGATCTCCCTGCACTGTCCGCTGACAGACGAAACGCGGCACATGATCGATGCTGATGCAATCGCGAAGATGAAAAAGGGTGTCGTAATCCTCAACACCTCCCGCGGCGGGCTGATCGACGCGGAAGCGCTGTTGGACGGCATCAAGGCACGCAAGATCGGTGCGGCGTGTCTCGATGTATATGAGGAGGAAGCGGATATTTTCTTCGAAGATCGCTCCGGACATATTCTGAATGACGATTTGCTGTCCCGGCTGATCTCCATGCCGAACGTGATCGTGACGTCGCATCAGGCGTTTCTGACCGAGGAAGCGCTGAACAACATCGCTGAGACGACCGTGAACAACATCCTGTCGTACTTTGAAAACGGCGGTATGTGCGACAACGAGCTTTGCTATCGTTGCGGGAACATCGAGCGCTGCAAGAGCGAACGTAAGCAGAGATGCTTTTAAGAGGAGGCGGTATTCATGCAGATTTCAAGCAGATTCACGGTGGCGCTGCATATCTTCACTTGTGTGGAAGTCTTTAAGGATGAATATAAGGTTACAAGTGACTTTCTTGCAGGGTCGATCAACACCAATCCCGTGATCATCCGCAAGATTCTGACGCAGTTGAAAAGTGCGGGATTGATCGAAGTTCTGCGAGGCACCGGCGGCATAATCATCACAAAACCGCTTGCCGATATCACATTTTATGATGTATACGAAGCGATTGAGCCGGTAGAAAACGGCGATCTGTTCCATTTCCATGAAAGTCCTAACCCGGATTGTCCCGTGGGACGTAACATTCATGCGCTTTTGGATGACAAGCTGAAAGCGATCCAATGCGCGATGGAGGACGAGATGAAGCGATATACCATCGAGGACTTGAAAAACGGCGCGTTGGAAAGGATCGCAAATGGAGAATGAGAACGAGGGACTTCAAAAGCGTCGTCCGGCGTTCTTTGCACGAAAGTCATGGATATGAATACGAAAGATTATCTCGCCTACTTGGTAAATGAAATCCATACGGCTGTTGTCGCAACGGTAGATGACGAAGGCCTGCCTGTGACCGCCGCCATCGACATGATGGACAGCGATGGAAACGGATTATATTTCCTCACAGCAAAAGGCAAGGGCTTCTATGACCGTCTCAAGAAGCGTGGCTTTCTTGCTTTGACCGCAATAAAGGGCGAAACGACTATGACCTCTGTTGCGGTTTCCATTCGAGGAAAGGTCAGAGAACTCGGTTACGAAGCGATATCGATGCTTTTTGAAAAGAACCCGTATATGCGGGAGATCTATCCCACAGAGGAGTCCATGCACGCGCTGACCGTTTTCCACATCTATGAGGGCAGCGGTGAATGGTTCGATCTTTCCAAGAAGCCGATTGAGCGGGCGTCCTTCACCTTCGGCGGCGCAGAGAGAAAAACTGAGGGATATTTCATCACGGACGCCTGCATCGGGTGTCGATCCTGTGTACCGGTCTGTCCGCAGCAGTGCATTTGTGTGGATAGCGTACCGTTGGTGATCGATCAGGCGCACTGCCTGCATTGCGGAAACTGTATGGAGGTCTGTCCTGTTAGCGCTGTGGAAAAGAGGTAACGCACATGAATGAGAAAATGACAAACGATCAGCGCCTCGACTATCTGGTGGAGGCTTTCAAAGAAGATTCCGGTACATACCGAGACCTGCAGACGCCTTCCGATTCGGAAGGAAAGCGAAGGATTCTTCGCTCTCTGATGAACATTCGTCTGCCGAAGGCGCTGCCGGACGAGGTGCTTGCGATCCAAGACGAATATCTGATCGAACGGAATGCCGAAAAAGGGATCGTAACGGTCAAGGAGATTCCCGTTATTCGGGATTATCTTTCCATCTGGCAGGGCGACATCACGCGCCTTTCTGTAGACGCCATTGTGAATGCCGCCAACTCGCAGATGCTGGGCTGCTTTGTGCCCATGCACACCTGCATCGACAACTGTATTCATACATTTGCAGGTGTCCAACTTCGCGCGGAGTGCAATCGGCAGATGAATCGGCTGCGGGCAAGATACGGCAGCAGCTACGAGCAGCCGACCGCCGTGCCCATGCTGACGGACGCCTATAACCTGCCCGCCAAGAAAGTGATCCACATCGTCGGCCCCATCGTGTCCGGTCGGCTCACCCCTGCGTTGGAACAAGACTTAGCGGATTGCTACACCAACACGCTCAATCTGTGCGCCGAAAAAGGGCTGCGCTCTGTCGCGTTCTGCTGTATCTCCACGGGTGTGTTCGGCTTTCCACAGCAGCGTGCCGCCGAGATCGCGGTTCAAGCGGTTGAGGATTGGATGCAAACGCACGAAGGGCAGATCGACCGCGTGATCTTTAACGTATTCAAGGATGAGGACAGAAGATACTATGAAGCGCTCTTATCATGAACAGCCCAATGGGTATCTTGAAACAATCGAAAAGGGGCTTGCCGCAGTGCGGTCGTTCCGCGCCGGACTTTCCTACGGAACAGGCAGCCGTGAGGAGAACATCGCCCTGCTGAAACACGAATTGGAGACGGCCGACGCGATCGTGATCGGCGCGGGCGCGGGCCTGTCCACTGCCGCGGGACTGACCTATTCCGGCGAACGCTTCGAGCGGTTTTTCTTCGATTTCAAAAAGCAGTTTGGGATTACGGATATGTATTCCGGTGGTTTTTATCCGTTCCCGGACGAGGAAACACGCTGGGCATGGTGGGCGCGGCATATCTACTATAACCGCTATATCGACGCGCCGAAGCCGGTTTATAAGAATCTGCTTGCGTTGGTCAAGGATAAAAACTATTTCGTGATCACCACCAACGTGGATCATCAGTTTCAGCGTGCGGGCTTCGAAAAAAAACGCCTGTTCTATACGCAGGGGGATTACGGGCTGTTCCAGACGATCAGCGGAAAAAACGGCAAGACGTACGACAATCGGGACTGGGTAATCAAAGCAATGGCTGCCCAGCGCTTTATTCCGGACGGGAACGGTGTCTTTCAGATTCCGAGGGATCGGCTGATCTCCATGCGTCTTCCCCACGAACTGATCCCGCGCTGCCCCGACGACGGGAGCGCGGTCACGATGAATCTGCGCGCCGACGATACCTTCGTGGAAGACGCCGGTTGGCGCGAAGCGTCGGCTCGCTACGCCGCCTTTTTGGAATCGTGCAAGGAAAAGCACGTTCTGTACTTAGAGATCGGCGTGGGCGCCAATACGCCGATCATCATCAAATACCCCTTCTGGGCGCTGACCGTGGAGAACCCGAATGCGGTCTACGCCTGTCTAAACTATAACGAAGCGATCTGCCCGAAGCAGATCAAGCCGTACTCCATCTGTATCGACGGCGACAGTGGAGAGGTATTGAAAGCTCTGCAATCCTGACCGAATCTGTGAAAAATGCTCGCCGGGTACGAATCCGACGAGCATTCTCATACGGCTGTTATGAGAAAATCAATTCATGATTAACTATTTCTCTCACGCGAGATTGAATGCTGTTCATCGCGCCTACCCACGCCATCTGATCTTTGCGTTTCAATTCCTCAGTCACGCCTTCAGCTTTTGCCATCTGCTTTGTCAGCGTCCACATCAAATCCTGCGCCTGTTCTTCCATGTCGGCAAGGTGATCGTTCAGTTTGCCCGAAAGCAACAGTTGATAATACAGCGATTGCCGGTACCGTTTCAGATAGTCGCGCCGCATAGTGCCCCATACGCCGATCGGTCTCGCCGGCGGTTCGTCCTCACCGGCGACGATGTAATAATCCCCGACCAATTCATACTCCAATCCGTTCTGCTCATCCACAATGTACTTTTCCATGTTTCACACCTCCTTTGTGTTTTTCTGCTTTCAGCATATCAGCATCTTCACAGAAACACAAATGTGCAAACATGAAAATCGGAGAGAGCTTTTTCACTCTCTCCGAAATCCTTTGCCCTTACTGCGAAACCCGATATGATTTGTTTACTTCCTTATCGGTGTCTCGCATTGGGTGGCTGTTTCTTTGGTGGGGATGTAGGGACTCGAACCCTAGACCTCTGCGATGTGAACACAGCGCTCTAACCAGCTGAGCTACATCCCCGCGCGCAAGAAAGATTATACAGCATCGTCTAATAATTTGCAAGCCTTTTTTTGAAATTGATCTCACTTGTTTTACCTGAGCTTCTGTGGTATTCTGTTTCATAAGAAAGGCAGGTGATCGTGTTGAAAATCAACGACGTGAAACGGATCCTGAAGGACACCGCCTACCCCCACACGGCGGCAAGTCCCGAAGAAATGAAATGCTTGTCCTATTTGCAGGCAGTGTGTGAGAGGATCGGGCTGACCACCAGAGTGGAAGCCTTCCCCATCGAGCGCGCGAACATACGCTGCGCCCATCTGACCGTGGATGGAACGGCATATCCCTGTAAAGCATACATCGGCTGCGGCAGCGGCAAGGTGGAAGCCCCCCTCTACTACCTGCGGGATACCGACGCCCTGTCTTTGTCCCTGTGCAGGGATCGCATCGTGCTGACAGACCAGCCCCTGAAGATGTGGACCTATCAGGATATGCTGGAAAACGGCGCCCTGGGCTTCATCACCTTCACGGGCCGATACAGCTGCCCTGATCGTGACATTGACCAAAAGACCCTGCGCCCGGCCACCAGTCTGGGCAAGAAGATCCTGGGCGTCAACATCAACGTCAAGGACGCCATGCCGATCGTCGCCCGGAACGGACAGCAAGCCTCCATCGAAATCGACCAGGAAGCCTATGAGGCCGACGCCCACAATCTGATCGCCGAGCTCCCGGGTGAGATCGACGAATGGATCGTGCTGACGGCCCACTACGATTCCACGCCCCTCTCCTGCGGCAGCTATGACAATATGACCGGTTCCATCGGCATCCTGGGGGTGGCGGAGCGGTTTATCAAAGCCCCTCACCGGC
Organism: uncultured Eubacteriales bacterium; assembly: GCA_902802575.1. Lineage (GTDB taxonomy): Bacteria > Bacillota > Clostridia > Christensenellales > CAG-138 > RUG472. Next base: position 32,887 of record CADCMN010000001.1, on the reverse strand, counting down.
GCGGTCTTCGGTTCATCTGGTGCGGCGGTGAGGAGCTGGGGCTGCTGGGCTCCAAGGCCTACTGTGCCGACCATGAAAAGGATCTGGAGAAGGTGGTGCTGAACATCAACCTGGATATGATCGGCAGCATCATGGGCAAGTTCATCGCCTGCTGCTCCGCGGAGGAGCGGCTGGTATCCTTCCTGGAGTACACGGCGGACGAGCTTGGCTTCCCCATCGCCGCCCGCAGCGGCGTCTATTCCAGCGACTCCACCCCCTTTGCCGACAAGGGCGTGCCCAGCCTGTCCTTTGCCCGCCTTGCGCCGCCCACAGCCGGGTCCATCCATGAGCGGTACGATACGCCCGCCATCGTTTCCGCGCAGCAGGTGGTGACAGATATAGAGTTCATCGCCGGGTTCACCGGCCGCATGGCCAACGCCGTCCGCTGCCCGGTGAAGCGGGAGATACCGGACAAGATCAAGGATAAGCTGGATATCTATCTGAATCGGAAGCGGGCGCCCAAGCCGCAGGAATAAAACAACCCATACACAACAAAAAAACGGACGGTCCGCCGTCCGTTTTTTTTGGTTTTGCTTTATTCCTCCGCGTATTGTTCCTCATACTGAGACTGGGGAATGCGCTTTGCTTTCTTGCCCTTCTTTCCATAGAAGATCTTCCAGGTGCAGATCAGGAACAGAACGCCCAAAATAAGCGCCACACCGGCAATGATGACGTCCATATACTTGGAGACGGCTACCTGCTCGCCCAGAAAATGAAGCATGGGATTGAAGCCGTCAAGGATATAGAAGACGATATACACGACGGACAGCACGATGGCGGCATTGGCGACAACCGTGGAAACGATCTGCAGCCAGCGGGGAACGGATTTCTTTTTTTTCATACTTAATTCTCCTTTGCAGGTTCAGTTATGTAGACGATATCGGTTGTACCGCGCGTGTTCTGCCCGTAGTTCTTTCCGGCAAAATACATACAGGACGAGCCGCCTCCATCCATGTTGTACGCTGCGGCCATGCCCATATCCGCGCAGAGCATGGACAGCTCCGCCATGGAAATGCCCCTATCATTATCCCGGCCGTCCACCGTGATGAAGCAATAGTGGCCGGGTTCATAGTATCCAAATACAGAACGGGGATTGTTGCCGGCCACATTTCTGCCGATGGTGAATGTATCCTTGGCTGAGCCGTCAGCCCCCAGAAGCGCCGGTCCAAAGTACCAAATCTGCTGGGGGTACTTTGCGTAGATACCTTCAATGTTCACCGTTTGGGTCTGGATATCCACGGTCTCCACGGTACCGTCCGAATACAGTATGCAAAGATCGGTGCGCAGTTTGCTGTGCCGTGCGATCTCTACCCCGTTACGGACGAACCATCCGTAATTGTTTTTATGGGATGTCATGTACATGTCCCCGTTGATGGCCAGGAGACCGTTGTTCTCCTTGCACATATCCTTAACTCTCTTCTGATTGCTGTCGCTGTATGCGGTCCGCAGGCTGGAGACATCCTGTACGTAGATATCCGCCACCATATAGGTCAATTTGTTGCCGTTCTTGCCGGACTTGTTGGTCAACTCGCTTCCGCAGAACGGGCAGGTCCCGTAATTCTCCGACGTATGATAACATTTTTTGCACACATAACCGGTTTTAGAGGTCATCTCTATGGCCACGTTTTCGCTGCGATATTCCTTTTCGGTGGAAACGACCTGGCTGGCGGAGAACTTCTCCGCATATTTACCGCGAAGCAGCCCCTTGGGCTCCTCCGTGGGCGCCGGCGTGGGTTCGGGGGTTGCGGTGGGTTCGGGCGTGTCCGCCGGAGCGCTCGCTGCCGCCTGGGGATCGCTGCCGCCGGGGGCGTCCGTTCCTTCAGTGGTCGGCGCAGGCGTTTCGGTGGGAGTGGGCGTGTCGGTGGGCGCCGGTGTGGGCGTTGTCACGACGGGCGTCGGCGTGGCCAAAACGGTCATCGTTTCGGTTATATCCACCGGTTTCCAGGGGAAGAAGCGGAACACCTGAGCGCAGATGAGATACGCCATCACACAAAACGCGCATAGATCCAGGATGACCCAGCGCAGGATCCGTTTTTTACTGCTTGCTCTCATATCGGTCTCAATCCTTTACAAACACAAATTTACGCTGGAGCACGAAGCTCATGGGGTAGACGATCAGCTGCACGATGGCATAGGAGATCCACTCCGGGATGCCGCAGAGCACCGTGAATAGATACAGCAGCCCATAATGGCATCCAAAGATGAACAGCGCCAGGACGGTATACCGGAGAAAGCTGGTCCGGTTGGCCGCCTCGAACACCAGGCGCTTGTTGTACAGGTAATTGAAGATGGAGCTCAGCACCCGGGAGATCGCCGTGGAGAACAGGATGGAGGACGCCTGGGCCCAGCTCTTGGTGAGCCAGATCAGGAACAGAAACAGGACGTACTCCAAAAGAAAGCTCAGCAGCGAGGAGCTGACGAACATGAGGATCATCTTGTAGATGCGCCAGCCGTCCCGAAGGGCGCGGAAATGGGACGAGGCGTTGTCCTCGATATAGACGGTCTCGATGGGCACCTCAACGATGGGGATCATCTCCCGGCAGCAATAGAGCAGCTGGCTGATCTCATATTCATACCGGTCCCCCTTCAAGGAGAGCATGCGGGGGATGTTTTCCCGGGAGAAGGCTCGAAGGCCGGTCTGCGTATCATATACCTTCACGCCGGTGGAAATGGCAAACACAAATCGCGTGATGGCGTTGCCGGCCCGGCTCTTGAAGGGCACCTTGCCGGTGAAGCGGCGGGAACCGGTGACCAAAGCGTCGCGATGGTTGGCAAAGGCCTCCGCCACCCGCAGCACGTCGTCCGGGAGATGCTGTCCGTCGGCGTCCACTGTGATCACGCCCTCCGCTTCGGGACAGTTCTCATACACATACTGAAAAGCCGTCTTTAAGGCGGCGCCTTTACCGCGGTTCACTTCATGATGCAGAACCGTGACATGATCCTTTTGAGAAAGCGCCGCGAACAGGGGCTGACAGTCCTCACGGCTGCCGTCATCCACGATGACGATGGGAAAGTTTGTTTTTTCAATCAGGGTATCCACCACGCCAGTCAGTTTTTCATCGGGCTGGTAGGCAGGGATAACGATCATCATACTTCGGTTTCTCCTAAAAAACTTTTTTCATTATACCACAGCGTTGAAAAAAAGGAAGAGAAAAATCATCGAACATGTCACAGATTTGTAAACTGTTTGTAATATCAAGGATAATGATGTAGAAAGAACGGCCCTCGCAGTATATGATAACGATAATGAAAAAGGAGAATGTCAATGGGCAAAGATTCCAAAAAGAAAAAACGCATCCGAACCTACGCGCTGCTTTCCGCCGCAGCGGTATTGGCCGTTGCCCTGGGTGTCCTGCTTGGCGGAAAGATTTCCGGCGTGTTGTTTTCCGGCCAGGATCTGTTCAACACGGATGATCGTACAGTCCGGGCGACTCCCCTGCCCACCGCAAGTCCTTTCGTGCCCGTGGCTGCACCTTCTATAGACGCAACAGAAGTCCCTGTACCAGAATCGTGCTCCCCGACCATGATCGAAGACACCCCCCAACCCACGCAAACGCCCGGGCCCTATGAAGAGCTTGCCAAGGTGGCAGACACCGGCATGATGGACGGCATCGTCAACATCATGTTCATCGGCGTGGACTATGAATCGGCACGGATCAACAACTGGTCAGGCAAGGGCGGCAATTCCTTCCATTCCGATGTGATGATCGTCTGCGCCGTCAACTTCAACGAAAACCGGGTGGATCTCATTTCCCTGCCCCGAGACACCTATGCCAGCATTCCCGGCGTGGAGGGCGTATACAAGCTCAACGCGGCTCTCAACTGCGGCACGGACGGCACCAACTACGGCTTGTTCTGTGAGAACGGGGAAGGGTTCGAAAAGGTGTGCGAAGCGGCCGAATGGATGCTGGGCGGCATCAATGTGGATTACTATTATGCCGTGACCATGGAATCAGTGAAACAGATCGTGGACATCGTCGGCGGCGTTTGGTACAACCTGGAAGGCAATTTCGACAACGGCGGGCGCTACTATAAGGCCGGTTTCCAGCACATGGACGGCCAGGCCTGTTTGGATTATATGCGGGTGCGCAAGTCCGGACACGGGCAGCTGCCCACCGGAGACAGCAACCGTGTCAAACGGCAGAAGAACATGATGGTGGCCATCTTCAAAAAGATGAAGGAAGAGAATCTCGTTTTGAAGGTGCCCGAGATCCTGGCCTCTTTCGATGGAGTGCTGTTCACAAACTGCACGCCGGAGCAGACCGCCGCCTTGGCCCTCTTTGGCTACAAGCTGGATCCGGACAACATCGGCGCCCATTCCATGAGCGGGGATTCGGCCACTCTGTTTCACTGGAACTTCGTCTTCACGAAGCAGTCCGAACGGGTGGCTCTGATCAAAGAGATCTATGGCGTGGATGTCAAGACCAACCCCAAATACTCCCTGGCCTATGGCCGATATACCTGGTGCAAGATGCTCCGGCCTCAGTATATGGATATCTGCGACCCGCTCAAAGCCTACGTGCAGAAGCTGATCGATGAGGATGATCGCCAAGCGGCCCAGGTGGATGAAAACGGAGAACCCGGCACCCCCAAGTATACCGATGCGCAGCGCGCCCAGTTTGCGGAATTCAAATCCGCCCTGAGCGCTCTGAAAAAGCAATACAGCACCGCGGACAGCGAAGCGAACAAGGCCGCCAAGCGCAAGAGCAATTCCCTGAACTCGGCGTCGGTCTCGCTGATGAACCAGATGATAAAGGTGCAGGATCTGGCCATCGCCGTGGCGAAAACATTCAATTATACCAAGGTCAAAAATATTTCTGTGACCGCGTATCCCAACGACACCTATCGCACCTCCCCCTGGGCGCTGGAATACTGGACCAAAAAGAAATATAACGCCGTCAAAGTGAATTTCAACTGATGCAACCAAAAGCCAATGAGCCGAAACGGATGGCGTTTCGGCTCATTGTTTTGATCTGTTTCCGGTGGATTGATCTATTTCCGGCGGATGCGGATGGTGTAGTCGCTTAGGAAGTTGCCGTTCTGCTTCACGATGATGGTGTAGGTCTGGCCGGCCTGCAGATCCAAGGTCTGCGAACTGCCGTTTTTGTACGTATAATTCCAATTCCCGTTGCTGATGATCTGCCCGATGCCGTTCCACACCTGGATGTAGTAGCTGTATTCGGGGGGCATGCCGCTAAGTTCGATGCTGTATTTGCCGTCCGATCCCGGGGTAAAGGTGTACATATTCCTCTGCAGGCGGTACTGGATCGAATCCTGTACGGGCTCGTCCAGCTTCACATCCACCGGCGCACAAAAGGCGCTGATGTCGAGGCGGTATTTCCCATACAGCGCGTTCCTGGGCCGCACGACGATGGTATAGGTTTGTCCGGCCGTCAGGTTGACCCACTGGCTTTCGTGGTTGCCGTAGTAATAATTCCAGTTTCCGTTGGTGATGGCCTGACCCACCGGATTCACGACCTGGATCATATAGGAATAGCCCTCGGGTATGCCTGAGAAGCCGAACTGGTACGAGGCGGTCTGCTCCGGGACGAAGGTGTACAGGTTCCGCTGGTTCAAAAACTGGATGCTGTCATCCACCCCAAAGACGTTGCTCACGTCCCCCACCTGCTTATACAGGCCCACTTCCACGCAATAGGGACCGCGATACCCGCTCTCCCGGTACTTCACCACATAGGTCTGGCCTGCGGACAAGGTGACCGCATGCCCCTGTTTGTCCGAATATGAGTAATTCCAATTGCTGTTGGTGATGGCTTTTCCGGCGGCGTTGACCACCTGGATGCCGCAGGAATATCCTTCCGGGAGCCCCGACACCCCGAAACAGTATGTGCCGCTGACCTTCGGGACAAATGTGTAGCCGTTCTGCTGATGAACGAATTCAAAGCTGTCGTAGATGGCCGTATAGTCGCCCACTTCCAGATATTCCTTCTGGACGCCCACGTTGATGGTATACTCGCCGTAATAGTCGCCCTTCTGACGCACGGACAGCGTATAGGTCTGGCCCTTCTTCAGCGTAAGATCGGCGGATTCATCCAGTCCATACGTATAGTTATAGTTTCCGTTGAACACGGCGTTCCCCGCGGCATTGGTGAGCCGGATGGCGTATTCCTGCCCATCCAGGATGTCCGTAAAGAAGAAGCAGTACACCCCGGCTCGCTCCGTGGTGAAGGTATAACTGTCGATCTGTTCTTCCTTCTTAAAGCTGCCGGACCAGCTGAGGATCGTCGCCTCAGGCACATGGGTCTCCATGGGCTCGATCTCGTTGGCTATCAGCACACCGTTCTCAACGACGGGCGCCTGAGACGAGGGCTCCGCCGCAGGCTCGGGTGTCGGCTCTTGGGTAGGTTCCGGCGTCGGTTCCTGAGTGGGCTCGAGCGTCGGTTCCGCCGTAGGCTCTGCCGTCACTTCCGCCATGGGTTCCTCTGTAGCCTCCGGTGTGGGCTCCGGGGTCGGCTCCGGCGAAGCGGGCACATGGGTCTCCTTTCCCCGCTCATCTGTTTCCGCCAGATGGTCGAAGACGTCCTCTTTCTTCTCGCGCTTGTTCGCCGTCCTGCAGCCTCCCAAGATCATCAGCAGGGCCAAGGTGAAAACCAGGATCCGTTTCATAACTTGCATTCCTTTCTGATGCGTCGGACGGTTTGCTTTAGCTCAACCGTTCGCCACAATACTGGCAATAGAGGTAATCGGCGGGGTTGTCCTTTTTGCACTTGGGGCAGACCTTGTTGCGGACCACGGGCGTCGGGGGAGCCGGTTCCACAGGCGCATCGACCTGGGAGGACAGGATGAGGGGCAGATATTTCCCGCATTTTGCGCATGTTTTGTTGGATTTGGGATTCACTTGACCGCAATACGGACAGAGCACCGTATTTCCTTCCGGCAGCGGGGTTTTACAAACCTTGCAATAGTGGTACTGCCTGGGATTTGCGGTATGACACTTGGGACAAAAAACAAATTCATCCGCAAGGGGCGACTGCTGGTTGGACGCGGCGGCAGCCCGATCCTTCAGGAGCATGTCCAGCTTTTTGTCGATTTTCTCCTGCTTTTCCACGGCTTTCGATGTGTTCTCCACCATCTCCCCTAAAGCATGGATGATAAGGCAGCTGATCCATGCGGAAAGGGAACCAACGCCGACGATAAGCAGAAAGGACAGAAATCCCATTCCTGGGATTTTTTTGCCGCTCATGGCGCTGAAGGATCGACAGGAGACCACGCCGCAGACGAACAGGCAGATCAGCAGCAACACAAAGAGCACCTTGGCCACCGACTTGATTTTACTTCCAGAATCTTCAAACATTTTTTGTCCTCCTATACGAAAAGCCGAGTTATTTGGTTCAAACCGGTATCGTCTTACCTGTTCCTGTACTTTTTGGAATTGATCCGCCGGCGGTGGATGAGGATGGCGGCGACGCCGCCCAGGCTGGCCACCAGCATGCCTCCGATGCCGATAAGGGCGATGCCCAGCCGGACATCGGATTTCGGATCGTCATCCTCCTCCGTGGAGGCGGTCCTTCCCGACTTAGGCCGCTTCGTGACGGTCGCCTCCGCGTCCTTCCTCGCTTTCGGGGACGGCTCCGTCTCAGCCCCGCCAGTGTCGGCGGACTCGGTCGGCATATTCGCCGCAGAAAGCGTGGGCAAGAGAACATCAGATTCCGGGGACGGCGTCTGCTGTGGCGGTTCCGTGATGACGCTTTGGGCAGGGCCCTCCGTGACAGGCGGCTGAGTGATATACACCTCGGGTGGCGGCTCTGTGACGAAAGCAGGAGGCTCCGTGACATAGACTTCTCTGGTCGGCGTGGGCTTGGGCGTGGGTTTCGGCGTCGGTTTCGGGGTATACGTCCACCAGTTCTTGTCCGTATGCGGAACGAGAGCTTCATTCGTCGCATACACATGATCGCCGGTCACATATCCGGTCATACCGTTATATCGGATCTCATACCATTCCCCTATGACCGACAGCAGATCGAACTCATCGCCGTTATAGGCGTATCCCAGTCGGCCTGATTCATTGTTCGCTTCCTTCCAAACGCTCAGCTTGTTCTTCAGCCCGTTGATCGTCACATATGCGCGGGGCGTCGGGGTAGGGTCTGACTTATAATGAGGCACCAGATCGGTATTGGTCGCGAACACATGCTCGCCGGTGACATACGCTATTTTGCCGTTGTAGCGGATCATGTACCAATCCCCCTTGAGCGCCAGCAGCTCAAACACGTCGCCGTTATACGCGTATCCAAGGCGCCCTCCCTGATTATTTGCCTCCTTCCAAACGCTCAGCTTGTTCTTCAAGCCGCTGATCGTCACATATGCGCTTTGGGACGTTGTCGGCCCAGGCGTCACCGGCCGGGGCGTCGGTGTGATCGTAGGTTTCTTGGTGGGCGTGGGTGTGACCGTGGTTTTCTTGGTGGGCGTGGGCGTCACTGTCCGCGGCGTAGGCGTCGGCGTTATCGGAGGCGGCGTCCCCCACTTCCAAATGGCGGTCACGGTAATATCCGAGGTGACGATGGTCTCAGCCGGCGTATCCCAGCGAAAAAAGAACGGCTCATGGGTATCCACGGTCTTCGTCACCTTCGGCAGCTCACCGATGGGTTTGCCGTGCTCCACCCGTCGGGAGGTCTCGGAGGACACGCCGTAGCCACCGGCATCGAAGGTCACCGTGTGATACACTACCTGCGGCGGCGCCGGTTCGGCCGACCCCTTCGTGGTAAACGCCTGTTTGTCGCTGTAATACTTCTTTCCCTCGCAGATCACGTACATGCGCACGTAATACTTCGTGTTGGGCGAAAGGGCATAGCGGATATCCTGCTCCCCGGAATCGCCGCTGATGTGGAAATAATGGGTCAGATGGTCACCCTGCGCATAGGCGCTTTCCTCATCGCCAGCCAAATATGTGCCGTCTGCGGCGTAAAGCGCACAACCCACCAGCTTTATCTGGTTCACATCTATATTGGAATAGACCTTGAAATACCCGATCTGGGCATAGGTCTCCCCCACCTCGAACTTGTTTGTATCCACCTGGAAGGTGAAGGACGGTTCCGCCTTTTTGCGGAACTCCAGCACGATCTTGACGTTCCCGTTCATGGTGCCGGAAAGGGAGCCGCTTTTTACGCCCACATACTCATATCCTTCGGCGGCCTTGATGTCCTTGAACTCATACTTGGTGCCGCTGGGCAGGATGGTGTTGTAATAATCGTAGATGTCGTTTTCAGTCTTCTTGTTGTCGATATAGGAATCGAAGGTACCGATGCCCTGGATGTTGTCCAGTTCCTTCCCGTCCAGCCAGCCGTTCACGTCCAGAGTATAGCGATTGTCATCTTTGTCGATCTCACAGACGAAACCGTACTGGGCGTAGCTGTACACATCGTTCCATTTGCCGCTCTGGCTGGTTTCCGGTCCATACATGGACACGAAGTCCTCCCCGCCCTCGGCATTGCTCTTGTCGTTGTCCGGCTGGTTGGTCGCCCAATTGCTGTAAGACATGTTTTTACCGTCGAGCCAAATGAAAGTGCCCTCCTTCAGGGAATCCACCGCGCCCAGCCAGACGGTTTCCTTGATCAGGCCGCTGACGAAAGCATTCTCTTCCTTTGAATCGATCACCACCAGATGGCCGCCCAGTCTTTGGCAATAATTGAACGCCTCGATCCAGGTCACCTTGTCGGCATAATACTTGTAGGTATGACCGCCAAAGGACTTTGTCTGCGCCGGGGAATGCTTTTTGACCCATTCCTTGCTGTTGAGGGTGCGAAACTCCATGACGACGGTGGTGTTCTGCGACACCGTCCCCTTGTACTTGCCGGATTTGAACCCGGCGAACACCTTGCCGTCGGCGGCTTTGACATTCTTTATCGTGTAGGATGTGCCCGTCTTGACTTCCTGATTCCAATAATCGCCTTCGCTTTGCTTCACCCGGGTTCCGCCCAGGTACATATCGAACGTGCCGTAGCCATAGACGTTGGTCACGTCTTTCCCGTCCAGCCAGCCGTTGACGTCCAGGGTCAATTTGTCTGGAAAATCAGGCCGGATTATTCTGTCAAAACTACGCTTCCCTTCTATGGAACGGATCACGCCGCCACAGTGCGCACCGTTTCCGTTATAATCGATATATTGGAATGAATCTGAATAGACTTCAAGCACAATTCCAATATGACCATAATTTATATTTTGCCACAGAACCAGGTCTCCGGGCATGGGATCCGTATCGCTGCCGTACATAGCCCATCCCAAATCGGTTGACGCCCTCTCGCCGGCTCTGTTATTGGTATTTGCAATAATATAATTTGGGCAACCAAGGTTATAGACGGGGTGACCAAGATATGCATAGTAATGACCGGCTAAATCCATACATTCCAACGTCGTCGGTTGGGTATAGTATTTTTGGGCTGTGTTTTCCATTCCTTTTGCCCATGCAACGGCTTCTGCTCGCGTATGTCCATTCGTATCGGCATACGAGTCCGAAGCGTTTATGGATAATGCCATGATACAAATGAGCAAGGCAAAAACTGCCGCGATCACTCTCTTTTTCATACGATGTCTCTCCCCTTATTACGAACTATAGTCCCGATCAGTCGTCCAGTTCGACGAATTTGCTGTGGATATAGGCGATGCCGTTCTTGTAGACGATCATGGCCCAGTCGCCGTCGATCTCGATGACCTCCACAGCGTTGCCCTTGTTGATGGCGCCCAGCCGCTCGCTGTTCTCGTCCGGCGCCACCCGCACGGTGACCCGGTTGTTCACCTTGACTACGGTGCCCATATGATGGATGGCCACGTACTCGCTGAACACGTAGGCCACGCCGCCCTTATACTCGATCATGGTCCACTCGCCCACCTGGCCCAGCACCGTCACGGATTTGCCCCAGGCAATCGTTCCCAGCTTCGTGCTGCCGGAATTTGGCTCCTCCCGCACGTTGGCCGCTCTGTTGCAATGAAGGATCGTGGCCTTCTTGGGCGCTTCCGCCGTGGGCGTGGTTGTGGGCGTCGGCGTGGGCGTGGGCGTCGCTGTGGGCGTGGCGGTGGGCGTAGCGGTGGGGGTGGGTGTAACATCTGCGGTTGAGGGAACGGTCCCCGGTTCCGCCGAAGCACCGGTCTCCTGCTTCTCCGCGGCGGGAAGAGCAGGAGCAGGGTCTTCTGTTAGGGCAGGGACGGGGTCTGCTTTTTGATATGACGGCCATTCGTCCGTGCTTTGCTTCAGCGCCTGGGAAAGCGGCGCGTATTCCGTAATTGATTGGAAACCGATCCGACCGTCAGATACATAGGATGCACTGACGACACGAATCACTCTGCCTTTCTCAAAGAACGTCTGTTGGGACGGCTCCGAATGGATCAGATCGAACCGTTCCTCTGCAGTCATCTCTCCTTTATCAGTATAGGTATATCGGAGCAGGATGCCGCCAAGCACCGTTTCAGTCCCGGTCAGTACAGAAGCGGCGCCTTTACAGCGGACGATCATCCCGTGTTCTACATATCCTTCGCCATTTTCCTTCTCTTCGCGGAAGTATTGCAGCTCGAGCGCGCCCGATTCCTCGCCTTGCTGCCAGCTCATTCTCAGCAGGCGTCCCCCGGCGTCATACTCCGATACGGTCACGGTCTCTTCGCCATTGTTGTAAGCGGTGGTATTCCGCACCGTTTTGCTGCCGTCGTCATGGGCTTTCGTTTCGTTTGAAACGATAAAGGTATCATAGACATTACGGCTCAAAACTGCCTCTCCGTCCCGGATCTGCACAAGAGTATTGCCGTCCGTCAGATCGGCGTTTCGATATAAGGGGGATGCCGCAAGCAGGTTCAAGAAAGACTGAGAAACGTCGCCGTTCATCCCTTCGAATGTGACTTGTACGATCCCGTTTTTCTGATGCTCCGTTTGGATGGTCACCTCATCCCAACGCTCATCCGCACCATCCATGCCATATCGCATTTTGCACGGATAATCGGCATCATCGTATTCATATTCAATACGATACGCTTCACCGTCTGCATATCCGCCGCGTACAAGTCCGTTCGGGTAGTACGATATATGCGAAGTTGCCGAGCTGCGTTCGGTGCCATCTGTATCGTATTGCTTTGACGTCAACGATACCAGGACATACGGTTCCTCCGCTTGCTCGGCAGTCTTTTCCGCGAACAGGCCGAAGGTCACCTTGTGAAAGGTTTCCGGGGCGAAATGATGCAGGCCGATGACGCCCAACGCCGTCAAGGACAGCAGGATGAAGCAGATCAGCAGCACCAGCAGCCCGCCGAAGGTCCTTTTCTTGCGGCGCTTCACGGGATATGCGGGGGCCTTGGGCACGCTCTTTTTGACCGGCTGGGCCTTTTGCGGCGCAGGTGCCGCCTTTCTGGTGTACAGCTTGCCGCAGCCGGGGCAGCGCACGTTCTCGCCCGGCTGGATCATGCTGGTATCAAACTCGGTTTGGCAATTTTTGCAGATCATAGTTCATCCTCCGCCAGTTCCGGCACATCGTCCTCTTCGGCCTCGTCGTCATCCGCCTCCGCGTCTTCCGTCTTCCGCAAGAGATACACGATCCACAGGATCATGCCAATCACGCCCAGCAGCGCCATGAGGCCGCCAAGTATGAGCAGCAGCCAGAAGCCAAGTTTCGTCGTCACATAGAAGGTATCCGCCATGGCCTTATTTTGGGCGATGGCGTTCTGGACCCATTTGACAATGATCCCATTCATGCTGACAACCTGTTTTTCAAAGGTGTCCAGGGACAGTCCCTCCACCGCGCTCTGAATGGTCCGCAGCGTCCGAATGTTCAGTATCAACACCGCCGCCCCGTCGGCCTGCAGCATCAGGGAAGCGATGGGCAGCTTTGCCCTGGTCCTTCTGAAGCAGGAGATCAGCACCGCCAGCAGGGGAAGCGCCAGCAGGGCAATCAGAATGGGATGAGCTTTCAGGGTAAAAGCCAGAGGATTGGAAGCGCCCATGGTGTACGTTCCGCCCAGGATCAGCTTCCACAGGGGCATATCGGCCGTCCGTTCCGCGGAATAGGCGATCTGGCAATAGGGCACGTAGGCGGCGAGCGGGATCAGGAGCAGAGCCAATTTGGAAAAGAGGGACAGAAGGAAGAACGATCTATCCTCCCTCTTGCCGGCTGTCTTCCTGCGTTTGCTGTTTCCGGCCGCCCCTTGCCGGGCGGCATCCCTTCCGCTTTTTCCGGCTGCAGCGGCTTGCTCATTCCTTCGGCCTGCCTCGCGCGCGCTCTCCGCCGGACGGGTTGGCCGGGGGCGCCGCTCCTGGCCGCCGACGGCAGGAGCCTTTTGATCCATATCCGGCGCAACAACACGATTCGCCCGATCCCCCTTCTCTTGGGGCGTAAAAGCTGCCGGCTGCTTCGCAACAGGCTTACGAATCCCATCCTTATCGACCGGTTCGGTGGATGGCATGGGCGGCGAGACCCGTGCGGAAGCGTTTCTCGCTTTCACCGGTTTTCCACAGAACGGGCAGAAGGTGGCTTCGTCCCGTATCATCTTTCCGCAATTACCGCAAAACATTGTCTTTGACTCCTTTACTGCTGTTCATCTTGTCCCATTCAGCTTTCTCAAAATGCTTTTCTGTTCTGGCTGTTTTCGTTTACAGCATATAGACGCAGGATCCCTCTTTCAGGTTTGATGTTTCTTGTATTATTTTTCAGAAAAATACCAAATGTTCGCTTCTTCGCTATACATACCGTAAAATGGCAATGTTGTGTTTTTGTCGAGATCAGGTGCCCAACCTTCGCAGTTTTCCACATATCCTTCCGGCAGCTTGGCGATCGGCGCGGCGTCGGTGTACAGTTCAAATGGCCATCCTTCAACAACGCCATAGCACTCCGTGAAAACGTACAGCGTCCGCTCGCGGCCTTCTTTTCGGATCTCTTCATCTCCGGGACGTCCGCCAACATAGGAGACGTCCGCAAAGCGAAACTCGTAGGTATAGGAATTGATCTTCTTCAATCCGACGATCCAACAGACAAAGTTGCTGTAATACAGCGTTCCATCATATCCGTTCCCAGCGCTGCCCGCATCCGCATCGTGATAGTATCCGATCACTCTGCCGTTCGGCTGAATCGTCAGTTCCGTCGCCCACGCCCCGACGCCGGAAGCGAACCAGAATTTTGTCGGCATCCGCTGCAGGATGAGATCATGATCCGCAAGAAAACCGATATGCATGTCCAGCCACGCTGTCGCCGTCCCCAAGGTCATGGCCCGGCTGTTTGTGATCTGATCGGCGGCAGGCGTCCCGCAGTAAGCAACCAGATCGCCGCACTGCGCTTTCAGCACGGAAAGCCGCTGCGCATAGGTTGCAGAATCAATCTCCCCTTCCGTACCGGTGTAGGAATCAACAGCCTCATCATCCTCTCCGTCGGCTTCGAGATGATACTCTTCCAAATAATCGGTCTTGCGCAACAACCCGTCCGGTCCTTCGGTAAACACGCTGTAATGATCCTCGCTGTACAAGGTCATCCCGTCTCCCCAATGCGCAATCAATTTGTTCTTGCCGGAACCGGCGAATAACTGCGATTCAAACGAACCTTCGTATTCGTTCAGGGTTCCCCAATCATCATCATACAGCGTAAGAAGCGTCCCGTTCCGATATGTCAGCACAACGAGCCGCGCCATCGTCTTATAATTCAAACGAGATATATCGTCCACCTGGACGCAAATCAATTCCGGGATGGCGTCGCCGACGATATCGCACAGTGCCACGGCACGGGGGGCGGGAAGATCTCCGCCATGAGTCGCTTCCACCGGGACCATATAGTTTTGATCCGGATCATCCTCGGAATTCCAGACCCATTCATATCCGTCCGTCCAATCCTCGGATTGCCACACAAAATTGTTGATTGCATCTCTATTTTTCGTCAGGTACTGTTTATATGCCTCATAGGCTGACTGCAATGTATCCGTGTCAGCTTCTTTTTTTTCTTCTTGGAGCAGTTTTTTTAGATACGTGATCGCCTCATCCGCGGTCATGGCGATGGAGCCGTGGCGATTCACGGCGTCACGGAACTCGTCTATATGATAATAGCTGTACATCAGGACCGTGTCGGTATCGTCGTCGAGAGAACGAAGAATCCGGTGATACTCCTCCGGGGAGATCTTGAGGCCCTCGCTGTAATAGCTGTCCTGCTCTTCTCCATCGTCGAGCTCATCCTCTTCGCCTTCATAATAGTGGTAACATACCGTTTGTATTTGCAGGCGATCCTCCGCTCCCGGCGTGAAGCGATACACATAGTCCCATTCGGATATGTCTCCGTTGGAGGTAGTGGCGTACAGGTCCTTGCTGCCCCGGAGCCGGAAGAGATGATAGGCGTTGGATGAATCGCCCCAGCCGTCCCATACATCCTCATACAGCGTGATGAGCCTGCCGTCCCGATAGGTAACGATATGGAGGGTTGCGTCGTAGTCGTTGTCATATTCCCCCCGGTCGTTCCACTGTCCTTCATCCGCGTCCCCCACATAGATGAGCTCCGGAAGATCGTCCCCATACACGTCGCACAGGGCTACGGGCCGTGATCGGTTTGCATCCGTCAGAGGGATCAGCTCATACTCGTCGTCATAAAACAGCGTATATCCCCTCTGCCAGATATAGTTGTCGATGCCCGCCTTCTCCCGCTCCAGCAGCTCCAGGTATGCCCGATAGGCTTCCCGCTCCGTCTGGGAAAGTTGGGGGGTCCTGTCATGGGGCAGTACGATATCGTCATCATGAGGTTTTTCCGGCGCTTTCGGCGCATATGCCGTCGAGCCGCTCTTTTTCGGCGGTTTCGACGCATATGCCGTCGAGACGCTCTCTCTGGGCGCTTCCTCTTTCGTCTGATTGACCGCGTGAACCGCAGCCACAGTGCCGCCGGTGACGGCGCCGGCTGCCAGCACCGTCGCCACTATGCCCGTCATGATCTTTTTGCTCACTGCGCCGGTCACGGCTTTGACGGCCGTCTTTGCTCCGACCTTTGCCGCCGTATCGACCCCGACTTTCGCTGCTTCCCTGGCGGCAATATGACCAACGGCCTCTCCGGCGACAGCTTCCTTTGCCGCGGTGCTGCCGATCTGCGCCGCAATGCCTTTCAGCAGCGCCGCCGCAGCTGACTTGGACAAGGCGGCCGCTTCCACCTGCTCCCCAAAGAGTGTTCCGAAAGGCACCAGACCCAGGCCCGTGACGCCATAGAATACTTGGCCGGACTTACGCTCCTGCTCCTCGATCTCCGTTTTGATGGACTTGCGGGCCAGAAAGAGCCTGGATTTGACCGTGTTCACCCCGCAATCCATGATCCAGGCGATGTTTTCCACGGGAAGCTCGTCATAATAATACAGGGTGATGGTCTGCTGCTGCACGGCGCTCAACTCCCGGATGATCTTGCCGAGCCGCGCCTTCAAATCGCTGCGCTCCGCATACACCTCCGGCAGCATAAGATCGGATTGGAGCTGAATGGGCTCATTTTCTTCGTCATCCTCGTCGATGGAGACGTCGATATGCCTTTTCCGCAGGAGGCTGTAACACTGGTTCAGGGTGATCCGCTGGATCCAGGTCGAAAACGCAGCGGGATTTTTAAGTTTGTCCAAATTGTCCCACGCCTTCAGAAACGTCATTTGCAGCACGTCTTCCGCATCCGCTTCCGATTTGACCGTTACCTTAGCCAGGGCAAAAACCTTTGGATAGTAGAGGCGATACAGCTCTGTGAAGCTATTCCCGTCTCCTCCTTGCGCAGCCCGAACCAGCTCCTCCGTCCGAACCCTCAACCGGGCTTTTTCCTCCGTTCCCTTCTCTGCGGCATCGGCGGTGGGGGCCGAACCGCGGCCGCGTTTGGCCAAGGTGGCTCGGCCGCATTTGAAACAGAAAGAAGCTCCTTCTTCCAATTGCGCGCCGCAATAGCCGCAGTGCCGCTGTGGTTTGTCCTCTATAGCGTTTCCGCATCTATAGCAGAATTGCTCTCCCATCTGCAATTCCGCCCCGCAATTTCTGCATTTCATATGCCTACTCCTCTACTGTATTGGCTGCTTTTCACGCTGCCTATACCATAGACGCAAGTTTCCCTCGTTTGGTTTGAAACATAGCATGTCAATTACACACACTACACCCCATTATTTTACATTCTATTCAAAGTATAGCAACAAACTGTTCAAATAGCAAGGAATGAATACGAGATTACCTGACAGCGCGTTGTGTTGTTTCCCACTATGCTCACCATCGCAAAGCGGTCGCCCCTCACCATGAGGTGTGCCGGTGGCGGGACTCTGCCCTTGCCGCTGAAAAAGCCCCACTGGGGCTTTTTCTTAACGCGGCTTCGAGTCCCGCTTTCATACATCAATAAAGGGGCCTCTATTGGGGCCCCTTTGGTACGAGTGTTGATAACGGACTTGCCCGCAAGCGATTGGTAGCGCAGCGGAGGCGTTGCGAGGGCGTTTACAACCGAGCAGACGAAGCAAGCGGGATCGCTTGCGGAAAGGAGCCGCGACGGAGCGGGTGAACGGTGGTTTTGATCCGTAAGGATAAAAAACCGCCGCGAACGATGCGACGTCCGCGGCGACGTGGTACGAGTGTTGATAACGGATTTGATTTATAGACAACTGCATACACATTCCGATTATATTTTGATTCCATGAGAGCTTATACACAGAGCTTTATACATGGCTATTAATTCGGTAACAGTTTAAATGTATTTGAAGGTGACAGGATATAGATTTTTTTCATAGCCCTCGTCATTGCAACATAGAACTCTTTTGCCGATAAAGGTATAGACATATCAATAATAACACAGTCAAATTCTAATCCCTTAGATAAAAGCGTTCTTGATGATAAGCACCTAAAACTTGCATATCTCTTTTGCAATGCCGGGTTGCTACGAATGAGCCATGCTGCATCAGCGATCGAAATTTCGTGATCCCTAGCATACTCAATGCTTCTAATCATTTCATTGTGTAGCTCTCTACGGTAGCATTTAAAAGTTTTATCGCCCAAGAACCATCGAAGTATGCAAAGAATCAATGTGTATTTATCACTTGTTTGTAAATCCAGTAGTAGTTGTCCAAATTCTGGTTTTTTAGTTATTCTATCAAAAGCAAAGCTGTTCTTGGATAATCTACTAATATACGACTTTAACTCTGTATTGACTTTAGTAGCGCATTTGCTCTCAAAGTCAATTATGCTAAGTATAAGATCCGAGCCGCTTTTGATTGAGAATGCTGAAGCATAATCATAGAGTTCTTCACAATCCTGTCGTTCGTCTACTTGAAAAAGGCCAGACATTCTGGAACTGAAAGCCTTTTGCTGATAATCCCATTTTGTAATATGCAGCACAGAGTTATATTGCCTAAACTCATATAGCTTCGAGTACGCGTTGAATTGATGAGGATCAATCACGCAGATGCTTCCCTTACAATCTTGAATAGTTATTGAGCAAATCTGCCCTGATATTGTAGGCCACAACTCGGTTCGGATGCTATCTAAATACTTTCCCAAATTTGGGTTTGTTTTGTTCCAACGCCATGGAGGAGAAGCTTTTTCAAGAATTGGAAATCCAAGCTTTTCCCAGTCAACTATTTTTTGTCCAGAGAACGAAAAAATGCCTTGCAATGGATCTCCCAGGACTCTAACAGGAAGATGACGGCTAAGTGCAAGAAACATTTCATGATGAATAATAAGGCAATCCTGATACTCATCTACAATAATTCCAGAATAAGACGCCTGTAATACATATTTAGGCCATTCGCTTTGAAACACCTTTTTCGCGCCTTGATAAAACTGCGAATAAAAAGCATTTGATGCAGTTTTAGTTGGCACAAGGGAGACATTGACTTCTGCTGTGTTACAATACGCTGTTCCCCAACGAATACAAAAAGCAGCTATAGTCAAAATAGCATACTTGTTCTTTGGAACCTTTCGGGAATTGAGCCTTTTCTGTAATGCATCGACACCGGCATGAGTGTGTGTAAGCAGAAGTTGCTTGCCATCAGCATATTCAACCATATCGACAATCATCTCTGTTTTTCCATGACCTGCAGCAGCAACTATTGCAACGGTCTGGTGTGAAAAGATTTCATCGAGTTCTTGCTTTGTCATTTCCTATTACCCATTTTGTCAAGCTATTAACCACATTTTTGATTATAGAAGTCTTATCAAGTTTGGATAGAGAATTAAAGACGATATCACTCAGTTGTTCTCCTGGTCGAATCTGTTTATACCAATCATTGTCTTTAGCTATCTTACCAATCACTTTCCGCTGTTCATCTGTAAGCATACTGATGGTTATACGACCATTGGTTTCTGTAAATGAAACAGAACAGCAAGTTAATGCCGAAGAGATTGTGCCTAATCCTTTTTCGCTGATCGCAATTTGAATAGCTTCTTGAATGGCTGAAAGTGGTAGCTCTTGATAAAACTGTTCTTCAATTGAATTAGGTTGATCCCAATCAAACACAGGAATTCCTTGGCTTTTTGCTTGTCTTTTCTTTTCTGCGGTTCCGTCCTTATTATCTTTGTCAGAGTCCATAAGGATACAAACATCATATCCACAATTATTGAAAATGTTTGCAGTAGTAAATATGCTATCCCCGTTGCCATCTGCCATGCCGATACCCTTATGCGCCATTCGGTACTCATATGTTTTAGCAAGGTATTTATCATAAGCTCGAATAAAGCCCATTTCTGTTCGACCCTCGCAGACTATAATTCGTTTGGATAAAAACGATTCTGGAAGACGACGAATCTGTGCTTGAAAAGCACGGTTAATTGTTTGATCTTCTCCTTTGAGAAATAGTGCTTCCGTTATTCCATTGCTTGAATGCACAACCATTATTTCATCAATTGTACACTCCGCTACTGCCACAGGTGAATGGGTTGTCATTATTACTTGCCCTACAGCATTATGGTCAGATCTAAATTCATTGATGAGACTTCTGAGACGAAATGGCTCAAGTCCATTCTCAACTTCATCAACCAGAAGTAAAGCTTTGCCCGGTGCTGCGTCAATATTTAGTCCCATGGAAAGCAACCTTTGACTGCCTGTTCCAAATTGAGTGAGAGGAGCATCGCCGTCAAAAAGAACAACGGTTGATGAGAACGAGCTACCTTGAATCAGTAATCGATTCTTTATCTTTGAATTAAAGCCTATACCATAGTGTTTCCCAACATTCGATAGTGTTTCAGACACGTTATCAAGTTCGCTCAAATCTGCATCCTTAGCAGCGTTTCTAACCACGGTAGTATATGCATGATGCAATACACCTTTTGCATCGGCATATTTTTGTAATACTGAATACTTTCCCCACTCTAAATCCTTAGCGGTGTCATTTCCGATTGTACCAACATATAGTTGTCTCCTGTCATTATGAGAAATATTCCGTGGTTCTTCCCTGTTACAAACAATTTCCCATTTTGCTTCTAGTGAGGAATCGATAGTTAGTTGCATGGCTAAACAGAGTGGTTTGCCATCGCAGGGTTCGTCGTTGACTCCATCTTTGAACTCAACCCCTGGTCTGCGGAGATACATCCCGAATTTGTCATCCGCAAGAAGCTTGTCCGAGAACTCTGTAAAAGTCCCGCGAATAATAATAGTATTCGAAGGATCACAATGATAGAAATCGGCATCAGCCACGCTGAGATTCCATGTTGGCCAAAAGAGCCACTCTACTGCTTTAAGTAAGGTTGATTTTGTGCTATCCCCTGCTCCGATTAAACAAATAATCTTTGAATCTATGGGAAAAGAGATGGTACTTGCCTTGATGCCACGGAAATTATAAATCTCAAGATCAATAATCCTCATCTGGATCCCTCCTGCGAGTGCATCATAAGTTTTTTATAATTATATCATAAAAAGGAGAAAGAGAAAGCACCTTTTATGCCTTTTCGCACATTCGCCTTTTGCTTTGGCTTCTGCTATGCTGTTAGCAGAAAAGCATAGGAGGAGCGAATATGGAAAAGTTTGTTGTGGATAAGCAGAACGGTTTGGAGTATGAACTGGTCGGGGATTATTACATCGTTGCCGGCGAGGATGAGCCGCCTGCACGACCAATCGGTGTATGGGGTGCGATGCGCAGGGACTATCTGAAACAGCACCGGCAAAATGTGTATTACAGTCTGCTGTTTTCCGGAAAGCTGAACGATCACTTTGCCGACATTGAGGAGCAGGCGCAGGATATAATGTGGAACCTGACCGAACAAATGAAACGAACGGAAGGCGTGACCGAGGAACTTAAGCGAAATAATCAAATGGCGTGGGTCGGCGCGGTGAACAATATCCGAAATCGCGTGATAGAAATCATATGTGATGAACTAATTCATGTATGAATTCTCGGGTGGCAGAACTTGCTGTCACCCATTTTTATAATTGACAACATCAATCGAATATTTTATAATATCAACGTTCAAACATAGAAGGAGGTTTATTATGACTACCTCAGATCAGATACGAGTATTATGCGTAAGAACAGGTGTGAGCCAATCCGAATTGGCTCGTAGAATCAATCAAACACCGCAGAACTTTAATGCGAAATTGAAAAGAAATACTGTTACACAAGATGAACTGAATAAAATAGCCGATGTATTAGGTGTAACTTACGAGCAATATTTCGTTTTAGCAAATGGCGATCAGGTTAAATAATTAGGAGAGAGTATGACAGAACATAGAATAGTATTCGGTGATAGCAGATGTCTAAATGAGATCAATGATAAATCCGTCCAATTGATTATTACCTCCCCACCATACTGGCAGCTTAAGGATTATGGAACTGAGGATCAAATTGGTTTTAATGACAGCTACGAAGAGTACATCAACAATCTGAACTTAGTTTGGCAAGAATGCTATCGCGTGTTGTCTGATGGATGCAGAATGTGTATCAACATCGGCGACCAGTTTGCACGTTCTGTTTATTATGGCCGATATAAAGTAATTCCTATCCGCACTGAGATTATCCGTTTCTGTGAATCTCTTGGAATGGACTACATGGGTGCTATTATTTGGCAAAAAGCAACGACTATGAATACCTCCGGTGGAGGCGCTATCATGGGTAGTTTCCCATATCCTCGAAACGGTATTCTTAAGATGGATTATGAGTTTATTCTGCTCTTTAAGAAATTAGGAAATGCTCCGAAGCCGACCGAAGAACAGAAAAGGCTCTCGGTCATATCAAAAGAAGAATGGGGGCAATATTTCTCTTCTCATTGGAACTTCAATGGCGTAAAGCAATATGAGCATATTGCTATGTTCCCAGAAGAACTACCGAAACGATTAATCAAGATGTTCTCTTTTGTTGGAGAAACAGTATTAGATCCATTTGCCGGAAGCGGAACTACATCTTTAGCGGCCAAACATTTGGGGCGTAATTCTATCGGGTATGAGATAAACAAATCGTTTGCTCCGATTATTAAAGGCAAACTGCTTGAGAAGCAAGTATCTCTCACCGAAGAAGAATCAAGAATTGTGTTTGCTGATGATAAGATAGGCAACACAGCCACATTTGATCGGCTGCCGTATATCTTTAGAGATCCACATAAAATGGATAAGAAGATCGATATTAAGAAGCTTCAATTCGGATCGTCTATAGATGGTTCTGTTTCCAAGAGAGAAGATCTGTACACCGTAAAGCAGATTTTATCTCCGGAGAAAATCGAATTGAGCAACGGTCTTGTTGTAAAACTATTAGGTATTAAGGAGAAAAAAGACTATTCTCAGCAAGCTATAGATTACTTAATGGAAAAGTTTCAGAAGCGAAAGGTATTTCTGCGTTATGATGCTGTGAAATATGATGCAGATAACAATCTGTTGTGCTATGTGTATTTAGACAATAAGACGTTTGTAAATAATCACTTAGTTCGTACGGGTTTTGTGGATGTTGATGTATCCATGGATTATTCTTGCCGAAGCAAGTTTCTGAACTCAATACCAGCATAAGCTAAGAATGGCTGCCGTTCGGCAGCCATTCTTGACTTATTCCTCTACTTCTATCTTTAAGCCCGTTTTTGTTTTTGAGTAATAGATCATTCTTACATCGATACTTTCGGATAATCTACCCATGGTTTTGTATGTATCTGGTTTAACTGAATAGGCCACTTTCCCAACAAAACCATCGATTCCTTTGGATTCTTCTTCAGGCGTCGCTAATCGATAAGTGGTTTTCTGCTTCTCGGCAAGTGACGCTAAGATTGCTTTCTGGACATACATTCCATTGAAAGTTTTGTTGATCACCAAATCCTCAACCCATAGCTTGACCATCTCTCTGTCAATTTTAGGTATCGCTTTCTGCAGGTTTTGTACTTGAGCAAAGATCTTCTCAGTTGCTCTATCAAAAGCGTCCGAATGTTTTTCGACATACCATTTGCGCCAGTTTTCAATCGTTATTTCTTCACCAGTTGCAACGAACTCTGGAAACAACTCTGACATCTGACCGACTACTGCCGGTCTCGTCCCTTGAGCGTTTTGATTTGCCCAATTGATTAGCTGAGAAGTATACTTTGGAAACGTATAACCTGTTCCTTCGTTAATTGCTTCGATGGCTTCGTTTTTAATTGTATAATTCATTTGATGTGCTCCTTATAAAACTCATTCGCTCTTTCTCGATTATGCTGCATTCCATCAATGCGTCTTTGAATATTTGAATTGTATTCCTCCATTTCCTCATCGTTTTCTGCGATATAATAACCCTTGTTGCAAGAAACCACAGGAAGTCCAAACATCTCAATTGTTTCCCGTATAGTTTTTCTACTTTTAGATTGAGTGTCTTCCATTGGAAAGCCCATCATTCTACTAATCTCTTTAGATGTAATGGCATTAGATTTGCCTCTGTGCTGTAAGAGAGCGTCCCTTATCTGTTCATGCATTATTATCATCCTCCATAAATAATTGATATGTTTCTATTTCAAGTGCATCCGCTATTCGCTGTATGTTTTCAAGAGAAATGCTCCGGCGATAACGCTCGATAGCGCTAATATAAGTTCGGTGCAACCCGCTTTTTTCTGCAAAAGCTTCTTGAGATAATCCTAATGCTGTTCTGTATTTTTTCAAATTATTACCAAAGACTTTTATGATATCCATTATGACACCTCCGTATGAATTATATAAAGGATGAATACAAAAAGTCTACATACAATAAGTCACGCATGGAATATGATCGTTTTGGTGAAGATTGGAAGATAAGTAATGGTTCAATAAATCGATATATGAATAAGTTCACAATTCTCCATTATTGAAGTCCGTTTTATTGGACGGGTAATCGTTTATGATTAGGGTGATAGTAGTGGAAGTATCCCTTTGGGCAGGTAAGAAGGTGCGGAAATGCAGGCAATCAAGATTCGGCAATCAGACGGAACACTGCGGCGATACAAGAACGCGGAGTTTATTCCCGCGTTCCTTATGATCCCCAAAGTGCTGCTGAACCGTACCAATCAGGAAATGATTACGCTCAAGCGTACGCCGCGAGCGTTGTTTACTGACCCCGAAACGATACGCCGCGTAGAAAGTGACAATTTCCTGCAGGTCGTAATCGATGCGTATGCCTTTCTCGCTTGGCCGTATATGGGTATTCACGGCAAAATGGAGGATTACTCCGGCTATGATCCGTTCTGGGTGATTGCCCATGCGGTACCATTGTGGATTCGCGAACTGGAGGAGCTGAATCTGCTGCCCCAAACGGGTGACTTCTATCGGCAGACGCTGCGGACGCCGGACGAGCATTTCGGATTCACGCCGGATTCGTATGTCAGCATGTGCATGGAAACGATCGTACCGCAGGTCATGCAGAAGAATGGCTTTGACGTGATGTACCGCTATATCCGCTCGCATCGCTGCCATGAGGATTTCGGTTCACGGCAGAGCCATGACAAGACAAATTTCTATGTGCGTTGGTATCATACGGACACGGCGCATCCGACGAAGATTTCCACAGAGGTGCTGCAGCTCAAGAACTATACCAGGCCGGATTTCTGTTTTAACCCGGACGGCGAGTTGGAGGAATCCGTTTGGGATCGCGTCGAGGCAAAAGCATTCTGGGATACCCTGTCCGAAACGGATCAAAAGATCCTCTGGCTGCGCTGGAACGAAATGAAGCAGGAGGACGTTGCCAAAACCGTCGGTCTCGCCACGCACAGCGCTGTCTCAAAGCGGATACAGAGCATAGGAAGGAGATACGAGGAGTTTACTGGGGAGAGGATTGGGTTTAGGAGACCCCGCAAAAACTGTATATAGGTATAGAATGCTCTTCTGATCTTCCGTTTAGAGTGTTATAATAAAATATATCAACTTGGAGATTCAAAAAATGAGTTTTGTATTTGCAGAGAGAAAGATAGCGAAGTTTGAAGAAGAAGTTGTCCCTGTCGTCAGTATATATGGAGATACGAAGATAACGACGGATGATCGTTTTGCAAACAAAGCCAATTGGGGTGAAAGTACCTTTGCATTGGTAAAAAAGTTTGGCATTTTGAAAACTATGATTATTGAACCAAGATGTTGTATCGCATTTGCTGGAAACGATATCATGTATGCGCATAAGCTTCTAGAGTACGTATATACTGCCAAACGATTCACTGACGAGGAACTCTGGAAAAAAGCATTGGAGATTCATCAATCTGCACCTAATAATGCCGTTGAGTTCATTCTCTGCACAATCGACGATCAGGACGATTGCCATATCGCATGCGTCAAGGATGGAACGATAACCCATGACTGTCAGAGAGCCTGGATCGGTTCTCCATTGGTTTATCAGGAGTTGACAAAACAGCTTGATCCCGGTTTGCCATCGTGCGAACAGTATGTTTCGTCCGAAATGATTATCAACGCAATCGAAAAAAGCAACGATGATTCGGTTGGCGGGATATTGTCACATGTCAGATATAGTAAAGGAGAAGGTTCCTTTGTTTACTCGTTTCACCTTGAAAAGCATGAGGAAAGAGATCAAATCGTTCATCTGGGCGAGCCGATCATATTTCACGATGCTCCGGAATACGGAGGGTTTTCTTTTGAGATCCCGGAGAACAATCAACTTTATCGATTGGATTTCTTTCAAGCAGATTGTTCTTTGGTTTATACAAATACATTCCGATTACCGGATAGTATTAATAACAGTCACATAAGGTATTTTATGCTTTCGATTCTTTGTCAAACAAGCACGGGAAAGGTGCTGCGGGAGTTGACGAAAAAGTAATAGAAGCATAATGCTGCAACGCCTTACTTTAATCCGAAAGTGAGGCGTTTTTAACTTGCCAAAATATATTATTCTTTTCAGGAACATTTCGCCTCCTTTGCCTTGTTTTAATATAGAAGGACGGAAGATGGGATGGGTTCTGTCCTTTGTAAGCTCCGGCGCGGTGGGATGCGTCGGAGTTTATGAATACTGCGCCCACTTTTGCCGTGGGAAGCGAAATCGGGCAGATCGGAGGTGAGTCAAAGAAATCGTATCGCACCGGAAACGGGAAGTGAGCTATGGGACAAGAACAGAATAGGGCGGAATCTTGGGAGTCGATCGTTTGATCGGCTCTTTTCTTTTACCGTCCGGAAAGGAGAAAAGCAATATGAGCGAATTGAACCTGATCAACCTTGCGGAGGTTGAATCAAAAGAAGTGAAATGGCTGTGGAAGCCGTACCTTCCGGCAGGCAAGATCACGATCCTGCGCGGCAATCCGGGCGAGGGCAAAACCATGTTGGCGCTGTCGATCATCGCGGCGCTGACGACCGGCGCTCCGCTGTTTGGGGAGGATGAACAGCGCGAGCCGGTCTGCTGCATCTACCAGAGCGCAGAGGACGGAATCGCGGATACGATCAAGCCGAGATTGGAAGCGGCAGGCGCCGATTGCAGCAAGGTGCGGATCATCGACGAATCGAAGTCGTCCCTGTCCTTTAAGGATGACCGGATCGAGCAAGCGATCGTTCAGACGAACGCGAAGCTGCTGGTACTCGATCCGCTGCAGGCATATCTCACTGGCGTGGATATGCACCGAGCAAACGAAGTGCGTCCGGCATTCCATGCCCTGATGGGTATCGCCGAGCGCACCGGCTGCGCGATCCTGCTGATCGAGCATCTGAATAAGATGAAAGGTCTGAAAGCGATCCATCGCGGTCTCGGCTCAGTCGATATTTCCGGCGCAGCACGAAGCGTGCTTCTGCTGTCGAAGCCGAAGTCCGACGAACCGGAAGTATATCTTGCTCCAGTCAAGAACAACGTCGGCGAGATGGGTCAGACACTGGTGTTCATTGCGGAGGAAGGCAGATTGTTCTTCGAGGGGACAAGCTCTTTGACCGCAGATGAGCTCGTCGATCAGAACGACGTTTCGGATGTCCGACCGACGAAGGTAAAGGAAGTTGAGCAGATGCTTCGGAACTACTTCTCCAAGCGCGAGTCCATTCCGAGCACAGACGCGGAAGCGTTCTTCAACAGCAAGGGTTACAGTACCAGAACGCTGAAACGCGCGAAGGCGAACCTTGGCGTCGGTTCGGAGCTTCGGGATCATGTGTGGTACTACACGCGCCCGAAGGATATGTAAGCGTGCCAACCAAGAGTGCCAAATTGACTGTATACGCAAGTTGGCACTCTTACTGTGGCGGCAGAAATCGGAAGCTTGTGGGAGTAAGGTTGCCGCTGCCGCCATCCCGCGAACGGCGGAAACGTGCGAAGAGCGCGGTTTGGCACCGTTTGCACGCCCTCCGCAGGAGCACACGACCTACCGTGTAGGTCTAGTGTGTTATACTGCTCGGCTCATGCAAAGGATTGGGCGGTCGGATGCCCTCCCTTCGGAGCAGTTGCCGCCGCGGGCGGACGGTTCACAATGCGAACCTCCGCGCGCGGCATGAGCCGAGCAGTATTCTCTCCCCCCGCAGGGTGAGAGTGCCAACCGCACACACAACGAACCTGGCACTCTTAACACATTCCCGCAAAGCAGCGGTCCGGGAACAGAATACAATTCACCGCTGCAAATATCAAATCTACAAAGCAGAAAGGAAACCAAATCATATGCTGACAAAGCATTTCAACCAAACCATCGTCGTGCATATCCTTCGGGATATGTTGTTGAACCCCACTTTCGAAAGGAGGAATCCGTATGCCCTACGCGATCCTGAGATTTCAGAAAGCGCAGTCCGGCGGAGTCGCCGGTCGTGACCGTCACAACGAGCGGAAGAAGACGGAATACAAGAGCAATCCGAACATCGACAAAGCGAGATCGGAACAGAACTATCACCTGATCGAGCCGTCCGGCAAGTACAAGCAATGCTGTATGGATCGTATCCAAGCGGTCGGAGCACGAACACGATCCAACAGTGTGATCATGGTGGAAGCGCTGATCACCACTTCCCCGGAGATCATGGAAAAACTGAACAGCTCCGAGCAGCGGCAGTTCTTTGAAAGGGCTGCCGCTTTTCTGTACGAACGGGTCGGGAAAGAGAACGTGATCTCTGCCGTCGTTCACATGGACGAAAAGACGCCGCACATGCACTTCTGCTTTGTGCCGATCACCAAAGACGGTCGGCTGTCCGCAAAAGAAGTACTCGGCAACAAAACCGCCATGTCAAAATGGCAGGATGACTTCTACGATCGGATGCACGGCTTCTATCCGGAATTGGAACGCGGCATCCCCGCGTCGATCACCGGACGCAAGCATATTCCGCCGTACCTGTTCCGATCGGCAGAGAACGTCAGCAAGTCGTATGACGCCGTGAGCAAAGCACTGCAGAACGTGAACATATTCAACGCCGGAAAGAAACGCGACGAAGCGCTGAAAGAGATCGGTCGCTATCTGCCGGACTATTACAAGCTGGTCGAACAGACCAAGAGCATCGACGGGTATGTGACCGAACTGGAACAGAAGATCGCGGAGCAGAATCGTTCCGTCGAAAATGCGAACCGCTATGCCGGCGAACAGCGATCCCGCGTCCGGGCACTGAACGATACGCTTGCTGTCTATGAGATGAAAATCCGGCAATTGCAGGCAGAGCGCGACAAAGCGCAAAAGATCGCAGATGCGCTGCCACCGGAAATCAAGAAACAACTGAAAGGAGCAAAGCGTCATGATTACGAAAGATAAGAAACCGACCGGACAAACGAAGCTGGCCATGATCCCGCTTAACAAGCTGCATCCGTTCCCCGATCATCCGTACAAGGTGCTGGATAATGAGGAGATGGATCGTCTGAAGGAAAGCATATGCGAGCACGGCATTCTGTGTCCGATCCTGATCCGACCGATCGAGAATGCCGACGGCGAATACGAGATCATCTCCGGTCACCGCCGCTGCTTTGCGGCAAGGGCGCTCGGACGGGAAACCGTGCCGACGATTGTATGCGATCTCACCCGTGACGAGGCGGCGGTCCTGCTTGTGGACAGCAACCTGCACCGGGAACATCTGCTGCCGAGTGAAAAGGCATTTGCCTACAAGCTGAAAGCGGACGCCATGTCCCGACAGGGGCAGCGAACCGATCTTGCCACCTCGGGACAAGTTGTCCCGAAGTCGGACGACAGCCGTACCACAGCGCAGATCGGAAAGGAAAACGGCGAGAGCTACAAAACGGTACAGCGCTATATCCGGCTGACAAACCTGATCCCGGAGCTGCTTTCCTTGGTGGATTCCGGCAGGATCGCTTTCTCGGTCGGCGTGGAGCTTTCCTACCTAAACGGGGAGCAGCAAACGGATCTCGCCTCAGATGCGGAATTGCTTGATAAAACACCATCCTATTCGCAGGCGGTTCGGATGCACCGAGAGCACTTGCTCGGTGAACTGACGTTCGATCGCATCCGGGAAATCATGGATGAGGATAAGCCGAATCAGAAAGAGCATCTGTCGCTCCCGATGGAGCGGATCTCCAAGTATATCCCCAAGGGCTATACGCCGAAGCAGGCACAGGAATATGTGGAGAGCGTATTGGAGCAGGCATACAAACGCCGTATGCGCTCCCGTGAGCAAGAGAGGTAATACAATGCAGGCAACCGAAATGAAGATGCTCCGCAATATGGAGCGACAGGATCAGGAATACGTTGTGAACGGGGTGCGATACATCGTCGCATCCCGTTTCCTTCCATTCCATCCGAAGAAAGAGCAGCCGGTCTTTCTCAAGGATCGGTTCCAGCATTATCTGACGAACAATACGGCAGAATTGACATTCACAGACGATCGTTCTACGCTGAACGCGGAATGTGTATGTGCGGCTGTCGGAAAGGAGGCATATGCAGCCGAAAAAGAAAACGGTTGAGGGCATCACTGCCCTCTACTGCCGCCTGTCCAAGGATGACGGACAGGATGCGGAGAGCAATTCGATCTCGAATCAGAAGACGTTTCTTGCACAGAAAGCGAAGGAATACGGACTCAGCGATACCCGCTACTATGTGGACGACGGTTACACCGGCACGAACTTCAACCGTCCGGGCTTTCAGAAACTATTGGAGGATATAGAGCTTGGGTATGTCACGACCGTCATGGTCAAGGACCTATCCCGTCTCGGACGCCATTATGTGGAGGTCGGCAATTATACCGATACTTACTTCCCGGAACACGATGTACGCTTCATTGCGGTCAATGATATGGTCGACTCCGACGAGGGTGAAAACGAGCTGGCGCCGTTTCGCAACGTTATGAATGAGATGTACGCGAGGGACATTTCCCGCAAGATTCGCTGTTCGCACCGCTTGCGCGGGAATATGGGTGAGCCTCTGTCGCAGCCGCCCTACGGGTACATGAAATCGCCGGAGAACAAGAAAAAGTGGATCATCGATCCGGAACCCGCCGAGGCGGTGCGGACGATCTTCAAAATGACGCTGCAGGGGCAAGGCGCGGAATCGATCTGCCATTATCTGCAGGATCAGCAGATTCCGGTTCCCATGGCGCACTGGTTCGACAAAGGACTGCCGCGCGGAGGAAAACGTCCACAGCAGGATCCGTATCGCTGGCGCATGAATACGGTGCAGAAGATTCTGCGGAATCAGGAGTATTGCGGGGACGTGATCAATTTCAAGACGTACTCCAAATCGTTCAAGAACAAGAAACGGCTGGAGAATCCGGAGGAGAACTGGGTGATTTTCCGCGATGTTCACGAACCGATCATTGACCGCGAGACTTTTGAACTGGTGCAGCGAAAGCTATCCAAGACGAAGCGACGCAAGCCGAAGCCGGAGAACGGCGAGAAGAACATCTTTTCCGATCTGCTTGTCTGTGCCGATTGCGGAAAGAAGCTGTGGTATCATACGAACACGATCAATCCCGATATTCATTTCTTTGCCTGTTCCAACTACGAGAAAGACTATCGCGGTACGTGCAAGACACGGCACTATCTTCGCGCCGATGCGATCGAGACCATTGTCACCAGTGAGCTGAAACGGCTTGCCGCCCTGCTCGAATACGACGAAGAATCGTTTGTAGCGCTTTTGCAGCAACATTCCGAAAAGGAACAGACCGCAGAGCGCAGGCGGATTGAAGCCGATTTACAGAAAGCAACCTCCCGCAGCGAGCAGCTTGTGGCGCTGTATGAGAAGCTTTATGAAGATAACCTTTCCGGCAAGGTCACGGACGAGTGGTTTGCACAATTATCGCAGAAACACGATCGGGAACGGTTGGAACTGAAAGCAAAGGCAGCGGAGTACCGCATCCGGCTGAATGAACTGGAACTGCAAAAGAGCAGTACGAAGCTGTTTACCGCTGCGATCCGCAAGTTCATGGAAATGGAAACGCTGACGGCGCCGCTTTTATGGGAACTGATCGATCATATCGACGTGTACGAAACGGAAGGCACCGGCAAGAACCGGACGCAGCGCATCTGTATCTGTTACCGGTTTGTCGGGTATCTGGAAGTGCCGGTGCCGGACGATGTGTTGCTCGCGCTCGATATGCGCCGCGGCGTTCGCGTGAACTACACCTCAAAAGCAGTGTGACGAAATCCCTTCCGAATTGCCGACACTCCTTTTCGGAAGGTAAAAAGAAATCGAGTGGTGATAACTCAAATCCGTTATCACCACTCGACATGGTGCCGGTGGTGGGACTCGAACCCACACGATGTCGCCATCAACGGATTTTGAGTCGTTGCACGTTGACGGCAGTCAGCGGCAATCAAGATCGTTCGGAGGGCATAGAAGGTCGTGAAAAACTCCGACAAAATCTGATAAAAACGGCTCAAAACGGCAAAAATATCCGTGGTGTCTGCCTTTGCGGGTTCTTCGTGAAAAAGATTTTTGCCAAAGAATTTGGAGGGCAAATGGAGGGCATATAACCCCTGCCTGCCCACGATAATAATAGAATAAGATTCAAAATCCATTGCGTCGTCTGTTGTTGGCAAATAATAAAGGAGATCGACGCAAATGACACGAAGCGAATACTTAGTTAAGTTTTCAAAGTACCCTGACATAGTTACCATCGACCTGTTCTGTCGTATGCTCGGAGGTATTGGCGATGGAACAGCGAGAAAGCTGCTCCGGGGAAATCATGTAGAACATTTCTATGTTCGCAACACCTATTTCATACCGAAAGTATCAATAATCGACTATCTGTTGAGCAGCGATTATGAGAGGTATAGATGTAAGTTGAAACACCATGCCGATGCGTGAACGATTGAGCGCCGGGGATTAAGTTCCTCGGCGCTCTTTTTTGTGTCAAACCGACCACACTTTTTCCAAATGCTCCTCTAGTTTAAGCCTCTTAAACAATCTCCTTCCTCCAACCCAAACGATGTAGTTGCATCCCGGTTCATTCGACATTTCTCTTAGCTTGCACATGCCTATTCCCGTATACCATCTTTTAGCCATCCATAGTAATAAATCCCAACCGAATTTTTGAACGGTTTATCCTCCATCAGCTTGAACATCTTTTCAGCCCCATTTTCATAATAGTTCAAGCCAAACGGATCACGAGGACTGACAAGAACATCAAAGGATTTTTCCTTCTTGCTACGAACCTTATTTAAG